>ONSC01000018.1 GCA_900320365.1 uncultured Bacteroidales bacterium
TAATTTTGAATATCAGGAGATTTGGCACACTGAGAGGGACATTTACAACAAGGTGATTCCTGAATACATGGAGCATTCAGCCACTGTCACCGCAGTGGTTGTCTATGGTCTCGCCAATCTTGACCATCAGCTGTCTCGTTCCGGACTTTACAAGGAGTGATATGGTCCCCAGAGACATCCGCCGCATTTCCTCCGCCTCCCTCCTGCTCGCCGGAAGTTTCTCTCTTGGCGCGCAAGACCGGCCGAACATCATAATGTTCCTGGTCGATGACATGGGAGCCATGGACACAAGCGTGCCCTTTGTCGCGGATCGTTCTGGTGTGCCTCAGAGGTACCCTCTCAACGATTGGTATCATACTCCCGGGATGGAGAGACTGGCTTCACAAGGAGTTCGTTTCTCCCAGTGTTACGCAATGAGCGTGAGCTCTCCGTCCAGGGTTTCTTTGATGACAGGACAGTATTCAGCCCGCCATCACACCACGAATTGGATATATTCCGAAAGCGACAACCGCAACACCTTCGGCCCTTACGGATGGGGGTGGAACGGAATCTCTCCTGAGGAGCAGACTCTCCCTCGCCTTCTTTCCGGAGCGGGATACAGGACAATTCATGTGGGGAAGGCGCATTTCGGGAATAACAACTCTCCTTCGGCCGATCCTTTGAAAATCGGTTTCGACGTGAATATTGCCGGATCTTCGATTGGAGAGCCTGGAAGTTATTATGGCGAGGACGGCTATGGGCTTATAAAAGGCTATAAGCCCAGGGCTGTTCCCGGACTGGACAAATACCACGGTACCAACACCTTCCTGACGGAAGCCCTGACTTTGGAGGCTATGGGGCAGATAGATGCGGCGGTGGAGGACGGGACCCCGTTTTTCCTGTATATGTCCCACTATGCTGTCCATTCTCCCCACCAGACTGACCCGAGGTTCATAAGCCGCTATGAGGGAGATGCTTCCAAGCCCGCTAACGCTAAGGGGTTCGCCACTTTGATAGAGGGAATGGACAAGTCGCTCAACGACATTCTCGACCATCTGGCCGAGAAAGGGATTGCAGGGAATACTCTGGTGATATTCATGGGAGACAATGGTTCGGGCCTGCTGCTTGGCTCCGACAGAGAGCATAGCTCAAGCGCTCCTTTGCGTGGCATCAAGGGGACTGAGTTCGAAGGTGGCATGAGGGTGCCTTGCATCGTGGCGTGGGCTGCTCCGGCGGATAATGCCGTTCAGGAAAAGGTTAAGATTGAGAGCAATACGGTCCGTTCGGAAGTCACGTCAATCTGTGATGTTTACCCGACTATCGCCTCTGTGGCTGGGGTCGGGATTCCTTCGGGGCATGTTGTTGACGGTCAGGACATAACCGGGCTGCTTGACGGAGGGCCGGAACCCACCGACCATAGGGACGAGTTCCTTATGCATTTTCCTCATGAGCATCGTGGTAGTTATTTCACGGTGTGGCGCCACGGGGATTGGAAATTGATCTACTACTATAATCCTACCCACCCGGAGAATCCGCAGAGGGTGCTGTATAACCTCAAGAAGGATCCATTCGAGAATAACGACTTGTCTTCCAAGAGGCCTGGCATGGCCCGGAAGATGATTCAGGAGATGATTTCCAAGCTTGAGGAGACGGGTGCCCAGTATCCGGTGGATTTCAATGGGAAGCCCATTCCTCCGAAGGTATTTTAGCCCTTATCTATTTGACATTGAGTGTGACAGCTTGGAGGTCCTTGTCGTCTGACGAGGATCCAACGAGGATTGTGAAGTCTCCAGGCTCGACGCTCCAGCGGTTTTCTGCGCCGAAGCATTGGAGCATTTCGGGGGTGATGGCGAATGTGACTTCCGCGCTTTCACCGTTTTTCAGGAAAACCCTCTTAAAGGCTTTCAACTCTTTCACCGGTCTTGTAACCGAAGCGTATTCGTCCCTGATATACAACTGCACAACCTCAGCCCCGTCATAAGGTCCCTCGTTAGTGACCGTTATACTTACCGTATCAAGAGCGTCTAAGGAAGGTTCTGAATAAGCAAAGTTACTGTAGGAAAGTCCGAAGCCGAAGGGCCAGAGGGGACCGGTGTCGTTGGTGGCGAATTGACGGGAGTACTGTGAGTGCTTGTGATTGTAGACGGTAGGTACCTGGCCGACACTGCGTGGCATCGTCACAGGTAGCTTTCCGGAAGGGTTGACCTTGCCGGAGATCACCTCAGCGATGGCCCGACCGCCCATCTGACCGGGTTCCCAAACATTAAGAATCGCATCCACATTCTCCTTTGCCCAGGCGATACTGTTTGCCCGTCCGGTCATCAGGACCAGGATGGTCTGTTTGCCGGAAGAGGCCACTGCCTCAAGAAGTTCTTCTTGCATTCCAGGCAGGTCGATGTCGTCCCTGTCGCAGTTCTCGCCGCAAGTGCGTCCGAAGGCTGAATATCTCTGTGAGTTTTCTCCCGCGACGACTATGCAGACGTCGGCCGCGGAGGCTTTATGACGGGCGGCGGCTATTCCTTTGGCGTCGATGTTTGAGATCATCCCGCCGAAGCACATCGTGTCGATCGTGACACCTGGGAACTCAGCTTTGAGGCCGTCTAGGACGGTGATAACCAGCGAATCTGGCTGCGGCGCCGCCCAATCTCCAAGGATTGTCTGACTGTCCGCATTCGGCCCAACGACAAAGAGCCGTCTGACGGCGTCAGGTCTGGCAAGTCCAGACCGTAGCCACCCTCGGCTCGTAAGAGGGAGGGGCCCGCTCGCATTGCGAGTGGGAGGGGCCGAGCGGAGCGAGGAGTCTGGACTGCCAGAGCCTGACGCCGTAAGTGGCAATACGCCATTGTTCTTTAGGAGGACGATACTTTCACGGGCGGCGGTAAGGGCCGTCTGGCGGTGCTCATAGGCGTTCTCAAGTGGTTCCAAAGAGGGGAGTGGGGCCTCGAACAGACCCACCGCGAACTTCATCTCCAGAATCTTCCCGGCAGCCTCGTCAATCCTTTTCATAGGAATCCTTCCAGACTTGACGGCATCAATCACGGCCTCGAAATAATTGTCCCCCTGCATGTGCATGTCTATTCCGGCTTCAACCGACCTGACGAAAGCCTCGGTCGAATCAGGAGCCCAATGATGCATCGCATACAGCCTCTCAATATCCATCCAATCGCTGACGACGAAGCCATCGAAGCCAAGCTCATCACGAAGTAAATCCTTTAATAACCAGCTATTTCCGTGGCATGGAATTCCATTGATCTCGTTGTGTGCGGCCATAAAGGTCCCTACATGGGCATCTTTTACAGCTGCCACGAAGGGAGGAAGGTAAATTTCCCTCAGCTGCCTCTCGGAAAGATCCATAGGAGCGGCATTGAGACCCCCGAAAGGTTCTCCTCCGGCGATAAGATGTTTAGCACAAGCGATAACATGACCCTCGTCAAAGTTCCGGTCCCTGCCTTGAAGCCCCCAGATGGAGTATTTTCCCATCTCAGTCACCAGGAATGGATCTTCTCCGAAGGTCTCTCCCATTCGGCCCCACCTGGCGTCCCTCGCCACGTCCAGATTCGGTGCGAAAGTCCAGTAAAGGCCCTTTTGACGCATCTCCAATGCGGTTTCTGCTCCAATACTCTCTATTAGCTCAAGGTCAAATGTGGAGGCTAGGTTGATGCTGGTAGGATAAATGGTGCAGCCTTCTATGAGGGCGTTGCCGTGAATAGCGTCGATACCTATCAGAAGAGGTATCCCCAGACGGCTTTCTTTAGCGAGTTCCTGGAGTGCGATGGCTTCCTTTGTGGTCATGCAATGGAGGAATGAGCTTACTTCGCCTCGGCGAATCTTGTCCGCCAGGTCCTTGTTGCCAAGGTTCTCATCGGTGGCGTCAATATTCTTGTAAGGTGAACCTTGTCCCGGGGGTACGTAGCAAGGCGCCACATATTGGCACATCTGCCCGACCTTCTCCTCAAGGGTCATTTCTCCCAGAAGCAACTTGGCCCTGTCAGCAGCCGGTAACGACGCATCCTTCCAGTCTCTTTTTCCGCAGGAAGCAAGACTTGCCAGCAAAAGAAGAAGGATCGTAAATCTCTTCATATTATGTCTCATTTTTCATTAGGCTCTTTATGTGCCCTGAAATTGGCTGACATCGGGGGATCCAGGAACACCTTGTTCTCTATTTCTCCGGAATTTAGTCGTACCCAAGTCGTGAAACCACGCTGCCCGGAGGTGAACTCAAATACCCTAGCTCCATTGGGCTTGAGGTCGTTGTAGACGGTGTCGCAGCCACTGAAGCGGCCATAGATGAGCATCACGCCCATATACTGCATCACGAAGTCGTTGTTGTGCTCATGGCCGCAGACTATCGCCTGGATGTCGCCGTTCAGTTTCATGGCTTGGAATAGCCCCGAGTTCAGTTTGGAGCAGCCGATATGTTCTCCCATATGGCCGATGAATGTCCAACCTTCGTTCCCGGCCAGCCTCAAGCTGTAGTCGAATTCCGCTGGTGGAATGTGGAAGAAAGCGAGGGAATGGACCGGCTTCCCGTTGTTCTTCGCAGTGAATTCCTTGCTGTAGGAATCGTACCATTCAATCTGGTCCGCATGGACGTTGTCGTAGCCACCACCCTCAATATCAATCAAACGGCCAGAATCGAAAAGATACAGCACCCGGTCAACACCTCCTGGCCCGGAAAGGGTGATAACATCGTTGGTGGCTTTTGAGATGCCTTTATCCGCCGGGGTATTGATATTATAAGGAATCGTGCGGATAACATCCAGAACCTCGGTCCTGGTCAGGCCGAACTCGCTATCGTGGTTGCCCAAGGCTACCGCAAATGGAATCTTGTGGTCCGCGATGATTCCAAGTATCTTGCGAAGACTTTCCTCGGCCGGGCGGCCGAAAATGACATCTCCAGTGTGTATCACCAGGTCCGGTTTCTCGATTTGGAGCATTTTCTCCACGTTCTCATAGGCTCTCTCACTTCTTTGGTCACCAAATATCACGTGAGTGTCAGTCAGTTGGAGAACCTTGAATGAACCATCGGAGTTATACTTGAAATCCTTTGCGATGCCAGATCCCTTTCGGGGCGAGGGGTAACTGGATGCGGGGTGACTATCCTTCATTCTCGCCGTAGCGTTCACTCCTGGGATAACCATCGCTGAGCCTGCGGCCATGACCATCGCCGAATCTTTTATAAAGTCTCTTCTGTCCATATCATTATAAACCGTTAGCGATATGATCACAAAACATCAATAACTATCTTTTCAGAAACGGTGGTCCGGGGGAGCGAGAAGCGGATCATTCCGCCTTCGAAGGTCCAGTCCTTCAGTTCTTTCCCTCCGACCAGGACGGAAGAGGCTTTCCCGTCATTCCGCACGGCGAATGAATATTCTCGGGTGGAAGGCATGCCCTCGAAGGAACCAACCACAGGATTGACGATTATCTTCGAGACACCATTCTTCTCATGGCACTCGACACGTGTTGAAGCGATAGCTCCTTTCTCGTGATTATAAGTCACTCCGTCGTCATCGAGGAGGGTGAACTCCGAGTCCCCGCAAGGATAAATATTCAAAGTGACTTTTTCGAACGGACGGGAGCCGAGGTATGAGACATCTCCTTGGGTAGGGATGATCGCTCCGTCACGGACGAAAAGGAGTCCGGCCCTGTCGGCGGGATATTCCCTGGTGAGGGTCTCACCCTTGCTGACTATCCTCTCGCCTGTCCAGGCGTCTGTCCAAGTGCCCTTCGGGAGGTAAATCTCATTTGTGAATATTCCCACACAGTACCATGGACCGAACATGTATTGGTAGGTCATGTCGTCGCAGTTGCGATCCTCTGGGAAGGTCAGCGGCATGGAACGGACGATGGGCATGCCATCTTGGGTGGCCTCCAGCGCCATGGAATAAATGTACGGGGCCAGTGAGTAACGAAGCTTGACATAAAAACGGTAGATGTCCTGCTCGGGCTTGTCGTAATAGAACGGCTGCATCATTGAGAACCAGCTGTTTATCTGGACCCAAGGAAGGAACAGACCGAAATGAAGAGAAGGCATCTCAAGGTCGCGTGGAACGCTCATCACGTCACATGAGGTATTGAGGAAGCCGCTCATTCCGAGGTTCAGCTGGTCGTACAATGCGGTTTTTCCTCCGCCGTTATCACCCGAGGTTGACGCTGTCCAATGCTGAGTGCCGGACCATCCACCACAGTAGTGGTGCCATGTCCTGCGGTTGTTGTAGTTTCTGCCAAGCTCTGCCATCTGCTTTGGAAGCAGCACCTGGTTGAGGTTGTGCATCACAGCGTCGGTCTTGCCGTTGTAGTATGGCCAGTCCGGGTGATTGTCAATAGTGCGGGCAGGATCAAGTTTGAAGCCCTCAACGCCCTGGTCCATGAAATTCTTCAAATGGTCCATCCAGTGCTCCTGACCGGAGGTGTCACGACCCTCCCGCAGTGCCACAAGATCCTCTTCAACAAGGCTCAGGTCATATTCCTCGCATAGCCAGAGGCCGAGGTGGAAGCCCATGGAACGGAGCTTTCCGATGAAGAGCCTGTGGTGTAGTTGTTTAGGGTATTGGTCTTGGACCCAGTAGGGTTCCGGGGAAAACCTGTCATAGTTCCAGCGCTTCTTGGTAGTGAAATCATAACGTTTCGCCATCCACTGCGGTTCCAGCCAGAATACGTCGCAGGGAACCTGCAACTGACGGAAGAAGACGGCATCGTTCAGGATATCCCACTGATCCTCACGCATGTTCGGACCGAAGCACAGGCCATAGGCCCACTTGGGAAGCACATAGGTGCGGCCGGTGACTGTGGTGTAGGCGTTGAGTATCGCCGGCATATCCTCTCCTGCCATCAGGTAGAAGTCGGCCTCATCGTAGGCGTTGACTATGTTGAAACGATCTTTCTGGAAGCTTCCCACGTCGAAGAAACTCTTTCGGGTGGTGTTGTCGTATATTCCCCAACCCCGGGAGCTCATCATGAAGGGCATCGGGATCTCGGTGTGCTGATAGGTGACCCACATCCGGAGAAGCTCGCCCCTATGTTGGATATGGTCACGGCTCGTGCTGCCACCGCCGTAGAATCGCTCACCATCCTCCATCTTTATCGAAATGGCGCAGATTTCCATAGCCCCGGGAATCTCCCTCTTGTCCATCTTGGCGAATTCCTTGTCGTCTCCGATGATACCTCCACCGTTGCTGACCACGTTGAGGTCCTCCCATTTTTTGTTGATGATCTCACGCAGGTCCTTGCAGGTTTTGTCCCCGTTGCCGAGAACCTTGACTTCACGAATTACGTAGCCGCCCTTGGCGTCCTTAAGGGTGATGGCGCCAGTCTTCTTGTTGACTGTCAATGAATATGACTTCGTGGCCACAGTCCATTCGTTTCCTTTTGTGGTCTGGGTGGTTTTCACGAGGCTCCAGTCGGTCTTGATGCAGCCGTAGCGCTCAAGGAGCGACTCCTCGAACTCTTTCCGTGGGCTGATCCTGATTCTGAATATCCCATCATCACACACATCCACCAGGACGTTGTGTCCGTCACTCAACTTAATTGCTGTTCCGGCGGTAGCAGTATTAGCCGGACGGCCGTCCGAGCCCGGCCGAGTCCATCCTCGCTCCGCTGCGGCTGAGTACGGCCTAAGCTCGGAGGCCGCTCCGGCAGAATAAGCGGGCTCGAGCGGCTGCCCGGCAAAAGAGACAAAAGAGGTGGCCAGCAAGGCCAGAATCAACAAAGAGCGTTTCATTTTTCACGTTTATTTTACGTTACGCTTGACGATCTGTTTCTTGTTTTTCGAGCCGGGCTCGTCGGTCTTGAGGTCCTTTATCACTAGACCGTCTACATCGTCAGCCACGACGGCGGGGCGGTAATCCTTGGCTTCTGCCACTAGGCGGACATTTTCAAGAGTGATTCCCTTGGCGTGGCGGATGAATAGTCCCCAAGCCGGAAGCTCCTTAAACTGAGAGAATTCTGGGTAGGTGTCAATCATCTCGGGGATGCTGTCCAATTCCTCAGGAGAGGTGCCCCGATAGGCGTATAGCTTGTTGCCGCCTCCTGGATAAATGATTTCCACGTTCTTCAAGGTTACATTCTCGATAGGCAGTTCAGGAATACCGACGATCCCGGAGGGAGAGACATTTCTGGGAAGGTCCTCGATAGGACCCTCATAGCTGTAGCCGGCGTCGGCTTTTCCCAGTGGTACTTGCACTTTTATGTTTGAGAGAGTAATATTCTTAAGGTAACCCATTTTGCCGTTATTCCAGCGGATTCCGGTACGTAGGTAAATCGCGTTACTGGTGTTGACAGCCTCTAGGCCGTCAACAAGGATATTCTCGATCTCGCCACCGTCAACGGATTGGATGGTGATAGCGGATCGGTGGGTGTCGAAGACTTTGTTGTTGATTAGCCGTATATTCTTGAAACCTCCTTTTGATACGGTTCCGAATTTGATGGCGCTGGCGCTGGAACGAGCCACACAATTCCTTACCTCTATGTCCTCGCAAAGGTGGGCGGCAGAGTGGGACTTGAAGCAGATGGCGTCATCGGAAGCATCTATGAATGAGTCTTTTATCAAGACGTGGCGACAGTCCACGATGTCAAGACCATCATTGTTCCAATAGTTCTTGCTATCCATCAGGATTCCGCTGATTGTGAGGTTCTCGCACTGGTCGGTGACAAGGGTCCATTCTGCGGAATTCCGAAGGTTCACACCCTCGATCTCCATGTTTTCACACTCACGGAAATATATGAGTTTGGGCCTTTTAGTGACTCTGTCGTTCTTGGTTGTGTCCTCAAGAAACCCCAGATGGACCTGATTCAGGAAATTGAGTGCGCAGTCAAATCCCCTACCGTCGATGACACCCTTCCCTTTTACGGAAATATTCTTCTGACCTTTTGCCAGGAGAAGTCCATAATTGCCCTCGACCATATCGTAGTCGTATGGATTGGTTGATCCGACAATGACAGCACCTTCGAGGAGCCTCAACTCGACGTTTGATTTGAGGTGGATACTGCCCGTAAGGTAGCGACCGACCGATATTTCCAGAACGCCGCCGCCATGGGAACTGATGAAGTCAATACCGGCCTGGAGCGATCTTGTGTTGAGAGTCATGCCGTCGGACTTGACGCCGAAAGAGGAGGCTTGAAAGATTTTCTCCTGGGCGCTGACTGAAACAGCGATCAGAGCGGCGGTGAGGAAGGTCAGGATTCTTTTCATGATTTGTATTGTTTGTGATCACTTGAATGTCACGTCTGTGCCTGGGTTGTTTTTGGCCATGTCGGCCATTTCGTCCTGATCGAAAAGAACTGGCCCGGAGATAAACTCAGGCACATTATATGATTTCATCAGCATCCTGTCGTGTTCCAAGTCCTTCTGGGGCATCAGGAAGGGTTTGGAGGCCTTTCCATCTTTGTCGATGTGGGCGATGAACAGGCGGGAATACAGGCCGTCAATCCTCCTGCTGGCCCATACGATCCAACGGCTGTTGCCGCTCCAACTGTGGTAGCTGTCCGCATCCGGGCCGTTTACCTCGTCCAGAGTGTGGAAGGTGCCGTCTTTCAGGTCAATCATCCTCAATTCGGAATCCTTGTGCCAGATAGCGAAGCAACCATAAGCAGTCTCGGCGAAAAGCAGGAACCTCCCGTCGGGGGACACCCTTGGGAAAGTCGCGTCCTTCCCGGTTCTGATGGCGTTGTAAACCGTGTCCACCTTGTCGCCGAAAGAGAAAGTCTCCGGATTGAACGGCATCGAGCAGATGCTGTACTTGACATCTTTGTACCCCTGTGGCATGTCAGGCCGCTTTGTGGAGCAATAATAAAGAGTTTTTCCGTCAGGGGAGAAGGAGGGGAATGTCTCCATCCTGGTCGTGTCCATGAGCATCGGAGATGAAGACACCCGATGGTTGTCGACATCGTAGACCACCACGTCCGATTTGTAGTCATATACCTCGATCCGGTTTGGGTTCGTGGAGTGGAAAAACTGCGCTATATCATTGACAGAGAATGCAATATATTTTCCCGATGGATGCCAATACGGATATACCAGGGCCGAGATAGTCTGAGGAGTCTTCGTGTTAAGCTTCTCAATGGAGCCGTCCTTCCACACATAAGTTCCCCCGTTGGTAGCCCTCATGTGGAACATCATCGTGCCCGGATCCCTTCCTTTGAACGAATGGCAGTTCATACAGTTCCGGTCTGTCTTGTCGTTCGTAATGATAGGGGTCTCCGAGAAATTCTCGAGGCAACGTTGGTAAAGCCCTATCTTGTTCCACGTCTCATAACCCGGATCGATCAGACGGTATGCCACGTATGGATCAATCCTGTCTTCTGACACGAAAATCGAAAACGGACTTCTGGACACATACTTACCTCCTTCTTTAATCTCCACAGTCACAGATATTTCCGAACCTGGCATAGCGATTTCTCTCCAACTGTTTTCCGGTATGCTGAACCCGCCCTTTCTGGATTTAAGGACTAATTTCTTTCCGGCGTTCTCAAGAATGGCGACACCTTTGGTTCCTTCTCCAAGCGAAAAATTCAAAGGGGCGATATTCGGGGGTACCGTGACAGCCTTGTAGTCCGGGAATATCGCCGCTTCTGCTGCATCGGGAGCAGGGTATTCCACCTTCGGGACACATGAGGCCGCTATCAGGGCCATTATTGAAAACAGAGACGCGACCTTTCTCATTGGTTATTCACTCTCATTATATAGTACCAGAAAGTGTTCTTGTACTTATCCGGAGATAGTTTATTCTCAATCCTGGACTTGAAATCATTGTATTTCTTGAACACCTCTGAAGAGACCCCCACTTTCTTCCAATACCCCTTATCAATTTCCGAAAACATGCATGCGGCCTCGGCAAAAGAGACAGGAAGCTCAGGAAGGGCTTCTGTCCCATAGAATTCGTCCAGCATGTCCTTGAACTTGTCCATATCGCAGTCCAGCAAATACATGACTCCAAGATACTCAACGGCTTTATGGTAACTTGGATTCGCTCGGATAATGTCTTTCAAATCCTCATCGACGCCCCTGACCATGGATATGAAATCGGTCTTAGGTATGCAGCTCCGCTTGGGACCGAGAACAGGATCCGCCTCGACCGCCTCGTCATTGTTGAGGAAAGGCCTGTAACCTTGGGCGACATTCTTCCAACCATGGATGTTCTCGAGAATACCGATGTACTTTTCGGCGACTGGGTATGCTCCATAGACCAGGTTGGTCTCTATCAGCCTATTGACCATTTCCGGGTTCGCATCCTGTTCATCCAGCACATTGGTCTCCATGGCCATCCTCTGCGCGAATGCGATGTGTCCCATGGACCAATAGGTGTCACTCAGGAGCTTACCTGTCTCTTTTGTCATATTCCAAGGCACAAGGATACCGTCCGACCCTGCCTGAGTGTAGGTGAACGCCTTGTCGGCCAGCTGTCCGGTCTCGGCAAGAGCCATATTCAGGCGAGAGAGTTTCAAATAATCTACCTGGTGATCGTCATCGAGATAAGACTCGATGATTTTTTCCGGATCAAATGATGATGGCGCCTCGCACTTGCAGGCGGTCATCAGGCTCAGAATTGAGAGTATCAGGCAGGTGAGACTATGCTTCGTCATTACGCGAATATACAAAAAAGAGGACGGATTCACTAAGGACCCGTCCCCCTTTCAGAGATTATTTAGAATGCTATTAATTCCAGTAAGGATTACCAATTGTCTCTTCCTCAGGGACCTCCCAAATGAGGGTAGGATTAGCACTCTTCGTCCAGTGGTTGGAACCCTTGCGGTAATTGGAGATGTCTCCCCAGCGCTTTGCGTTGAGGAAGCTCCAATCGCCTTCGCCCCAGAACTCGATTCTCCACTGGAGTTTCACGTCCTCAAGGCTTCCTGTGCTTGTCATCGGATTTGATCCGTTCTTAGTACGGGCTGCGAGCAGCCTGTCAAGAGTGGACTTGGCACCAGAAGTGTTACCCTGCTGTGCGTAAGCCTCAGCAAGCATCAGATATGCGGCTGAAGAACGATAGTAAGGATAATCGGTGAGCCATGTGGAATTGTCATGGATGGTCTTGCCGTCCCTGGACTCTGTGGCCGCGAATTTCAGGTTCGTGTACTTAGGAACCACGATTCCTGCGTGGAAGGTGGTGTCAGCACCGACCGTATTGACGGTATAGAAAGGATAAGCCACATCAGCGCTGGCGATACGGTCCTTACGGAAATCCGAGTCAGGAATCTTGTTGTACAGATCGGCGTCAATCTGCCAAGCGCTCTGCATGTTGCCGTTCAGCAACGGGTTCTGAAGGACGTAAGGAATGGCGCTCTTACGGGTCACGTTCGCTCCGACAGACTCGGAAGCCTCCCATCCGAAGATAGCCTCGGGGTTGACTTTGAAGTTGAAGAAAGCGTTCTCGTCAGAGTTGAAACCATCCACGAAGCCGTGACCAGCGGTAAGCTGGGCCACGCTGGCGAGTTTCTCGTTCGACATACCCCAGTTGGCTTCAGAAATGAAGTTGGGATATTTGGAAACGATATCGCTGGCGGCAGCAGCGGCGATGTCCCATCTATGGCAGTCGAGGGCGGCGCGGGCGAGGAGGAACTGGGCGACACCGAGATCGATGTCATAGAGTTCTTTTTCTGTGCTGCCTTGAGTGTAGCCGATGGACTCGTTGAAGTATTTGACAGCGGTCTGGAGATCGGTGATGATCCTATCCCAAGTTTCCTTGACACTCAGCGGAGCGACAGGAGTATTATAGGCATAGTTCTCGTAGATCGGCCATCCCTTGGCGGTCGTTGAATCAGGATCGGTAAGATCCGTATATATCTCCATGAGCTCCATGTAACCGAGAGCATAAACCACAAGGCAACGGGCACGGTAGTCCTTTAACATGGCCTGGGTGGCGCCAGAGGACTTCTCGACCGTCTCCTCGGAGATGTTTTGCATGACCTTGACAGCGTTGGAAATCTTGATACAAGCTGAGATGTAGTTGGCGTAATTGGCGACCACATCAGCGTTGTAACGATAGTAAGGGAAGTCGTTAGCGACAGAATACCAGTTCGAGAAAACACCGGCATGACCGGCGTCAGGACCGGAAACGATGTCACCGATGAGCATGTCGTGGGCAAGCTTATGGGTGGCGTCGGCTGACCAGCGGTTTCCATATCCCTTGGTCAGTTTGGTGTCGTACACCATCATCTGCGTAGGCATGGTGTTAGCCATACCTTCGAGAGCGAGTTTGATCTTCGACTCATCACCACTCAGGAAGATATTCTCATTGATATCCTCGACAGTGAACTTGTTAGGGTTGGTGACTTCAAGACGGTCACCGCAAGAAACCAGAAGACCAAGAGCAACAGCAATAGAAATTATTTTATGTGTTTTCATATCTCTGTGTCTTATTAATTAAAAATCAAGCTTGATTCCGAAGATCACATTCGCCATCTGTGGATAAACGCACTGGGCGACATCGTAACCACCGACTGCTGACAGAGAAGGATCAATACCCTTGTGGGCGGAGAAGAAGACCAGGTTGTCAGCCGACACATAAGCGCGGAGACCGCCAATATGAACTCTTTCAGTAATCTTCTTAGGAAGAGTGTATCCGAGTGTGACGTTCTTCAGACGCAGGTAGGAAGCGTTGAAGAGAGCCATGTTAGTGAACTGCCAGCTTCCGATCGTGTCACCGTCATAGCGGCAGGTACGACCGTTAGCCCACCACTGCATAGGGAAGTAGGCGCCGGTATTGGACTCGCTGAAGGTAGCACCGATTGTCTCTTTGGCGACCCAGCTGTCACCCTTGTTCCAATCAGCCGCAAGGGAGCTGGTACGGTACATCATCTCACCGAACTCACGGGAGAAGAACTTACCACCGAGCTGGAATGCCCAAACGGTGCTGAGATCCCAGTTCTTCCAGCGGAAACTGGAGGTAAGACCACCCATGATGTCAGGAGTGGCTGAACCGTATTCGTACTGGGAGGCGTCAGCGGAGACAAGAGTCTTCACATCCTCGCCTTCTTTATAGTTGGTGTAACGTCCGCCGTGAGCGTAATTACCCTTTTCGTCAGCGTTGACATCGGCATAGGTCACATGGTGCCAGTACATAGGAAGACCAGAGGTTTCATCAACACCTGCATACTTGTAAAGATAGAGGTTGTAGATGTCACGGCCCTCGCCGCGGAGATAGAGCTTACCCTGGCCGGCGTTCTGTCCACCAGTGGCGGCCCAAGTCTCTGAAGCGGCTGTCCATGTTCCTTCAGGAAGCTCAGAAGTCTTAGGATCCCAGACGGGAAGCTGGCTGTCAGGAACATCCACGAGGATGGTGCGGAAGTGGGTGAGGTTGAGGCTCACGTTCCAGTTGAAATCCTTGTTGCGGATGATGTCGCTGCTGAGCTCGAACTCGATACCGGTGTTGCGAAGTTTGGCACAGTTACGGGTGTGGGTCGTGTTTGCCATATTCGCAAGCGGGGAAACAGCCTGGCTGAACAGGGAGTTCGTCGTGAGGTTGTTGTAGTAGTCGATCGCACCGGAGATCCTGCTGTTCAAGAGGGTGAAGTCGAGACCGGTGTCGAACTGGTGCACGTGCTCCCAAGTGATGTCAGTGTCGACAAGACCAGGGGAAGTAAGGCTATAAGTCTGAGCGCGGTCGCTACCTTTCAGGCCCTGCCATACTGATACACCATAAGACCAAGTAGGGTTGATATAGTAAGAAGTCACACCGTTCTGGTTTCCGGTGACACCATAGCTGGCACGGAGTTTCGCATTGTCCAACCAGCTCTTTGTGCCTTCCATCCAGGGCTCGGAAGAAATTCTCCAACCAGCTCCCACAGACCAGAAGTTACCCCAGCGGTTTTCCTTGATGAACTTTGAGGAACCATCACGACGGAAGGAACCGGAGAGATAGTATTTCTCGTCATAGATGTAGTTGGCGCGCCCGAGATAAGACTCAAGACGGAAGTCATCAAGCTGCCATTTGTCGTTCTCGTAACCGCTGATGTTGTTGTAACGGGAAGTGAAGTTACCAGGCATGACATATCCGGAGAGGAGCTCATCGGCGGAGGCGTACTGGACAATCTCGGCGTGGAGATCCTCATACTCATGACCGACCATCGCATCAAAATGGTGCTTGCCATATTCGCGGTTCCAGGTCAGGAGCTGCTGGGTGTTCATGACGGTTCTGTTCATCCTGCGCAACATCATACCACCACGGTCGGCTCCACGACCGGCCTCATGGTTCATGTAACGGAGGTTGCGGGTGGTGTATTCCTCCATTGTGAGGTTGCCCGTGAACTTGAAGCCGTAAGGAAGGGTGATCTCGGTGAAAACCTTAGGAGTCCAGGTCTGGTTGTTGAAGGTGGACTGGTTGGTCTCGGTCTCCCAGAGAAGGTCGCGGTTGAAGTTGGTTCCGACGTTCTTACCGTCGCCAAGAGGTGAATAGGTCGGGCCTTTCGCGACAACCTTGTTGCCATCATCGTCCAATTTGACATTTCCGTTAGCGTCATACTCATAAACGGAAATGATCGGAGGATACATCTTGACGTAGTACATCGTGTTACCTGACGCGCCACCGGCTCCACGGTTCTGCCAACGGGTTGCCATTGTGCGGGTGCTGGTGTTGGCGTAAGACACGTTGGCGCCGACCTTGAGCCAGTTGGTGATCATGGCGTCAACATTGGCGCGGCCGCTGTAACGCTTGAAACTGGAGGCCACGAGGAAGGAAGGCTCATCGAGGTAACCGAGGGAGAGATAGTAATGCATCTTCTCGTTACCTCCCCTCGCTGAGATATTGTAATCCTGGCGGAAGGCCCTCTTCATGAGGATGTCTCGATAGCTTTCTTGGTAGAGCAGTTTCGCATTGGGATTGATCTTACCGTCAGGGTTCACAAGATAAGCACCACTCATTGTGGAGGATGATTTACTGCCGGTACCTGTGGTGGTATATTGAGCGCCAGGGACAGAATAGGCCATCCAGTTGCCAAGTCCGTTCTCCTCGAAGGAGGTCTCACTTCCGACATAGTCGAAGAGGTGGGCGCTAGCGAACTGCCTCGCCTCCTGGTCGGAGTGGTTCGGATTGCTGAAGTTGGTGAAAGGAACACCATTGGCGCCTACACCAGGCAGTCCGGCTCCATCAACACCGTAACGATAGGAGTTGTAGATGCTCCTCCAAGCGTACTCGTAGTAATCGGAGGCCTTGTCGATCTCAGCGGAATCATAGGGTCCTACAAAGTTGAAACCGACCCTGCTCTCAAAAGAGATCTGGGATTTTCCAGCCTGACCGGCCTTTGTGGTGATGAGAACGACACCGTTAGCTCCACGGGAACCGTACAGGGCCGTAGAGGCGGCATCCTTCAAAATGGTCACAGATGCGATGTCCTCAGGATTCAGACGGGAGAGAGGGTTCTCCAAAGCGTTCTGGTTAGCGGCGGCGGGCTGAGCGGCGACACCATCGATAACGATGAGGGCGGAAGCGGCGTCGGCTGATGCGGAGGAAATACCACGGATACGGATACCCATATCGAAACCAGGCTGACCATCGGTCGCGGCGACGCGCAGACCAGGGGCCGCACCCTCAAGCATACGGGACACTGTGGAAGTGTTCTGTACCGAAATGGTTTCAGATTGAATAGCCGACAAGGATCCGGTGAGATCCTTACGGCGGGCAGTACCGTAACCGACGACGACGACATCGTCCAGAAGGAGGGTGTCATCTTCCAGGATTACATTGATAGTACCACGGTTGCCGACAGGCATGGTGACTGTCTTGTAACCGATGGAGCTGAAGACCAGTTCGGCGTTAGCTCCCACTTTTATGCGGAAGTTACCGTCAAGGTCCGTGATTACGCCCGTATTGGTACCCTTGACCATGATACTGGCGCCCGGAATGGCTTCGCCCTTTGAGTCAGTCACTTTACCTGTGACCGAGTTCTGTGCGAAAGCCTGTACTCCTACAGTTAGGAGTACCAGCAATGCCGTAATGAAACGTTTACCCATAAAATGAATGATTTAAAAGGATTTAATTGCTTTTGGTCGAATTTTACAAAATACCTTATTTATTAAATGATTTGTAAGTACTTAAACTTTAAATTATTAGCAAATCAGAATAAAAACATTAATCTTTTTTAACACCCTATAATACCAATATAACTTGACAAATATATAAACAAATAAAAAAAAATACAACAATCCCGCCCTCAATGTGGTTTGAGGCGGTATTCTATTAAATTTCATTACTTTTTCGGAATAATACCACAGAAAAACACCAGGCTTCGTCGCTCAAAGAGCACCCCCTCTCAGAACCAGCTGAGAGGGGGCTTTTTTACTAAATAAGGTATTTACTACTAATCCATAACCAATTAATTATTCTGTTTATGAGTAAACGTTTCATTACGGCATTGCTCGCGCTTCTGTTTATAGGAGTGCAGGCTTTTGCTCAGTCTGCCGTGTCCGGTAGGGTCACGGATCAGTCTGGGGAACCTCTTGTCGGAGTGAATGTCCTCGTAAAGGGCACCACTAACGGCACAATGACGGACTATGACGGAAACTACAACCTGAATAATCTCAGGCAGGGTGCCGTCCTGGTCTTCTCCAGCATCGGTTACGCCTCTGAGGAAGTCACAGTCGGATCCCAGCGGACCATCAACGTCCAGCTGAAAGACGACTCCGCTTTCCTTGACGAGGTTGTGGTTGTCGGTTACGGTACCGCCCGCAAGAAGGACGTGTCCGGCGCCATCGCCACTGTCAACTACGGGAACGATAAGAACATTTCCGCTCTGCCGAACCCGAACGCCCTCGCTGCTCTGTCCAGTAAGGTTGCTGGTTTGAGTTATGCTCCTACCACCAGCGCCGCCGGTGACAACACCGCTACGATGACCATCCGTGGTAAGAACTCCATCCCTACCGGAGGTTCAATGTCCGCATCCGCACAGAGTGTCAACCAGCCTCTGCTCGTCATCGACGGTGTTCTCTCCTATGGCTCGATCAACTCGATCAACACCGCTGACATCGAGAGCATTGATGTCTTGAAGGACGCTTCCGCTGCCGCGATCTACGGATCTCGAGCCGCTAACGGTGTCATCATCATCACCACAAAGAAGGGTACCAGTTCAGCTCCCGTCGTCAATTTCAACGGTAGCGTCAGCCTTTCAGACTGGAGCCGCATGCCTAAGATGGTTTCCGACAAGGAGACCTTCCTGAAGAACCGCTTTTACAGCAAGCAGGGTGCGGGTGATGCGAATTTCGAGAACAAGACTTGGAACTATTCCAGTTTGGATCAGGCCGCGCAGGACAACCTCCTCTCCACCAGGGAGCTTGAGGCTTGGAAAGACGGGAAGTGGGTCAACTGGCTCGACGAGATTTCCCGTCAGGGTGTCGGTCAGAAATATGACCTTTCCGTCAGTGGCCGTGGTGACCGTGTCAACTACTATGTGTCCGGCGATTACACCCGTCAGCAGGGTATCCGCAAGGGTGACGACTACGAGAAGGCCGGTGCCATGGGTAAGATTGACTTCAATATCACTGACTGGCTGACTGTTGGAGTTAAAGCCAATTTCCTTGCTTCCAACAGCTGGGGACAGAGCGCCAACATCCGCTATGCGATGTGGTACACCCCTCTCTCCTATGTCTATGCCCGCCAGCCTGGCTTCGAGAAATGGTATAATTCAGTACCGGATGAGAAGACAAACAGCCCCTTCCTTGGAGCTGGCCAGGACGACTCATACGCCTACACCGATCGTCAGAGCAAGAGCATGAACCTCAATGGTGTCGCTTATGCCCAGGTCGATGTCCCGTTCATCCCTGGTCTCAGTTATAAGGTGACTTTCCAGGGTCAGCGCAACGCCGGTTATTCGGATGTGTATAACAGACCTGAAATAGGTGTCAACACTGAGATTATTACCGATATGCAGGATCCCAGCCAGTTCATCGGCAGCGTGACAGGTAGTGTATCTTCCTCCAACTACGCCGCATGGAACATCGACCAGATTCTGACTTACGCGAAGGATATAGCTCAGCACCATTTTGATGTGACATTGGGTTACACTCGTGAGGCTACCAACAGCAACACACTTGGTACCAACTTCTCTGGTTATCCCACTCCTACCACCTTGGGTGTCTACAACATCGAGGCGGCCAATTCTGTCACTGGAACATATCGCAACCGTACCCAGACCCAGGCCGTCGGTTACCTCGCCCGCGTGAATTACAATTGGGCCAATAAGTACTATCTCACCGGAAACTTCCGTCGTGATGGTTTCTCCGCTTTCGCGGTTGGTCACAAATGGGGTAACTTCTATGGCGCTTCAGCTGCTTGGGTTCTTTCCAATGAGGAGTTCATTAAGGATATGAATTTCTTCGACTTCTTGAAGCTCCGTCTCTCTTGGGGTCAGAATGGTTCCCGCAACATCAGCGCAGGAGCCACCCAGGCTACGATAGGAAAGAATGATACATCAAATAGCGGTGCTATCACAATGACCTGGTTGGGAGATATGAGTACTCTCGGTATGACCCTTATGAACTTGCCTAACCGTAGCCTTACTTGGGCGACCGTCGAGAAGGCGAACCTTGGTCTGGACTTCTCTATGGCGAACAGCCGCATCAACGGTAGCATCGACGTCTATACCGGCCAGACCACCAATATGTTGGTCGCTCGTTCGGCTCCTTATCTCTCAGGTTTCAACGATGTTGACGATAACGTTGGTAAGATCACCAACAAGGGTGTTGAGTTTGTGCTCAATACGGTCAACATCAATGGAGACGGTGTTAACTCTTTCCGTTGGGAGAGCAACTTAGTGTTTGACGCCAACCGTAACAAACTCGTCTCCCTCTTCGGTCCCGACTATAATGGTAATGAGGCTGACGATTTCGCCAACGCCGTCACTTACGGACGTGAAGCCAACTACGCATTGTTGGTCGGCAAACCTCTCGGTGCCGCATTCGATTTGAAGAAACTTGGAATCTTCAAGGACCAGGCCGAGATTGACGCCCATAAGGTCCAGCCCGACGCCAAGCCCGGTGATCTCAAGTTCGAGGATTACAACAACGATGGTAAGATCAACGCTGATGACTACCAGTACCTCGGATCTCCCGATCCTCTTTTCACTGTGAACTTCGCCAATACCTTGGCTTGGAAGAATTTCAGTTTGTATTTCAACTTCCGTTGGGCCCAGGGAGACAAGACCCACTTCATCTGGCTTGACCCTTACGCTTTCGGAACAAATATGGGTGGTGGTGCCCAGATGGCACGTATCAAACCTTGGACTAAGGATAATCCTTCCGATATCTATCCCCGCTACGGCTATAACAACAGTCTTAGTTATCAGTTCTGGAACAGCCGTTCTTTCCTCAAGCTGAAAGATCTTGTCTTCTCTTACACCATCCCCACACAGGTCATCAAGCGTTCCGGTATCAGCAACCTCCGTTGCTATGTCGCCGCCACCGACCTGCTGACCATATCGAACTGGTCAGGTATCGATCCTGAGACTGGTGGTACCATCGCAGCTGGAGCTGGTTCAAGCCGCTTCGGCAGCAACGGAGCCTACAAGACGGTCACCTTCGGCGTGAACCTTACCTTCTCGAAATAAGGCTCGTCTAACTAATTTAATATTACGATAGATATGAAAAAATACATATTCATACTTCTCGCGCTTGTTTTAGCCGTCTCTTGCAACGATGACGCATTCCTTGAAGAGAAGACTTACAACGACGACACCGGCTCTTTCTTCAAGAACCAGAAGGCCATAGAGATCGCTCTCGCATCGGCTTACACTGAAGTCCAGTACATGGTGTTCGGTAACATGCGTAACGGTTCTTCACATAACTTTATCGTGATGGGAATGGGCCTTGACACCTTTGCGAACGGTAATACTACTGTTAGTAACGATAATGATGGCGTTTTCTCCGATTGGCCCACTTTGACATCTGCCAGTGGATATGTCCGTCACTATGGCGAATATATGTACAAGCTCTCGAACCGCGCCAACATCGTCGTGGACATGATTGACGAGAATCCCGATATTGAGTATTCCACTCCTACCATGAAACAGGAGCTTCGCGCTGAGGCGGTTTTCCTCCGCGCATGGTCATACCGTATTCTCGCCGGTCTGTTCGGTAGCCTTGTTTATTCTGATCACATGACTCAGGAAGCTCGCTATGATTATGAAATGATTCCTCGTGAGGAAGCATGGAAATTCATCGCGGCAGACTTTGAGTATGCCGAGCAGAACCTTCCTACAACCGCCCGTCTTATGGGTACTGTCACAAAGGCCGCAGCAGCCCACTACCTCGCTGAGACTTACCTCTCTCTTGGCCAGTTCGCTGAGGCTGAGGCCGCCGCATCCCGCGTCATCAACGGTCAGGATGGTGACTATCACCTCATGACAACCCGCTTCGGAAACCGTGCCGATCAGGCCACTGACCGCTATGGCAACTCCCTCGCGGCTCCTCAGGGCGCCTATTGGGATCTCTTCCGTGGATCCATGAAGACTGACGGAACACAGGCGTCAGATTCGAACCCTAACGATCCCGGCAACAAGGAAGCTATATGGGTCGCTCAGATCGACATGGTCAGCCAGGCTGAAAACTGGGCGCTCGGCGCCTCCGGTGACTCCTGGTGGCGTATGCACGTTCCTATCCTTGAAGCCACTTGGTCTCCTTGGGTTCCTCAAGGAGGAAAGAATGGGACAAGGCCCGGAAGCGATGGAAAAACGTATTATATTTTCACAGCTGATGCAGTATGCTTCCCTGAAGGTGTCGCCCCTGCTGGAGCTTCTAGTAAAGGAGCCTATGAGGGCGCCCAGGACCGTTACCTTGCCAATCCTCTTGGAATCCGCATTGACTCCATCGCCTGCCGCGCACAGGGCAATGGTGGAGCTGCAGGTGGTGTGATGCTCTCTTCTGAGTTCGTACAGCGTCCCGCTGGTTCTGTGCTTGGCTCTTACTGGGACGACCCTAACGACTTCCGTGGCAGCGAGGTCATGGTTCAGCGTGACTATTTCACTCCTTCAGGTAAGAAGTGGTCTGAGGTAAAGAAGGAAGTGAAGGCTCGTGTTGACGCAGGTCTTTACACTGTGACCGCTTCAGATACCATTAATATCACTCCTCGCTACTGGAAGTTCTCCGACGACAAGCATGTCATTCAAAACAATAACTGCTACTATGACGCCGATTGGTACCTGGTTCGTATAGCCGAGACCTACCTGCTACGCGCGGAGGCTCGTCTCGCCCAGGGTAACAAGTCTGGCGCTGCCGAAGACATCAATGTCCTTCGTAACCGCGCCGGTGCGAAACCTTGCTCCGCTTCCGACGTGAACATCGACTACATCCTCGATGAGCGTGTTCGTGAGCTCTTTGGTGAGGAGCAGCGCTGGATCACACTCAGCCGTCTGTCCTGCAACCCTGCCGCGACATACGTTACCGAGTGCTATCCTACCCAGGACAATACGACTTCCAATACCCTCTATGAGCGTACCCGCAAATATGGTTGGGGATTCGAGAACGATGTCACTGCCGGTCGTCGTGAGACCTACACAGATGCTCTCGGCAACACCCGTCACCGTCCGAACATCCAGCCGTTCAACTACGTGCTCCCTATTCCTATCCAGATTATAAACTCCAACAAGGACAGGGAGATCAAGCAGAATTACGGCTACAAATAGTAGATAAGTTTCAGTGAAGACCGGCCCTTGATCAGGGCCGGTCTTTATTATTAATTCTGAAAATGATGAGTCACTTCGCTTTGGCATACAGGGAACAGCAACAGTTATTCCTCTTTGATAGGACATATGTCATAGGCTCGCTCCTCAAGGTGGGCGGCTTGGCGACCGTGCTTGCCCGGTTCATTGTTCAATTCTTCTGGAATCCCGTCGTGGCTCTGATTATCACTTTGCTTCTGCTGGCCCTTTCATCATACATGACTTGGGCCTTTGTACGGGAATCCCAGAAAGAGTGGATTAGCGTTCCATTATGTCTTATTCCCTCTTATCTCCTATGGGTACCCCTTATGGACAACGGCCTACACTACGAGTTCCTGACATCAATACTGCTTGTCCAGGCTGGGCTGCTTATCTTTAAGAGTGTCAAGTCCCACAAGGTTTTCTGGGGTATATTATTAACTATAATACTTTATTACACAGCTGGTTCCACAGCAATTCTATTTGCGGTTTGCGCGGCAATATCGGATAAGTCCTGGAAAGCCATTATCTATCCTGTCGCCGCGGCCGCTTGTGGAGCCATAGCCTACTTTGCATCTGCGATTCCAACCTGGAACGAGGCTTTCACTCCGTCGCTGTATTACGACCTGGACGCTTCAATGCCAGGGTCTCATTGGGCAGGATGGATCAGCCTGGTTATTGTCGTTCTAGCTTGCAGGGCGATACATTGCCTTCGCTCGGAACGCCGGATAGCTTATTTAGCCGCTCTGGCGATAGGATTCCTGGCTTGTTTACCCTTCGGACAAGTCATCAAAAGAATCAAGGAAGAACAACCCCGCCTCGCTTATGTGTTCGAGCATTACACGGTTAATGAGGATTGGGATGGTTTGATAAAGGCATGCGAAGAGGCACCGTGGCTGCCTCGCACGGCGAATTATCTCAACTTGGCCATCGCCTGGAAAGGGGAGCTTTCTGACCGGCTCCTGACCTTTGACCAGAAAGGGCCGTCAGGCCTTGTGATGACCACATCAGACCGTGCCGTCGATGTGGCTCAAGCCCACATTATGTTCGCGATGGGAAATGTTGCGGCGGCTCAGGATGTGGCTTTCAACGCCCTTGTTTCACTGAATGGTTTCTGCCCCGCAATGCTCAAAATCAATGCGATGGTTGAGCTGATGCGCGGCAGCTACGACATCGCTGACAAATACCTTTCCCTATTGGAAAAAGCTCCTCATTACCGAAGATGGGCGAAGAGTTACCGCCGCTTCCTATATGATGACGAGGCGGTCAAAGCGGACCCTATTCTCGGGAATGGACGTCGTAATCTCTCAGCCGAAAACAGGTTCATCATGTACACCGATCCGATGACAGAGATGTTCCCTATTCTGGATGCAAACCCGAACGATAGGAGGACTCTTGAATATGGCTTATGCTATCTTCTTCTCGCAAAGGACTTGAATTCGGTCAAGCACTATATTTTGGATTATTACAGCTCACCTGAATCGCCCGAATTGCCGAGGATAGCACAGGAGGCGATGGTGTTTTACAGTGAGTATTCAAGGAATATGGAAGGGATCGAGCCCTTCGGCCTGGACTGGTGTTATGAGCACGGAGTAAAGCCTGAGACGGTTAAGCGTTTTGAGGAATATCAAAGGGCGGCGGTCGCTGGGCCAGTGTCCTTGAAGAAGTTCAAGGGTACATATTGGTACTATCTGGTTCACACGGAGATTTAACGGGTAATCGCCATGAGAAGAATAATCGATAAATTCATTATACTCGCCGCTCTGCTATCGTTGGTCTCTTGCGCAGGTAAGCCGACAAATCCGGAACCTCTGGCTGACGAGGCTCCGATATTCCCTGATTACAAAGAAGTGACTGTGCCGGAGAATATCGCGCCGCTGAACTTTTCATTCCTTGGGGAAGGAAAGGCGGTCTTACTCGCCGGGGATAAGGTCATCAAGAGTTGCCGAGGCGTTTTCAAATTCGGAGGATGCAAGTGGAGAAAACTCATCTCAGAAGGGAAGGAAAGCGGCAAGGTACAATTCTCCCTGTCCGTTAAAAAGGAAGGGAAGTGGTTGTCCTACAAGCCTTTCAATATTTATGTCAGCACGGACAGGATCGATCCCTGGTTTTCCTACCGCTTGATCCCCCCTGGCTACCAAGGCTGGCAGGAGATGGGAATATATCAGAGGAATCTTGAGTCATATTCAGAAAAGGCCATCCTCACGAACGACCTGACAGGTGGGAATTGCATGAATTGCCACACTTATCTGAATGGAGATCCGTCCAAGATGGTTTTCCATGCCCGCGCAACCTTCGGAGGTACCGTTGTCGTTAACGAGGGAGAGATAGAGAAACTGAACACCAAGACCGACTCTACCATAAGCGCACTTGTTTATCCGTATTGGCATCCTTCGGGCGATTTAGTGGCGTTCTCGGTCAATAAGACATTACAAGCATTTCATAATCACGACGCCAACAGGATCGAGGTCTACGACGAAGCCTCGGATGTGGTGGTTTATAACGTGAATACCAAGGAGATTGCCTGGTCCCCGCTCACGAAGGCAGAAAACCGTTTTGAGACATTCCCCACTTTTTCCCCAGATGGGAAATGGCTGTATTTCTGCTCAGCGGAAGCTGTAGCTCCGATGCCGGACAAGTACCGGGAGGCCCGCTACGGCCTGTACCGTATCGCTTTCAATGCGGAGGACATGAGTTTCGGCGATTCCCTTGAATGCGTTTATGACGCTCCCGCCGACAGTGCAAGTGTTTCATTCCCACGTATTTCCCCTGACGGACGTTTCCTCTGCTTCACCCGCCACGGCTATGGCAATTTCTCCATTTGGCACAAGGATGCCGATCTTTGGATGGTGGATCTGTCTGACGGTTCGGTCAAACCTATGGAGAATGTCAATTCCGATGATGTGGACAGTTTCCACACATGGAGCTCAGATGGGAAGTGGTTGGTTTTCAGCAGCCGACGTGATGACGGCCTTTACACCAAGCCTTATTTCACCCACATTGACGCTAATGGCAACGCCTCAAAACCTTTCCTTCTCCCGCAGAACAATCTGCCGGCGTTCACCACGGAAAAAGTGAACGTCAGCAAGCGTAAGCTCACCGACGTTCTCAGAAAGTCCTCTGGGACTGATGTCACCGTCCGTTAATCCCAGCCTTCTCCTGTCTTTCTGCCTGCCTTCTCCTGTCATTCTGAGCGAAGCGAAGAATCTCACTTCTTAAACGCTCCCTTTACTGGTTTGCGGGCCATCTCAAAATGAATTGTGGCTCCGTCCTTGATGTCGTCGTATTTGATAACGGGGGAAGTCAGCCTTTTGCCGTTGAGGTACAAGGCTTTGACGTATACATTGTCCTCACTCCAACCCTTGGTGGTCATCTCGATTTTCTTGCCGTTTGAGAGAGTGACAGACATTCCAGGGACGCAAGGGGAACCGACATAGTACCAGTCGGCTCCGGGGCAGAAGGGATAGAATCCCAGACAGTTGAAGAGGTACCAAGCACTCATCTGCCCGCAGTCATCGTTGCCACTCAGGGAGCCGGGCTCGTTGCCGTAGTAGTTCTTGGCCACGTAGCGGACCCATTTCTGGCAATTCCAAGGCTCGCCGAAATAGTCATAGAGATATGCCACGTGGTGGCAAGGCTCGTTTCCATGCCAATAGCCTCCAATGCGGCCCCAGATGTCGTGGGCACCGGGAATATCCTCTGGCAGCTCGATGGTGAAGAGCTCGTCCAAATATTTCTTAAGTCTCTGACGACCAGCTATTTGGACATATCCGTCGAAATCGTGGAAAACGCTCCATGTGTACTGCATGGTGAAACCTTCTGTGATGTCGCCCCAGCCGTTGACTGATCCAGGACCTTGGTAGGCGATAGGGGCGAATGGATCCCGCCATGCGCCCTTAGAATCCTTTCCTCGCATGTAACCTGTCTCCGGATCCACCAGATTCTTGTAATTCATGGAGCGGTTCAGGAAGAACTCATAGTCCTTCTCATGTCCCAGCTTTTTCGCCACCTGAGCGATGCACCAGTCATCATAGGCATATTCAAGGGTCTTGGAGACGCTTTCCTTCTCAAGGTCGAAGGGAACGTAGCCTAAGGTGGTATATTCGGGGATGCAGTCGTAATGGGGATTGGTGGCGGTGGTCTTCATCGCCTGAAAAGCTCGCTCGTAGTCAAAGCCCTTGACATCCTTCAAGATCATGTCAGCGAGTATGGAGCAGGAATGGTAGCCTATCATGCACCAAGTCTCTCCACCGTAGAATGACCAGTAGGGGAGCATGCGCTCGGCGCTCTTGTCGAAATGGGCCAGCATGGAGTTGGCTATGTCGGCCTGGAGGGGCCTGTTGACGAGGTTCATCAAAGGCTCGAAAGCCCTGAATGTGTCCCAGAAAGAGAATGTGGTGACATTGGTGAAACCCTCGGCTTTGCCGATGGTGCCGTCGTGCTCACGGAACCTGCCGTCGGTGTCCTGGAACACGAAAGGATGGAGCATGGTGCGGTAGACACTGGTGTAGAAGGTCTCCCTTAGCGTTTTGTCCTCACTGTCCAATGAATATGCCCCCAACGCCTCCTCCCAGGTAGCCTCCGCTTCGGCCAGCACTTTGTCAAAGTTCTTTCCATCTAGTTCCTTAAGGTTCAACAGGGCACCATCGGTGCCGACTCCAGAGACCGCGACCTTTATTTGAAGTTCCTTGGTATCTTCGTAGCGGACTACCACCTGAAGTTTCTTTCCCCAAGCCTCGAGGGAGCTGCGGAAACGTTTGGTGTTGTAGATGACAGGCTTGCCATCCTGAAGGATCGTGAAGTCCTTTATCGGCTCGGAGAACCGCGCGGCGAAATAGACATAACGTCCAGGGTTCCATCCAGCCACGACCTTACTGCCTATTATGGTGTATTCATCAAGTTGTCTCACCGTGGACCACTCGCAATCCCATTTCAGGGTGTGGTCAAGGTCAATCATCACGTAGGCGCCCGCTTTCTGAGGGTAGGTGTATTTGAAAATACCAGAGCGCATAGCGGCTGTCATCTCAGCCTTCACTCCGCCGTCCAGAGTTATCCCGTAGTATCCGGGATGGGCGCTCTCCTTGCTATGATCAAGTTTTGATGGCTTTATCTCCTGTCCAATCCCCGGAAGGAACAGAAAATCACCAAGATCCGGAATCCCTGTCCCGCTCAGATGAGTCAGGCTGAATCCTTGTACGAAAGGCTTTGAATATTTGTACCCGGCAGCGCAATCATAGTCTTTGTCGTCGCAGTCGGGACTGATCTGGATGCCTCCATAAGGCAGTTGCGGTCCCGGATACACATTGCCGAACCCATCCGTCCCCACGAACACGTTCACATCGTCAATCAACCTCTTTGCGCTTTCGCTCCCGGCAATATAGCCCTCCCAGAAACCGTGGCCGCCCGTGGCCACGTGAACGGGGGGACCGCCGGCGAAGCCGGTGGTGGGACGAGGGCCGTCAGGCCCGAAGGTTTTGGGGAGGGCTATATTGCCGGAAGCGGGTATGACAGAGAAAGTTATGGAGATAAATGCCGCTGCGGCCAATCCTTTGAGATAATGCATGGCTGTAAGTATTAATCGTCGTTGATAATACAAAGATAATGATTCCCGCCAAACAGGTGCACAGCGATAGGCTTTCATGCCGGTTCTGGTTGTCGTGCCTGTGCGCCAAGGCCCGAAATCGGCCCCTGGCGCACCACGAATAGGCTGGAAAACAGCCAGAGAGCATATTCCTGTGCGCCTCTTTGGCGAGAGGGATTTGTGGAGTGTTTTTGCTGGGGATATTACGTTTTTCGCTTGGAAAGACGAGGAAGATTCCCCATATTTATGTCGTGCTGATCATCCGAAATCATCGCATTGGTGATGGGAGAATGAGGCGTTAGATTGTAGCGATGAATAAAGAATATTTCCATGTGTGCGCCAATGGCGCTGATTCCAGAAACTTCATTATATCTGAGGACGATTACTATACCGCATTTAATTATTTTGGGGTTTGTGCGGCAAACACCGAAGTGGAAGTCGTCTCCTTCTCAATTGAAGACAGCCATCCACATGCTCTTTTATGGGGAACCAGGTTAGAATGCTCCCGTTATACAGTCCTTTATGAGTCTCTCTATACTCATTATGCCGCCGCCACTCGTAATGGCGGAGCGGATCTTGTCTTGCGTTGCGAACTATATCCAATAGGAGACGATATGGATTATTTGCGAAACGTGGCAGTATACACCATAATCCAACCTACTAAAGACGGCAAGTCGGTGATGCCATATGATTATTTATGGGGTACCGGCTCTTTGTATTTCAGGAATGGATTCTACACACCCGTGTGGTATTTTGATAAAGAAGGGACAATTCGTCAACCTGTTTCCTTCATCTCCCTTGGGGCAAGAGAAAAGCGTGCTTTACTTCACACAAGAACCCACGTGATTCCGGATAATTGGCTTGTTTGCAATGGTTTTATTCTGCCCGGAAACTACGTCAATATTGAGAGATTTGAGTCTATTTATATAACCTTCAACCGTTTCCGTGTCTTTTTGTCAAGTACTAAAAGTAGGGAGGAAGCGATGCTGGCAAAGATGGCCGAAGAAAGGGGTGTAATGATGGAAGACATGGAAGCCAGAAGAGCTTGTGGGGATTGTTGCAAGCGGATGTTCGGCACCCGTGATCCCCGAAGATTGGATCCGAGGAACAGATTATCACTTGCGCAACAACTTCGCAGGCAATTAAGGTTGACTTATCGCCAGTTGGCGACACTTGTCAGACTCCCGGAGACAGAAATCCGAGCTTTTGTCCGATAGCCTGCCGCTCATGTTTCCGCCAAAGAGGCGCACAGTGATAGGCTATAAAGTAGGTTTTGATAGTGTTACATGTGCGCCAAAGCCTGAAATCGGCCCCTGGCGCACCATGAGTATGCCGGAAAGCACCCCGAAGACATATTCCTGTGCGCCTTTTTGGCGGAAAGGAAAGCTATGATCTTTTGGCAGGGAAAAAGCTATTATTTCTGACGGGGGCAGCCGACATTATCCTTCATGATGAAGCCTTCCCCGTGCCCTCCGAGGTCGACCACCATGTCTTCCATGTAGCCCCTCCAAAGCGTGTTGCCGGAAATGACTGTGTGGGAGAGGTTCTTGACGATGAAACCTACTTGCGGGGTAAACAATCCGGACCCTCCATCATCCTGGCCAGCCAGACAGGCGTTGCCTGTCATCGTGAGCCCGTGGCAGTCCTCCAGCTTAACTTGGCAGGAGCGCTCACCAGGGTTCAGGAGATTCGAGTCTTTGCCGCAGCGCCTGAACACATTGCCCGTCACGGCGACAGCGCTGGCATTCAGGGCATATAAACCTGCGCTGAAATTTCTGTCAAAAGAGTTTCCGGTCACGTTCCAATCATCGCCGTTATGGATGAACAACCCGTATCCATGGTTCCATTCCACCCGGTTAGCTGTGAACATCACAGTGGCGCCGCAATCATCACAATTGAAACCATCGCCACCATTTCCTGAGAACTGGTTGTCCAGCACAAAACCGTCCCATCCGTATATTCTCATTCCGTCGCCCTTGTTTGTCATGAAATGGCTGTGACGGACTATGAACAACCAAATACGCTTCAGGAACACCCCGTGACCGGAGAAATTCATCACTTTGGTGTCATCGATGACTATAGTGTCTTCTTTAGGGCTCCAAGCCTCTGTGTTGTTCAGATAAATACCGTGAATAGCCTTCTCCGCAGAGCGGTCTCCTCCCAGCACCAATCCCCGGATCCTGACAGCATATGCACCCGTTATGTCTAACAAACACTCGGCTTCATTGCTGTCGAGTTCTAGGACCGCACCTCGGTTTTCGCACCTGTATATCCAAACGGGATCCCCCAGCAGGGTCACATAAGGAGGAACTTTCAAGTCATGGCAGCGGTAAACTCCTGGAGGGAACCAAACGGTACCATTAATCTTTCCCGCCTCATCCAGGGCATCCTGGATCGCCTTGGAGTCTGGCGTCTTTCCGTCACCCTTCGCTCCGAAATCTTTGACATTCAACCTATTGTCTGTATTATCGCATGATGCTGGCGAACAGGACTGAAAAGACAGGGAAGCGGCCGCAAGCCCTGCCAAACCCGTGAGACCTGTTTTTTGGATGAAATCTCGTCTTTCCATAACGTTATATCTTTCCGGTATGATTTACACAAATATAATGATTCCGGTCAAATAGACTTGCAAGGTATGGATTATCGGGAATAATCATTATATTGCTGAAAACCAATCTCCATGTCTATAAAGTCAATGCCTGTCTGGAAGTGGTCCCTTCTGTTGCTGGCTTCTTTTATCTTGGCCGTTCTCCTGTTTGGACTAAGTGATGAGGCTGTACGTCTCATTCCCATTGGTTGGATACGTTGGATATCCTGCGTCGCCGCGGCCGCTTTGATGGCGGCGTTGTATTCGGGGGGCGTCAAGTGGATCGAGAAAAGACCCGCCAATGATGTACCTTGGCGGAAGTCGTTGAGTGACACTTCGAAAGGTTTCGGGGTAGGAGTCCTTTTCTTCGTCTTGGTGGTGGGAATCATGATGCTCTCGGGATTGTATTCGATTCTAAACATCGGCAATGACAGGACCTTTGGCATAGTTGACTCCTTCTTTCTTTTCCTGATAGTGGCTGTTGGTGAAGAAATATGGTTCAGGGGAGTGGTTTTCCGCTGGATTGATGAGAAATGGGGTTTCACCGCCGCATTGATCGTCTCCGCTTTATTATTCGGGGCCGTTCATTTCCCGCAAGGCACTTGGTGGTCATCCTTGGCCATAGCGATAGAGGCCGGTCTTCTGTTGGGTGCGGCGTACAAATGGTCCGGGACCCTATGGTTCCCTATCGGTATACATTGGGCCTGGAACTTCTTCCAAGGTAACATCTTCGGCTTCGCAGTGTCTGGCGGAGGAGTTGAGGCCAGTCTCATTCATGCCAGTATCAGCGGTCCGGATATCTTGACGGGAGGCTCTTTTGGAGCCGAGGCGTCCATAATCTCCGTGGTGATAGGTGCGGCGATCTCGGTTTTTCTCATTATCAAATCCGCCCGGAGAGCCAGCTCGGAGGACCGCTAGCGGGCGGTCATCGAATAAGGCTTGTCAGCAGGCTTGAGACCACGGGATTTATTCGGTTTGGAGGCCATGTCAAACTCAATGACACCGCCGGCCATAAGGTCGGAATGGGTCAGGTAGAGTTTTGAATATTCCTTGCCGTTCAACAGGACCTTCTTGACGTAACGATTCTTGTCACTGACCTTTGGGGCCTTGACTGTCAACGACTTCCCATTGGGCAGATTGATGGATACCTCTTTTAGGAAAGGAGCTCCGATCACGTACTGGTCGCTTCCGGGACAGACCGGGTAAAAGCCCAGGACGCCGAAGATGTACCAAGCGCTCATCTGTCCGCAATCATCATTTCCGCCAAGGCCACGGATCTCTGGCTTGTACATCCTGTTGATGATTTCTCTCATCCAGTATTGGGTCTTCCAGGGCTGCGAGGTCCAGGCGTAGAGGTAAGGAATATGGTGACTCGGCTCGTTGCCGTGGACATAACCTCCTATCAGGCAGTCCTTTGTAATGTCCTCATTCTCAGCGTAGGCATATTCCGGAAGATCGTTGTAGAAAAGCTCGTCGAGGGCTGCGGTGAACTTCTTCTCACCCCCCATCAGTTTCATGACACCATATACATCCTGCGGGGCGTGGAAGGTGAAATTCAATGAGTTACCCTCTATGAATCCCTCTCCAACGGTCTGCATGATGTCGAAATCTTTCTTGAATGTCCCGTCGGTGTACTTGGGACGGCAGAATCCTAGTGCGGTGTCAAACACGTTCCTGTAATAAAGAGCCCTGGGGGCATATTCCTCTTCCACCGCCTTGTTTCCAGAGAGACGGGCCGTGTTCCAGATGGTCCAATCGTCATAAGAATATTCAAGGGTATTGCTGGCCGCAGTGGAGATATGGTCGTAAGGGACATATCCGAGTTTCATGTAGTCTCCAAGGCCGCAGTACCATTCTTGCTTTGAAGTGGTCACCATCGCCTCTAAGGCTCTCTTCTTGTCAATATCCAGCCCCTTCGCGATGGCGTCCGCCAGTACCGGAACGGCGTGGTAGCCACTCATGCACCAGTTCTCGTTCGCCATGTGGCTCCAGACGGGCAGCATGTGGAGCACATTCTGGTCGTAATGAGCCAGCATAGACATGACTATGTCCCTATCCCTGTCAGGCTTGAATAGCGCCAGGAATGGATGCTCCGCCCTGTAGGTGTCCCAAAGGGAGAAAACCGTGTAGTTAGTGAAGCCATCCGCTTTATGGATCTCATGGTCAAGACCCCTGTAGGAGCCATCCACGTCCATGTAGACAGAGGGGTTGATCATAGTGTGGTAGAGGGACGTGTAGAACATCCTCTTCTCAGCGTCAGTGCCCTGAATCTCCATCTGGCTCAGTTCTTTCTCCCAAGCCTTGGAGGCCTCAGAGGCAATCTGGTCAAAGGTTTTCCCCGCTGTCTCCGCTTTCAGGTTCTTCATTGCTCCGGTGGTTCCGGTTGAGGAAAGGGCGACTTTCACGGTCAGCTTGGGGTTCTTTGATGTGGCGAACTTGAACCAGGCTACCACTTTTCGTCCGGCCATAGCCGCGAAGTTCTTGCTTGTGTCGAACTTGCTCCAACCGCCCTTATAGTCAATCTTCTGGCGGTCCGTGTAGCCATATTCAACAATAGGCTGGGAGAACTCGATGGCGAAATAGGTGTAATTTGTCCTGGCCCAGCCGTTGGTGATGCGGTAGCCTGTGACATGGGTGGGATCCTGAACCTGCACCTCGGCCCAGAGGGTTTTTCCGTCGTAGTCGTAAATGCCATGGATAAGATCAAGGATAATATGACCGTCTGACGGGTAGGTGTATTCATGTATTCCAACCCTGGAAGTCGCTGTGAGCCTTGCCTTTATGCCGTAGTCATCAAGTGTGACCCCATAGATTCCGGGGTGTGCGCTCTCTGTCGAGTGGCTGAATCGGCTGCGGAATCCGGAGTCGGGATTGTCGGCCGTGCCAGGATTGAGTTTCACGGCTCCGGTGGCAGGCATTATGAGAATATCCCCAAGGTCTGAATGACCTGTTCCGCTGAAGTGGGTGTGGCTGAATCCCACTATTGTGGGGTCGTTGTAACGGTATCCGGCGCAGGTCTCATAGACCATCGGCTGGTACTTTCCGTTGATATTATGAGGAATAGAATCGGTGTCCGGGCTAAGTTGAACCCCTCCAAATGGCACGCAAGCCCCTGGGAAGGTGTGACCCATCCCGTCTGTGCCTATGAAAGGATCGACATAGCTGGTGTGATTCTGTCCGAGGATGGACAAACAAGCAAGTAGTAGCGCTCCGGTGGTAAATAACTTGATTTTCATGAGCTTCAACTATTTTATTCCGTATTTGCGGAGAATCTTCTTGACAGGTTTCTCGATTGATTGAGCCCAAAGCTGGTAGCCTCTGTCGGAGGGATGGGTGCCGTCCTGGGTGGTCTCATGATCAGGAGCTGAAGCGTTGGGGTGAATGTAATACACATCCTTGTATTTCTTGCAGGCAATCTTCATCAAGCTGTCGACAACAGCGATCCTGTTTGCCTCGGATGCCGCCGTACCTGTGTTGAAGTTGCGCCATTCACGGTAAATCGTCCTTTGGAAAATAAGGGGCTTTCCGGGATGTGCCGCCTGAACCTTTTCGATGAAAGGGAACAACCGTTCTTGAATCTGCTCTGGGGAGGGGTTCGAGAATGTGTCAAAGATAAAAGCATCCACATCGGCGGCTGCGAGCACGTCGGCGAAATAGCTCTGGAGCTTGCAGTTGCCGCTGCACCCGAGGCTGAGAAGCTGCAGGCCGGTATCCCTTGTGAATATGTCCGGATAAGCCATTCCCGCCCTGCTTGTGGAGATTCCGTGCGTGAAACTGGAGCCGAAGATCCCGATCCTGTGCCTGAACGGGTTCGGAATGGCTTCCAGCACCGCTCCCTCCTCGACTCCGATCTTCACGGAATATTCCTCACTTAGTATCGGGAGGTACAAGAGGCACTCTTTCATGGTCCCATCCATGTTTGAGATGACATTGAAGGGTTTTGTGAGATCACCGGATACACCAGCTCCAGCCCAGATCCATCGGCCGTCCCTCTTAATGTAGAGGTCATATCCCCTGGCTGAGAATCCTCCGGTGTTGTTCGGCCAGCCCACATCACCATATTCAGTGAGCACCGAGATGTTTTTGGCGTTCGTCTTGAAGGCCACGGCGATCCCGGCCGAGTTCCTGACTTGGTTGTTCTCGCTCTTCGTGAAGCCTTTGAAACGGACCGTGTCAACCCTGTGATAAGGATTTGGGGTGTCCATAAGCTTCCCCGTGAGGGTCAGGTCGCTGGCTTCCGTGTAAACGATCTTTGGTGCTGTTTGTGCCGCGGCGCTTAACGCCATCACCATCAAAACCGGCAAAAGAAGTCTTCTCATTATGATATTGTCTTATTTGTTGATAATCATGGGTCGTGTCAACAAATTTACGATTTTTTGGCAACAAACCTTATCTTTGTGTTATCAGAGTTAAGATTATGCCCAGTAAGAAATTTTTGATTTTTCTTGTCGCTATTTTGGTGACGGTCTCATGTACTCAGAATGTCGTGCAAGGCGGCTTTGACGAGAGCGCTGTCGTCCTGTCAGTCGGGGTGGTCAGTGATGTTCATATAAACACTGGTCTACCAGTGACTTCCCAGAAATGGGAATCCGCCCTGAATCAGCTGTCCGTAAAAGCTTTGGAGACGGACAATGACGGTCTGGACGGGGTGCTGGTCGTTGGGGATCTGATTGATTATCCGAATGTCCCGGCAATACAGGAATTCAAGCGGGTTTATGAGTCTGTGTTGGATCCCGCCCAAACGCCTTTGATCTACACCGTCGGTAATCATGATGTCCCGAATTATAAGTGGAGCGAGACGATGGTTGGAGATGCTGAATATATACGTAAGGCATTAGGCGATAATTATTTCCAGACTGATGTCGACGTTGAGGCCGGCACCTCTCTCGAGTGTCGCCACTGCGTTGTCGGCGACTATGACATTGTCGCTATATCCCCTGACGGGACCAGCCCTGTGGTTTACGACCACAAGGCTCTTGAGTGGCTGGACAAGACGCTATCCGAAATCACCTCTAAGGAACCTTCCAAATATGTGATTCTGATCACTCACCCGATGATTTACGACACAGTCTATGGCAGTCTTCTAGGTGAGGCTGACGGCATCTGGAAGTCTTATTCCCCGGGTTATTGGGCGACCAGGGAACTGCCTGAGATATTGTCCAAATATCCGCAGGTGGTAGCGTTCGGTGGCCATCTTCATTTCCCTCTCAATGACCCTCGAAGCATCTGGCAAGGTGCTTTCACGGCCCTTGGATGTGGTTCCGTGAGGTATATGGCCATAGAGGCGGGTGGTTATGAGAACATGGCAGGACAGACCACTATGAAAGATAAGGACGAGTTCTCTCAAGGGCATTTGGTTCAGTTCGACAAGAAAGGCAATATGATGATTCACAGGATGGATTTTTACAACAAGGCGGTCATCGGAGAGCCTATCATCATTCCCCGGCCAAGCAAGAACGGGAAGCATCTTGATGGATATTCTTTTGCCCTCCGCAAGGCTGTTAATCAGCCTCCGACCCTGTCTTCCATGGACGTGGTCTATGAGAAATCGCCGGAACCATGGAAGAAGAATGGGCCTGGCTATTTCTCGGTGAGTTTTCCAGCGGGGGCTGATGACGAGTTCGTACATCACTATGTCTTGACATTAAGCAAGGGTGATGAGCTGATCATGACCAAGAAGATCCTGGCGGATTTCTATAAATATCCGCAGCCTCCGATGATGAAGCCGATTTGGAAGGAGGATCTAACCTTATTCGACCTTATTGAAAGTGATGACTGGGCAGGTCAGGAACAATTTGAGCCGGGCATATACACTGTCTCTCTGACCGCTTTTGACTCATGGGATGCTGCAAGTGAAACGCTTTCAAAAGAGGTCGTGATATGAGCAAAATCTCAAGATCCGTTTCGCTGATCGCCTTGATGCTTATCTGGGTGGTACCGTTGGCGAATGCGGAAGGTATTGACCGTAAAGCGGTAGTCTCCCGGCATAATCCGGTGACATTCGCTTCATTTGAGAAAAGTCCCGCCCAAGTCGGAAATGGCCGTTTCGCTTTTGGGGCGGACATAACGGGCCTCCAAACATTCCGTTCCTTCAACACATTGAGTGATTGGGGTTGGCATTCAAACCCTCTTCCGGACGGGGTGACTGTTGAGGACTACAAGCCGGTTGATTTGGAGACGTGGGGATCCCGTATCCCTTATATCCTGAACAATCCTGAATGTCCCGAGATTTCCGATTGGCTTCGTTGGAACCCTCACAGGATCAATTTGGGACGTATAGGTTTCGTGCTGACAAAAGCCGATGGAGAACGGGCTCAGGAAAAAGACCTAAGCGAAACCCGCCAGGAGACTGATCTTTGGACAGGGATAGTGAATAGCCATTTTGTGCTCGAGGGGGTGCCGGTGTCTGTAAGGACGGCCTGCCATCCGTCTATGGATATGATCTCCATTCACGTGGAATCACCTCTGGTTAAGGCTGGTAGAATAGGTTTGTTTGTGGATCTCCCGTATTCCGATGGTAAAAGCATGCTGCCATTTGTCGGGGATTTCAATAGTCCTGAAAACCACAAGAGTGAGCTTTCCTCCCAAGGACCCGGCAGAGGGGTGATCACCCATGTCATGGATGATATGGAATATGAGATTGAAATTCACTGGAAAGGGGATGCTGTTCTTTCCCGGGTAAGCGCCGCAGCCCATGAATACCGGTTTGCCCCGTCCGGTGATGATTGTTTTGATGTCACGATTCTGTTCAAGCCCTCTAGTATTCCAGAAATGGATATTCAGGGTATCTTGGCAGAGTCCAAGGGTGCGTCCACGTTGGAGGTGAAAGATGTGGAGAAGGCCTCGGCTGAGAGCTGGGAGCATTATTGGATGAACGGGGCAGCTGTGGATTTGAGCGGAAGCACTGATCCTCGTTGGAAAGAGTTGGAAAGGCGTATTGTCCTTTCCCAGTTTGTGATGAGGCTTAATGAGACTGGAATATTCCCACCTCAAGAAGCCGGACTTGTGAATAACGGGTGGTATGGACGTTTCCACTGGGAAATGATATGGTGGCATGGAGCGCATTTCCTGCTCTGGAACCGTCCGTATTGCGTTGATGGCTACCTCTCAAAGTACAGCGCATTCATGGAAGAGGCCGTATCCAGGGCGTCTTCCGAAGGCAGGAAAGGGGCCAAATGGCCTAAATGCACGGGGAATTTCAATAGGGAGTGGCCTTGTGAGCCACATGCCGCTCTTTGTTGGCAGCAACCTCATCCGATTTGGTTCGCGGAGGAAGAGTATCGAATGAATCCGTCACGGGAAGTACTTGACAAATGGGCGGATATAGTGATCAATACCGCCGATTATATGGCGGATTATGTATTCCTGGACAAGGCCGGGAAGCGTTTCGTGATAGGGCCGCCTGTTATTCCCGTTTCTGAGAACACGAAGATGATGGAGACCATGAACCCCATATTCGAATTGGGCTATTGGCGTTTCGGTCTTCGTGTGGCGTTGGATTGGGCGAAACGTCTCGGTCTGCCTGCAAAGCGGGTGAAAGCATGGAAAGACGTTCTCCGTAAGCTCTCTGACCTGCCTGTTGAGGATGGTTATTACATCACGCACGAAGGGATGGTTGACATGTGGACCAACTATAATTTCGAACATCCGGCACTCACTGGGGTGTACGGGTGGCTGCCGGGTGACGGAGTTGATATCGAGACCTTCCGCCGTACCTTCCATCGTGTATTGGAAACTTGGCAGATGGATAGGATCTGGGGCTGGGACTATCCCATGCTTGCCATGGCCGCCGCCAGGCTTGGCGAACCCGAAAAGGCTATTGATTTGTTGTGCACAACCGCCCACAAGTTCAAATTTGATGAGCACGGTTTGGCCGACATGTATCCTTTCCCGTATTTCCCGGCCAACGGTGGTCTTTTGACCGCCGTGGCCATGATGTGTGCCGGATGGGATGGCCTGCCCAAAGGCGTATCCGGATCGTCAGGCGAGAGTCCCGGCTTTCCGAAGGATGGTAGTTGGGTGGTCCGGTATGAGGGGTTCAACAGGATGATGTAATAATATAAACGATTGATAATCATGAAATTCATAAGTTGGAATGTGAACGGCCTGCGGGCCTGCGCCGGTAAGGGCGATTTTGATAAGGCTTTCACAGCCCTGGACGCCGATTTTTTCTGTCTTCAGGAGACCAAGATGCAGCCTGGGCAGCTCGATCTGGAATATCTCGGATACACTTCTTACTGGAATTCCGCCGAGAAGAAAGGCTATTCAGGGACAGCTATTTACACAAGGCACCAACCGCTTTCCGTCACATACGGGATCGGGGTTTCCGAGCATGACACTGAAGGTCGTGTCATCACTTTGGAAATGCCTGATTTTTATCTGGTTTGCGTTTACACGCCTAACTCCCAGGACGGCCTTAAAAGGCTTGACTACAGAATGACTTGGGAGGATGCTTTCCGGGAATATGTCCTTTCTTTGAAAGCTCGTAAAGGTGTCGTGATATGCGGTGACCTTAATGTCGCCCATAAGGAGATAGACATCAAGAATGCCCAGTCCAACCGTCGCAACGCTGGATTCACGGATGAGGAGAGGGACAAGTTCTCCGATCTATTGGCGTCAGGATTTGTGGACTCCTGGCGTTATCAGCATCCGGAGGAAGTGAAATATTCTTGGTGGTCGTACAGGTTCAATGCCAGGGCCAACAACGCTGGTTGGCGAATAGATTATTTTGTGGTTTCTGAGGACCTTAAGGATAAAATCGCCGCCACAGACATCCATAACGAGATTTTCGGGTCGGACCACTGCCCTGTCGAACTGGTCATGTCTCTTTGATTTTTCAATATAATGTGGTAATTTAGCAAACTGCAAGTAATGCTTTTCAGGACCTGTAAAGAATAATACAAAACTATAGCTATATGAAACCGCGGAATTTATTTTTGATGTTATTTGCCGCCACAGCATTGGTATTTGGCTGCAAAGAGGAAAAGGAACCGGAGCCGGCGATCCCCGTGCTCACTGTTGGTCAATCTGAGTTGTCTTTTGAGCAGAACGGTGGAACCGCCACAGTCTCTGTGACTTCCAACCGTCCTTGGAGCATCTCCACAGATGCTGATTGGCTGGCTTTCAATCCTAGCAATGGAGGGGCTTCCGACGCTCCCGTGTCAGTCACAGTGACCGCCCTATCCAATACTTCCAACGACAGGACTTCCTCCTTCAAAGTTAAGACTGACTTCGACTTCAAGACAGTCACAGTCTCTCAGAAGGGTCAGAAGGGGGAGGATCCCAACGTGACTCCTTCAGGTAGTGGAACTGCGGCCGATCCTTACAATGTCGCCGCCGCGCTGCAGAAAGCACAGTCGCTGGTCGCGTACAACAATGGAGATGAACTCGGTACTCAGAACTCCGCTACAGTCTATACAAAGGGTAAGGTTGTGTCTGTAGAAGTCGATCCGAGCTATGGCAACGCTTCCTACTTCATCTCCGCTGATGGAACGGCCGAGACCCAGCTCGAGGTCTACAGGGGTAAATATCTCGATGGTGAAAACTTCTTATTGGCAGATCAGTTAAAGGTCGGTGATGAGGTTGTCGTATACGGAACTCTGGTCAATTTCAAGGGAACTACTCCGGAATACACCGCTGGCAGCAAGCTCATTTCCATCAACGGCAGCACAGAGCCTGTCAAGATTGATTTCACCAAGTTTGAGCTGATAACCGTCCAGGCGTTCATTGATAAGGCTGATAAGGCCCATTTCTACCGTCTTAAAGGAACAGTAAGTCGTTTCAATAAGGAGTACTGCAGCTTCGATTTGACAGACGACAGCGGTAAGATCTACGTCTACAGCGTTAACAACAAAGACGAATGGGTTGAAAAGATCAAGAACGGAGGCACCGTTGAGCTTGCCGGTCTTTACACTTTGTACACCAACAAGAACACAGGAGCCACCCAGGATGAGGTCGTGAGTGCCCAGATTCTCTCCTTCGAGGAAGGTCAAGGTGAGGATTACGAGAATGCGGAGCCAAAGAGCGTAGCTGAGTTCATATCTGCTGCGGACAAGAACACTTACTTCAAACTTACCGGTACCGTCAGCGGGTTCAACTCGCAGTTCTGCAGCTTCGACATAACGGATGAGAGTGGCTCGATCTATGTCTACAGTGTGGCTAATAAGGCTGATTGGGCCTCGAAGATTTCCAATGGAGGCACTGTAACCTTGGCAGGTAAATACGATTACTACTCCTCCAAGGAGCAGCATGAAGTTGTTAGTGCCCAGATTCTCTCCTTCGAGGCTGGGGAGCAGCCAGATTACAGCGATGCAGAGCCCAAGACTGTTGCAGACTTCATATCTGCTGCGGACAAGAACACTTACTTCAAACTTACCGGTACCGTCAGCAAGTTCAACTCCCAGTATTGCAGCTTTGATTTGACGGATGACAGCGGTACTATCTATGTTTACAGTGTCGCTAACAAAGATGAGTGGTCTTCTAAGGTCTCCAATGAAGGAACTGTTACTCTTGCTGGTAAATACGACTATTATGCGGCTAAAGAGCAGCATGAAGTTATTGAGGCATATATTTTATCCTTCGAGGCGGCCGCTCCGCCGGAGGCTCAGGAAGCAACTGTCGCAGAAGCGATTGCTGCCGAGAATGATTCCCAGTTGAAGGTCGGTCCCGCTGTTGTTGTGGCTGCCGCGGACGCAGGATTCCTCATGGAGCAGGATGGGGCTAGGATCTATGTGTATGGCTCCAAGGCAAAAGTTGGAGATAAGGTCACTGTGACTGGAAAGAAAGTTGAGTACGGAGGCGCTCCACAGCTTTCGGAGGCGACTGTTGAGACCAATTCCACCGGTACTGAGGTGAGTTATCCCGAGGCTAAGGACATAACCTCTTCCGTTGACACATATTCCTCAGACACCCGTGAGTTCGTGACCCTTAAGGGCAAACTCTCAATCAGTAACAACAAATATTTCAATATCGTGGTTGCTGGTGCTTCCACTGTGACAGGAAGCATCGTGAAACCTGTCGAGGACATCGCATCCTTTAATGATAAGGAAGTCACTATCAAGGGTTATTATCTCTACCATACTTCCCAGGGTAAATATCTCTATGTGATCGCAACCGAGATTAATGGCACCGCCATCATTGGTGAAGGTGATGACACGCCAGGTGGTGACACTCCCGGCGGAGATGTGTCCGGAAATACAGAGACAATTGATTTCTCCTCAAAGGGATATGCCAATGCTGAGGCAATAGCATCATATAAGGGGTCGAATGTAACAATTAGTTTTGATAAAGGGACTAACAGTAACGGGCCGAAATACTACAATACGGGAACTGCTGTCAGGGTTTATGGAAGCAATAGTCTCACGATTTCATCAAGCAAGACCATCACATCAATCAAGTTTACCTTCAGCAGTGGCGAAGGCACCAATGAAATCACTGCTGACAAGGGGTCTTTCTCAAATGACACTTGGACCGGATCGGCCAGTTCGGTTAAATTCACTGTAGGTGGTACTTCAGGACACAGAAGGATAAAAGTGATAACCGTCACTTTTGCTGAGTAAGGATGTTTTACCGCCGAAGAATATTGTCTAGATTATCAGTGACAGCGCTCTTGGCGCTGTCACTGATGGTCGTATCCTGTGGTGGCGGTTCGGAGAATGGCGGTAAAGAGGAACCTCTTGTCCCGCCTTCTGTCAGCATAAAGACACAGAGCGTATCCGGGGAGGCGGGCAGCCAGTTCCTGACAGTGACTGCTATGGGAAACTGGACAATCTCCACTAACGCGACGTGGCTCACAGTGAGCCCTTCAAGCGGTTCTGGCAGTTCAAGTACAGTAGTACTCAGCTACACCGAGAACAACGACGCTATTCGTACTGGCGTTGTAACTATCTCTAGTTCTGGAGGTTCCGCTATTGCGAATATCACCCAGAGCAAACTTGTGGTTCCTGTCCCTCCGACACCTCCTGGACCGGGTCCATCCGGCGATGACCCTCCTCATCAAGATGAGAACGGCTACGGGTTCAAAATCGCTCCGCACAGATGGCTCGAATTGCCGGAAACTCCTGAGGATGATAAGCTTGAGTTCTTCACGCACTACATGAAAATCGGTGGCGCCTCCGTGAGGAATTATTCCTTTGACTGGGATTATGACAACCTTGTCGCACCGTGGGTGGCATATCCACTATGCGCCGGCAATATCGGGAGTGGTGGCCGTACAGACCAGTGGGGACTCGATCCTCTGCTGCCCGACACGAAGCAACCAATCCTATACTCCGCTTATTCAGGCTTCGGTTCGAGAGGTCACCAGATTCCTTCCGCCGACAGGCTCAGCAAGGACGCCAATATCCAGACATTCTACTTTACCAACATGACTCCGCAGGATTACGATTTCAACGGAGGCATTTGGGCGAACCTTGAGAACCAGGTGCGGACATGGGCGAAGAAGACGGGAACCACGGCAGGAACCGACACCCTTTATGTTGTGACAGGTTGTTTCATTGGAAGCTCTACAAGGAAGGCCCGCGATAACGCCGGCAAGGCCGTCGCGATTCCGGAAGCCTATTTCAAGGCTCTGCTTCGCTACAAGAACAACGAGTCTGTAGGCCATAAAGGATTCATGGCCTGCGCTTTCTGGATGGAGAACGAGAATAAGTACGGATCAAAGATCACCAAGGAGTTGTCCCTCTCTATCGCCGATCTGGAGAAGAAACTTGGTTACAAATTGTTCGTGAATCTCGACGCCAAGGTAGGTGCGGAGACAGCGAAAGCCATAAAAGAAGAGAACCCCGCCTCGGTATCCTGGTGGTGGTAAAGATATTAACACAGCTATAGCCAATGAGAAGATTTTACTTTATAGTTCTGGCGGCCCTTTTGTTCGCTCCCTTGGCAGGGGCCCAAAAGGTGCAGAAGACCCACGTGATCGGGTTCTATAACCTCGAGAACCTGTTCGACACGTATCACGACGAAGGCAAGAACGACTACGAGTATCTTCCGGACGGTGCCAACCAGTGGACCGATGTCAAATACCAGAAGAAACTCCACAATATGGCCGAGGTGATCCGGGCGATGAAGGACGACAACAAGGTGTATCACACCATTTTGGGCGTCAGCGAGATTGAGAATCGCAACGTGCTCGAGGACCTGGTTTCCCAGCCAGAGATAGCCGACGCCAATTTCCAGATTGTCCATTACGATGGTCCTGACAGGCGCGGCGTGGACTGCGGCCTCCTTTACAGACCGGACCAGTTCACCCTTTTGGAAAGCCGTTCGATACCTTTCACTTTCGACTCCCAGTCCATCAATTTCTCAATGACACCCGAGGAGCAGGCGAATTTCCGTACGAGGGATGTCCTTGAGGTGAGGGGAACCATCGGGGACGAGATGTTCGCCTTTTATGTTACCCACCTTCCCTCAAGGATAGGCGGAAAGAGCGGTGACCTTCGTTCCAGGGGAGCCGAGATCATCCACGAGAATGCCATGAGTCTCATGGAGAAATATCCCGGAATCAAGATCGTTGTGATGGGGGATATGAATGACAACCCGTTCGATGAGAGTATGGTGACTTACCTCCACGGCAAGGAGAATATCTCCGAAGTCGGTAAAGAGGATTTCTTTGATCCTTTCCTCTCGATGATCAAAGCCGGATACGGCTCTCTCGCTTATCAAGGTGTCTGGTGCATATTCGACATCATCATGGTCAATCAGAATCTCGTGAATCCGGCGAAAGGAACCTTCGGCATCCAACCTCTGGTCAAGAAGAAATTCTATGGCAGGGTGTTCCAACAGCCCTTCATGACCCAGCAGGAGGGTCAGTACAAAGGAACCCCTAAGAGAACCTCGTCCAACGGGGCTTTCATCAACGGTTACAGCGACCACTATCCAACTTACATAGTAATATCCAACAAGTAATATGAATATCCTCAAGAGAATCTCCGTTGCCCTCGCCGCCTGTCTGGCTGGTGTCGTCATGTACGCCCAGACCCCGACGGGAGGTGTGAAGGGAACGGTAGTCAACAGGGCCGACAGGACTCCCATTGAAGGGGCTGTGCTGAAGCTGACGTCCGGTGCCGCGGAAATTGGCGAGATGCGTTCCGACGCCAAAGGCAACTTCCTCATCAGCGAACTGGCAGACGGTATTTACAACCTTACGATAGAGGCCCCGGGGTATCTTCCTACCATTGTCAACGTGACGGTCAATGACGGTTATGTGAAGAATATGTTCAACCTCAGCCTTTCGCCCTCTGTTGTGGCTGGTGAGGTGGATGACTCTTCATTCGGCGAGTTCGACCTGGACGGTAATGGGTATGAGGACACCCCCACGATCCTTTATGACCAGAATGACGTGTTCAACAACCAGGCAGGTTACAACTTCAGCGCTGTCCGTTTCAAGGCCCGCGGCTATGCCAGCGAGTCCCAGGACGTGTACATCGCCGGAGTGAAGATGAACGATGCCTTGACTGGTTATTCCCCTTATTCCCTTTGGAGTGGTCTCAACGAGGTCACCAGGGCGAAATCCTCCGCTATCGGATCGGAGATATCCCCTTACGGTATAGGAGGCTATAACGGACTCACCAATATCTATGCGACTCCGGGGCAGGTCCGTCCAGGCAATCGGTTCAGCATCCTCACCAACAGCGCCCTCTACCGCCTCCGTTTGATGGGTACCTGGGCTGTTCCCGAGAATGATAAAGGCTGGTCTTACGCTGTGAGCGCTTCCGCCCGTCTTGGAGGAAACGATTGGATACAAGGTGTTTACTATCGTTCTTTCGCTTATTATCTCGGTGTGGAGAAGAACTGGGGTGACGTCCATCGCCTTGCTCTGGTCACCTTCGGTGCTCCCGGTCAGAGAGGAGCACAGAACGCTTCCACCCAGGAGGTTTACGACCTTATGGGTGACAACATGTACAACTCCAACTGGGGATATCAGAACGGTAAGGTCCGCAACGCCCGCAACAGGATAACCTACGAGCCTATCACCTTCCTCAAATACGACTACACCCCATCGAAAGAATTCGCTCTATCCAGCACCCTTCTTTTCAGGACCGGTAAAAACGGATACACAGCACTTGACTGGTATGACGCTCCGGATCCCCGTCCGGACTATTACCGCAACCTCCCGAGCTATTTCTATATGGCGAATGAGGATTACAACCGCCTGAATCCCACGAAAGCGGCTTGGGCCAGGGAGGCATGGCAGACAGACCAGGCATCTACCACTCACGTGGATTGGGACAGGCTTTATTCGGTCAACCGCAATTCCGATGGAGGGCGTTCGAAATATGCCCTGGAGGAGAGGCACGTGGACCAGAACGACCTCAATCTCGCCACAAGTATCCTTTGGAAACCTAAAACAGGCATCGCTGTAAGGGCTGGTTTCAACGCAAAATACAACCGCACAGAATACTACAAGTCAATCAACGACCTGCTCGGAGGAAGTTACTTCCTTGATGTTGACCAGTTCGCCGAGAGGGATTATTCCGCATCGGCCATCAGGGTTCAGAACGACCTTGACTACTATCTTTCCCACGGTGAGGCCCGCAAACTGAAGGTGGGTGACAAATATGGTTATGATTATTATGCTCACCTTCTGAAAGGGGAAGCCTGGGCTACCGGCAAGTTCGCTTTCGGTGGTCTTGATGTGACGGTTGGTGGTAGGGTAGGATCCAATTCATTCTGGAGAGAAGGTCTTGTGCGTAAGGGACTTTTCCCTGGTCTGGATGACGACGGGAACCCTATCCAAATAGGAGATGACATCTACACTTCTTACGAGGAAGACGGATCCCCGATCACTTCCAAGGGCAAATCTGAGAAGAGCTCGTTCCTTACCTACGCCGGCAAAATCAACCTGACCTACACCTTGACGGGGGGGCACAGGATCTACGCCAACGCAGGTTATTCCAGCGAGGCACCGTATTTCGATAAGGCATTCGTGGCCCCGAGGACCAGAAACACCCTTATCAAGGGAATCGAGAACACAAAGGCCCTTTCCGCAGACTTGAACTACATGTACGCCACAAACGGATATAGCCTTCGTATCACCGGGTTCTACACAAATATCACTGACCAAACTGATGTGATGAGCGTGTATTACGACCTCAACAACTCATTCGGAAACTTCGCTCTCAGCGGCATCGATGAGAGGCACACGGGAATGGAATTGGGCTTCGAGGTTCCGACTCCATTGAGCGGGCTTTCTGTGGTCGGTGCCTTCACGGCGGGTGAATATATATATACATCGACCCCGATCCTGACAGCGACTGTCGACAATAACGCTTCCCCGATTTATTCGAACCTTCCCGTCCCGTACTGGAAGGGTACTCCGAAAACGGACGGGACATATCAGAAGCACTACGTGCCCAGCACGCCACAGATTGCCGGAAGCCTCGGATTGTCGTATTTCTACAATTACTGGTTCATAGATGCGGACGTGGATTATTTCGCCAATTCGTATCTCGATATGAGTCCGTTGAGCCGTACAGACTACGCCACGGCAGGTCCAGACAAGACCATCACTCCTGAAGAGGTCGAGGCTATGACTTCACAGGAGAAATTCGATCCGGCCTGGCTTGTGAACTTCAGTGTGGGTAAGTCATGGTACATCCAGAGAAAATACCAGCTTGGATTCTCGCTGAATGCCAAGAACATCCTTAACAAGACTGATGTCAAGACCGGCGGTTTCGAGCAGACCAGGATGGTCGATAACACCGTCAGCAAGAGCCGCTACTATAACTTCGATCCGAAGTATTTCTACATGTCTGGTTTCAATTATATGCTGAACCTTTATTTCAGATTCTAAAGCAGGAGACACGATTATGAGAAAGTTAATATATTCAATAGCGATAGCGCTCTCATTCACAGTTATTTCCTGCCAAGAGTGGGAACCTGTCATGGGTAACCAGGGCGAGCCGGCGGAACCAGCCGCCGCCTCGCTACAGGCCAACACTACGATCGCCGCCTTGAAGGCCATGTACCAGGGTAAGCCTGTCCATATCGAGCAGGACATCATCATCGAGGGACAGGTCATATCTTCCGATGCTTCGGGCAATATCTACCGCTCCCTTTATATTCAGGATAACACCGGAGCGATCGAGGTTAAGATCGGCAATTCAGCTCTGTACAATGATTATAAGGTAGGCCAGTTGATTTATGTCAAGTGCCAGGGCCTTGTGATCGGCAATTACGGCG
>ONSC01000127.1 GCA_900320365.1 uncultured Bacteroidales bacterium
GGCTGGTGGGTCTGTTTCAACCCTCTGATCTTGGTCGCTGAATAGGTGTAGGTCCATCCGTCTCCATTCCTTCCGGTCTGCGGAGTCCAGAAGTGGGTACCCCAAGGGAGTGCTATGGCTGGATAGGTGTTACCCGTTGACAGCTCATAAGAGGATGCCGTGCCTGTGAGGGGATTGACATAATCAACAGGGTCCAGCTTGTCAGAGTGGCCGGAGTTGACGCATGATACCACTGCCATGACCGCGACTGACAGCAGTGAGAATAGACGTTTCATATTCAGTGTTTTTATTTGACCTTTATTGAGTTAAGCAGGTCAAGCTTTCCGTTGTCGACAAGATGGATGATAAGTTCTCCGAATAAGGTGTTCTGCCAGGCGAACCAGGCTCGGGTGAATTTTGTGGCGTCGTCCTTGAAGAAAGACTCATGCATGAATCCGGTGCCGGCGTCAGTTTTCATCAATGTCTCAATGCACCATTTGATCTCATTGTCGTCCTGGGAGGTGAATGCTTTCATCATGATGCTCATGGGCCAGATGTAGTCATAGCCGATGTGCGGGCCGCCTATTCCCTCGCCCGCGGTTCCCTTGAAGAAGTAAGGATTGTCCTCGCTCCAAACGAACTTCCTGGTGTTCTGGTAGATAGGGTCATTGATGTCTACATCCCCGAGGTAGGCCATGGCGAGAAGGCTAGGCACATTGGAGTCGTCCATCAGAAGCCTGTTGCCGAAGCCATCCACCTCGAAGGCGTAGATCTTCCCATATTTAGGATGGTCATATACCGCATATTCCTTAAGAGCTTTCTCGACCTCTGAGGCGAGATCCTCGCATTCCTTAGCGAGTCCCTGTTCCTTATTCACAGACCTGAGAACTTCGGCCGCCTTCCTTAATGAAGTGACAGCGAAGAAGTTGGACGGTACAAGGAACTCGAAAATGGTGGCGTCGTCGGAGGGGCGGAAGGCTGAGGCGATCAGGCCGCAGGGCTTCACGGGATTGCCCCTTCCGTCATTGGACTTAGTGTCGAACTGACGGTCAGTCACCCTGGCGAAACGGTATGGTCCCGGTCCGTCCTTGCGCTGTTGCTCCTTGAAAGTCTTGAGGGTGGCTTTGATCGAGTTCAGCCATTTATCTCCGAATATCGAGGCGTCTCCGGTCACTTTCCAATACTGATAAGCGAGGCGGATAGGGTAGCAATGGGAGTCGATCTCCCATTTGCGCTCGTGGTCCCAAGGGCTCATGTCGGTCAAATCCGACTCCCACTCGCTGCCGGTGGGGCCATCATTGAACGCATTGGCATAAGGATCGAGAGCTATGAGGCTGAATTGGCAGTTTATCACTCCCGCGAGCATGTGCTTGAGTTCCTCATCCTCGTTCGCGAGCTGGATGTACGGCCACACCTGGGCTCCGGAGTCACGCAGCCACATGGCGTGGATGTCGCCTGTGTACACGAAGGTCCTCCAGTCTCCGTTCTCGTCCTTCCCGAAATGGACAGTGGTGTCCAGGGTATTGGGGTAGCAGTTAGAGAACATCCAGGCGAGACGGGGATTCTTCAACTGGGTTTTCATCCATGTGATCTTGTTCTCAACAGCGGTTGACTTGAATAAACGTTCTTCGGGTTTCGGACGCTTTGATTCATAATCCTTGGCTTGTGAGCCGCAAGAGCACAGGATCATGACGCAGGAAATCAGGAGGTGTGTAGGCTTCATATTATATGATTATTGTTATCTATTTACAAAAATAAAACTTTTTTGAAATTTTTAGGTACTATGTGTTGCAAGGTATTTGAAAAATTATATATCTTTGCAAAGGAAATATAATTGCTAAACCAAGAATATTATGAAAAAAGTCATCAATGCTAGTGTGGGAGGCAGGAGTTTCGCCTTTGACGAGGATGCCTACAACAGGCTTTCCGTCTACTTTGATCATTTCAAAACGAGGCTTAACCGCGACACTCAGTCCGCCAAGGACGAGGTCATGTCAGACCTTGAGTCCAGGATAGCCGAGCTTTTCAACGAAGGGATCGGCGGCGCTTCATACAGGGTTGTGGATCTTGCCCTTGTTAGCAAGGTTGTCGGGCAGCTTGGGATGCCGGACGGTTCCGCGGAGCCGGCCTTCGGAATGCCCGGTCAGGCCGGGCATGACGCTGGAAGTGCCGGGCATGACGCTGGCGGCGCCGGACAGAGCGGTCCTTCAGATAGTACCACTGGAGGCCCTGATTTCTCCTATGGGGGAGAGAAAGGTGATATCAAGAAACGTCTTTTCAGGGATCCTGACAATAAGGCTGTCGGGGGAGTATGCTCCGGACTCGCCAGTTTCTTGAATATCGACATAACGATAGTGAGGATCATCCTTCTCCTCGCCTTGCTTCTCTGGGGATCAGGTCTGATTGTTTATCTTGTTCTCTGGATTGTGGTTCCGCTCGCCAAGACCCCTGCTGAGAAGTGTGAGATGAGGGGTTTGGAGCCGACCGCTGAGAACATGGCCAAGTTCACTGAGTATTCAAAGTAGGAGGAAAAGATATGGATAACAGTGCTGAGAACGTGCGCTCACAAATGCGCAAAGGGGTGCTTGAATATTGCATACTCAGCATCCTGGACAAGAAGGAGGCTTATGCCTCGTCTATTCTGGATGAGTTGAAGGCGGCCAATATGATAGTCGTTGAAGGGACTTTGTATCCGCTTTTGATACGCCAGAAAAACCAGGGACTCCTGTCATATCGTTGGGAGGAATCTACCCAGGGCCCGCCCCGGAAGTATTACTGTATCACTGAGAAAGGTCGCCAGCAACTCCTTGATATGGACACCGCTTGGCGGGAGATAGTGGACACCATCAAGACTATTAAAGAAAGATAGAGATGAAACCTGTAGAATATGTCAGCATAGGCGGCTATGTGTTCGGCCTTGAGAATGATGCCTGCGAGACGGCGAAGAAGTACCTTTCAGAGCTTGAGACCTTCTATTCGAGAGTCGAGAGTGGCACTGAGGTCATGGAGGGAATCGAGGAGAGAATGTCCGAGCTTCTATTGGAGCAAAGTGGGAAGGGAGGAGTCGTCACCTTGCCGATGGTGGAGAAAGTGATCGCCACTCTCGGAAAGCCCGAAGCCATTGAGGAGGAATCAAAAGAGGAGTCATTCTCTGGCGAGGAGGCGTCTAGCCGCAAGGAGGACCGGAATACGGATGATCTGAAGGTCAAGAGAAAACTATACCGTGATCCGGCGAACGGAAAGGTGGCGGGAGTCTGCTCCGGACTCGGGGCTTTTTTCGGCGTGGACACGACAGTGTTCAGGATTATATTCGTGGTCCTCACTTTAGCTGGGACGGGATTCTTCTTCAGGCATGGTTGGCTTAACACATCCTCGCTTTTCGCGCCTCTTGTCTATGCGATTCTATGGATATGCATGCCTGAGGCCAGGACCGTACGTCAGAGGGATGAGCTGCATGGGGAGAAAGGAACTGTCGACGCCATAAGCGCCAGGGTCAGGAGTGCGGCGAAAGAGGTTGAGACAGCCGCTAATAACGTGGCGAAGTCAGATTCAGCCCGTGTTTTCTGGCGGATATTGGCATTATGTATCGGAATAGCTTTCCTCGTGGCCGGAGTCTCCGGAGTGGTGTCTTTAGGTTGCTTGACTGTCGGGGATAACTTTTTGGCTAACACCTTCTTCCTTAATCGCCTTACGGAAGAGATAGCTAATGAGGCTCCACTGATGATGGATATGCTCTCATATCCGCCGCTAGTCATAGCTCTCGCTATAACTGTGGTAATCCCGTTCATCGCCTTGATCTATCTGGGCATAATGCTCCTCTTTGACCTGAAGGCCCCCAAGTGGCGTCCGGGATTATGGATGCTTGTCATCTGGCTCATCGCCGTGACAGTCCTCGCCGTCCTTTCTGTGATGTTCTTGGCCAAAGGCTCAATTTAAGCTATTTCCAAATTTTAAGGCCTTGAATCACGGCATTGGAGAAACCAGCCTCTTCCATAGCGTTCAGCCCCCGGATGGTGATCCCGCCGGGGGTTGTCACTTTGTCTATCTCCTGCTCAGGATGAGTCCCGTGGGCCTCAGCTAACATGGCGGCACCCTTCACTGTCTGCAAGGCTGCCTCGAGCGCCTCTCTCGGATAAAGTCCCAGCTCGACTCCACCCTCTGTGGCGGCCCTGACATATCTCAACGCGAAAGCTGTTCCGCAGGAGGCGACCATCATCCCGGCTCCAAGTCGTTTCTCATCGACCAGCAAAGCCTTTCCGACAGAGTTGAAGAGTCCGGTCACGACGGTGCGGGTCTCTTCCGTACCGAATACCTCATTGATGAAAGTCATACTCTCACCAATCTCGATGGCAAGGTTCGGGATGACGGTATATACTCCTTTAATACCTTGACCCTCAGTCCATTCCTTTATTGTGGCAGCCGGAATCCCAGCGGCAAGGGAGACCAGGGTCTTGCCTTCCATCAAGGGCAGCAGGGGAGAGAGTACCTCTTTGAGCAACCAAGGCTTGACTCCCATCACAATAAGGTCAGCTCCCTTTACAGCCGCCGCGTTGTCCAGGGTGGTCTTGATTCGTGATGATGAATATTTATTCAAGGTCTCCTGATGCTTGGCTGTCGCGGTAACCTCAATCTCGGGGATGAATCTGGCTAATCCCAAAGCTGTGGCGCCACCCATATTACCTGCGCCGATAATCGCTATTTTCATGGTTATAAAGTATTTCTGAATACTATTCTTCTGACCAATATGCGAAAACAAGTCCGACCTCATGCTCCGGAGCGAGCGTCTTGACCCAGTCTGGCTTTCCTGAAGGGAGTGCCCCTTGAACATCGTCTGACTCCGCTCCGAACATAGGGCGTACAGAAGTCGTCACGGTTATTTTCAAATTTGAGGTTTTCCCGCGCAGAGCCGCCGGAATCTCGAAACGCCATGGATAGAAAAGCCTCGAGCCGAGATCTCTGCCACCGAGTCGAGCGGAAGCTGCAGCATGACCGGTCCCCAGAATGAGGTACTTGGCATCTTTCGGGATATTCACATCCGCTGAATATGTTGCCTTTCCGGCAAAATCAGCTAGAGCGAACGCTGTTAGCGGGCCGTACCCGACTTTGTCCGGTAGAGTTGTTATCGTGTCAGGCTCATTAACCGCGAACTCACCTTCCATCCAGAGGACCGGCAGGAAAAGCCCCCTATCCTCCCGGCCTTCGCAAGTGAGGAAGTGCTCGCCAGCGCCCAGCTCAATCGGCTCTGTCTCAAGATAATCGCCGTTGTAACCGAATCCTAGGAAGGTGCATTCCTTCGTTCCGGCAATAGGTGTTCCGTCAAGCGTGACCTTTGCTGCGGCATTTGGCAGCGAGCAAGTCGCAAAACGGACTTTCCTCGGTTTTTCCAAGAATATCTTCGCCGTGCCGTCAGCAAGGAACCGTATTCGCCTTATATTAGAATGATCAAGAGACAGACTCCATTCTTCCGCCACAGGTCGGTATGTCCATACACCCCTTCCTGGCAGCATGAATGGTATCTCAACACCATCTTTCATGAATACGAGAAGCCGATCCTCGTCCTTAAGGTTGAGGAATACAGCTGAGCCGTCTTCATAACGTCTCATCAAAAGGTCCGTGGCTGACTCACCGTGTTCGGTCGCGCGCCACTTCGAGGCGCAGCGTGACTCGGCGAAAGCTACAGCTTCGGCAATATCCCCGAATCGTTGTCCTCCCGCCTCGAAAACACCGTACCCGTCAAAATCGAACACGACAGGCTCATCGCACATCTCGTCTTCCTCAACGAGGTTTACAGTGAACTGCCGGGTCTCAAGTTCGCGTAGAAGAGCGACGAGCGGCATCTCACATTCATGAGTCTTCGAGAGTCGTCCAGCCAAGCGCTCACGGTAACGCACCGCGACGTCACAGTGGAAAGGTTTCCCCGCGAACAAAGACGCCTCTCGGGCAGCGTCGTGGAAAGCGGCCTGATCATAGAACCACGGTTGGATAGGCGAATGGAACATCGAATAGTGTGGCTTCTCGATGAATCCCCGTGCAGTTTGGTGGTGAAGCGACATGAAGTATGTCTCTATCTTATGAGTCGCCGCAAGCCAAATCATCTGACGCATTCTGTCGAATGAGAGGTCAGAAGGCCCTAGGGCGAAAAGCTCCGCCGCACCTCCATTCCCACGCCTTGAGATAGCGTGTTGGGCGGTGGCGAAAGTGAGCCACTCCGCTTTTTCAGTTGTCGTCCGGGTGAATATCTCATCGACACACGGATAAGACAGTCCTTTTAGCGCATGGAGAGTGAGACCGTTGCTGACTGCGGCTGAGAGGGGGTTCGCCTCATCCATGAGATGCCCAGTAGAGACTATTCCAAGTTTGTCGCACCATTCCGTGATCGGGTCTATGAACGAGCGTCGGAACGCATGGCCCAATACAGTGGTGTAATCCTCCCATACCTTTCCCTTGGACTTGTCACGGCAGTACGCCTCCACATCCTCCCGGAAGTCCCGTCCCGTCTCGGCCAGGTAGTCTCGCTCGAGATTTGGATACCACCGGAACTCCACGACTGAACTTGGATCTGGTTTGGCGGACCATTGCTCGGATCCTGGCTCGTCCGTGAATATTCCACGGATGACGGTTCCGAAATATTGGCGGAAACGTTTCTCGTAGACTTCATGCGTAAGCTGCCTGAACAACCTCATCGCGTCTTCATCGAAAACGTTGGCGGACGTTCCTTTGGCTTTGAAGAAGCGCCAGTCGAATGATCCGTCGTTTTTTGTGTAGAGGGCGCAAGTCGTGTTGGCATATTCCGGATGAGCTTCCAGAACCGGCTCGATGGACAGCAGAACCTCTTCAACTGTCTGCAGGAACTCTGGCTCATGCGGATA
>ONSC01000081.1 GCA_900320365.1 uncultured Bacteroidales bacterium
ATACCGATCCAGGTGAAGAAAATCGGGAAAAGATATCCCACAAGGCTTCCGGCGTTGCAAAGAAGTGACTGGATTGAGTACGCCTGCGCCTTCTGCTCCTCTGTGACCATATCCCCGACCATCATCTTGAAAGGCTGCATAGCCACGTTGATGGAAGTGTCAAGGAAAATCAACGAGAACAATCCGAACCACATCGCTCCGTTCAAACCGAGGAGCAACTTGGTGGAGAAGTTAAGGCTACCTGCGTTGGGCAGGAAAGCCATCACAAGCACAGCGACGAGGGCTCCGACCAGAAGATAAGGCTTCCTGCGGCCCATCTTGCACCAAGTCCTGTCGGAATACTTGCCGATCAGAGGCTGGACTATCATGCCCATAAGAGGAGGCAGGATCCAGAAGAAACTCAACTGGTGTGGGTCGGCTCCCAGCGTCGCGAAAATGCGGCTGATATTGGCGCTCTGGAGAGCGTATGCTATCTGGACACCGAAGAACCCGAAGCTCAGGTTCCACATATCCCAGAAAGATAATTGACGCTTGTTTGACATGTTACCGTTTCATGTTATTAATCGTCCAAATTTAATTGTTCTTTACTTATTTATAAATAAAGAAGAGATGAATTGTAAGAAAAAAGAGGATGAATTGAAAGGATTCATGGATGAATTGTGACGATTTTTCCTTAAATTGCGGAGAAACACACGTTTATGACATCGAGGCTGAACACTTCCGCGATCATTCACGGCTTCGCGCTTTTGCATGTGGCCGGGGCGGTCTTATGCCGTCTCGCCGGAATCAGCGATGACCTTATACTGACTTCATTGACCATATTCCTGACGGTCATCCTTTGTTTCAGGTACCGTCAGAGCGTGGAGTTCAGCGCGATGGCGATCATCATCGCCAATATCGTAGGTTTCTTGATGGGCAAAGGAATAGCGGCTTTGGTTAGTCTTTTCGTCAGCCACAAGATCCTCTCCCCCGCCATCGCCACCTTCACAACGACCGAGACAATCGGCTGGGCTCTTGCCCTTTTCCTTAAGCAGTATTCAAGTCATTCCAGCTCTAAACAGAAAGCTTCTCCCAAGGAGATAACCTGGTTGGTTATAGCAATCGCCATTGTACTGGCGTTGAGGTACATAATAAGGCTTTTCAGCTCCACCATATTCAGCGGGGACTTCCTCCTTGGCACAGTCGCCCTGATGTCCGCCATCCTGATTTATTCGATTATCTACATGGTTGAATATGCCATCTCAGCCAAACGCCAAGCCGAAAGGGAAAAGGACAGGGCGGATCTCGCCAAATTCCAGTACCTCAATCTCAAACAACAGGTTAACCCACACTTCCTTTTCAATTCCTTGAATATCCTTGACGCCCTCGTGCTCGACGGGAAGGTTGAAGAAGCCAGCGTGTACATCCACAAACTCGCTGGAATTTACCGCTATATGCTTAAGAATGAGGAAGAGAGCACCGTCACCCTGAGAGACGAGATGACTTATGTCGAGATGTACAAGGATCTCCTGAAAGTGAGGTTCCAGGAAGGGCTGGATGTGAAAGTGGAGATTACCGAGGAGGATATGCGGAAAAATGTGATTCCCTGCTCGGTGCAACTTCTCCTTGAGAACGCCACGAAACACAATGCTGTGAATCCTGACCGGCCATTGAAAGTACGGATCACTTCAGACGGAAAGACTCTCACGGTGACCAATAACCTGATCCCGAGGCTGACTCCATCCCAGTCAAGCGGTCTTGGACTTAACTATATAAGGGAGCAGTACAAAGCAAGATCTTCTGGAGGGATTGAGGTGATCCAGACAGAGGACGACTACACAGTAAAACTACCTTTGCTATGAGAGTGCTGATCATCGAAGACGAGATAATGGCCAGGAGAAGCCTGGAGAGGACCTTGGCTGGCAACTTCCCTGACATCGAGATAGTAGCTGAGCTCGGGTCGGTGAGGGAGTCGGTGGAATGGCTCAAAAACCATCCAGACACTGCAGAGACCATATTCATGGATGTGGAACTATCTGATGGAGAGTGCTTTGAGATATTCCGTCAAGCTGAGGTAAAGGCGCATGTGGTGATGACGACAGCTTATGACAATTACGCTGTCAAAGCCTTCGAGGCCGGCTCAGTTGACTACCTCCTGAAGCCGATTGATCTTCCCGCCCTCACCAGGGCCGTTGACAGGTGCAGGAATTCCACGCCATCGCTGGACGTGGATAAGATTCTGGGGGCTTTGTCCGAAGGAAGAAGGGCGAAAGAATACAAAGAGCGTTTCCTTGTTCATCTCAACGACAGGATCGTCCCTGTCAAGACTGAGGACATAGCGTATTTCTTCTCTGAGGATAAGAACAACCATGTCGTGACCCATGAAGGCTCCGTTTTCATTGTCGACTCGACTTTAGACACCATCATGACGACTCTGGATCCCGAGCGCTTCTTTAAGATATCCAGAGGTTGCATATTCTCGAAAGAGGCCGTTCAGAGTGTCACAAAGATTCTCGGAGGCAGGTTGAGAGTATTCCCAAAGACTTCCCTTCCCTCTAATATGGGGCACTCTCCCGACCTGACAGTCAGCCGTTCGAGGAGTGATGATTTCCTGGCTTGGCTTGAGAAGTGAGCCTGGCATTAGTGAAGTGCCAAAGTATCACACCAACAGCGACAGAGACATTCAGCGAGTGCTTTGTGCCGAACTGAGGAATCTCCAAACATGAATCCGAGGCGTCAACCACCTCCTGACTTACTCCGTCAACCTCATTACCGAACACGATAGCGTACTTGGGACTCTCCCCCACGTTGAACTCCGGGATGAAATCCTCCAGGCTGACGGCTCCCACAGTCTGCTCCACGCTGATTATCGTGTAGCCCTGCTCCCTAAGCAGCTCCACAGCATCCAGCGTGCTCTCTGAATACTCCCACGGCACACTTTCCTCTGCTCCAAGAGCGGACTTGCGTATCTCCGCCGATGGAGGAACCGCGCATATTCCACAAAGCCATAACTTATCAACTTTGAACGAGTCGCATGACCGGAACGCGGAACCCACATTGTGAGCGCTCCTTATATTGTCCAGGACAACCACCAGGCCGATTTCGCCCGACTTCCGGTATTCCTCGGGACTAAGTCGTCCCAATTCTATGTTAAGCAGTTTTCTGTCCCTCATTTTTAAACAAGAATATGCTCCGCGAATATAGCGAAAATGGGATTTTAATTGTATATTTGCTTTTTAGAGACCACTGAAAACTATTTTAACACATCTTTTATGAAACAGGATCTTCAGGTTTTCGATCTGATCAGAAATGAGAAGGAAAGGCAATCTTCCGGACTTGAATTGATTGCGTCGGAGAACTATGTCAGCGACCATGTCCTCGAGGCCATGGGTTCCATCTGCACCAACAAATACGCCGAGGGTTACCCCGGCAAGAGGTATTATGGTGGTTGCCAGATAGTTGACCAGATAGAGAACCTCGCCATCGAGCGCCTCCGCAAGATATACAACGCCGAGTATGCCAATGTCCAGCCCCACTCAGGCGCCCAAGCCAACATGGCTGTGATCATGGCTTGCCTGAAGCCGGGTGACACCTTCATGGGACTTGATCTCTCACAAGGAGGTCACCTGACCCACGGCTCCCCTGTAAACGCTTCCGGTATATTGTACCACGCCGTCGCCTACGGCTTGAACGAGGAGACAGGAATGGTTGACTACGACAAGATGGAGGAGACCGCTCTTGAATGTAAGCCCAAACTCATAATCGGTGGCGCGTCGGCATATTCCCGCGAATGGGACTATGAGAGAATGCGCGCGATTGCGGACAAGGTAGGTGCCCTGCTTTGGATCGATATGGCCCACACCGCCGGACTTATCGCGGCGGGATTGCTGAAGAATCCTGTGGAATATGCCCACATCGTGACCTCCACCACACACAAGACCCTCCGCGGTCCCCGTGGCGGTATAATCTTGATGGGCAAGGACTTCGACAATCCATGGGGACTCACGACCCCGAAGGGCGAGATCAAAAAGATGAGCGCCATCCTGAATTCCAGCGTGTTCCCCGGAGTCCAGGGAGGTCCTCTCGAGCACGTTATCGCCGCCAAAGCCGTGGCTTTCTACGAGGCGATGCAACCAGAGTTCGTGGATTACCAGAAGCAGGTTATGGCCAACGCCAAAAAGATGGCTGAGGAGTTCGTCTCCAGAGGATATAAAGTTGTCTCTGGGGGCACCGATAACCACCTCATGCTCATCGACTTGCGTACCAAGTTCGCGGATGTTACCGGACGTATGGCTGAGAAGGAGCTGGAAAGGGCCGAGATCACCCTCAACAAGAACATGGTTCCCTTTGACTCACGTAGTCCGTTCAAGACCTCAGGAGTTAGAATCGGCACACCGGCCATCACTTCAAGAGGTTTTGTCGAGAAGGATATGGTGGACATTGTCGAGCTGATCGACACTGTTCTTAACGCCGTGGCTAAGTATGCCGATGTGGTCAACGGGGTCACCGAGGATGGAAAGGCCGAGTATGAGGCCGTCCTCGCTAGTGTCCGCCAGAAAGTCCACTACATGACCGCCGGCCGTCCACTCAACCGCTACTAAATCATCTGTTTTCAATAAATGAAGTCCTCCGGGAAGGTACATCCTACCGGAGGACTTATTTTAATAGGTCCATTCCAGATGGCTATCGCCTCGGAGAACCCGTGGCCGCCCGTGGCCACGTGAACGGGAGGGGCCCACGCTTTGGGCGTGGGAGGGATGGAGCGAAGCGGAAGGTTAGCCGAGGCGCATAGCCATCTGAATATAAATCAGTTCAGGACGGGGCGGATGATGTAGCGGAAGTCACGGGGAGCGGCGTGGACGCGGTACTGCTCCAGAGGCCAGGTGCCCCAGCTATTGATACCGCCGACACCCATCTGCACCATATCAAAGTTGACATATGTCCAACCGTTCTCCCTGTCATTCTCGTGAGCGTACCCCTTGAGATCCAACGAGTGACGAGGCTCGCCTGCCTGGACATTAAACTTGTTCTCTCTCTCGGGAGTTCCATTCTCCATGCAGTCAAGCATATTGATGGGGAAAGGAAGCGCTGAGGCGGAGAACTCCGACCCTGTGGATATCTCAAGACCATCCCCGTTCGAGTCAAGAACCTTGAGATACTTCAGGCCCGTATGGGTACCGGACTCCTGAGTACGGACATATCCGTAATGGTACTGGTCGTTCACGCTCTGGGTGTAGCGTCCAACGAGGGCGGAAGAGTTCCTGTCGGAGTAATTCTCCCAGGGGCCTTTGCCGTAAAAGTCTATGGTTGAATACTTTCCAGGCATAGTAAACTTCATTCCGAAACGGAACAAATCAGGCAGTTTGTCCAATCCACCGGCATCCTCCATAATCTCATGACCCTCAATGGAGCCATCAGGACATACCTTATAGGTCAACTTGACGATAGCCGTGTCTTTAATGGGACGGTAAGAAGCCTCGACCACATAACCATCACCGGAGCCAGTCACCTTGAATTTGTCAAGCGTGAGCCCGATATAGCGCCACATTCCCATGGTCTTATCGCTGTACAGCCTCGCGCCCATGTCATTCTCAACCGGAGCCCTGGAGAACTCAGGGGTAAGAGGCTCGGAAAGCATCTCCTTGCTGTTCACCTGGTAACTGGAAAGGAAGCCAGTCTTGGAATCGAAAGAAGCTTTCCATTCAGCTACTCTCTCGGAGCCAACGCCAGCGAATGAGAAGACACCGCTGAACACTTGATTTCCAGAGATTTCAGTATGCTCGACTCCAGATCCGGACACAGCGGCGGACCCTGGTTTGAATGACCCGGCGTCCCCTTTCTGGAGAATGAGTTGGTCATACGCCACCTCATACCCGGCGGGAAGGAGGCCATCCTTCTCCCTGAGCACATACGAAAGGTTTACCATGACATCCTTTCCGGGAGCCTTGATAGCGGGGAGACCTATAGTGACGGTCCCGTTTTGCCCGGGGCCTACCTTAAGATTCTCAATCGAGCCAGTAGCTACAGGCTCGCCCTCGACAACCACCGTCCAGAGAAGCCTGTACTGGGAGAGGTCTTTGAAGAAGTTCTCGTTGTAGACATTGACTTTGAGATCCTTCGCTCCGCTCAGGATGACAGGGGAGGAAGCGAGAGTGGACAGTATATTCCTGTATTGATAGCGAACCTCGTAGGAATGAGGATGATAGGTCCTGTCAGCGGCGATGACACCGTTGCAGTTGAAAGAGCCATCAGAGGCGTCATAGCTGTTGAAATCACCTCCGAATGCGAAGATATGGTCATTGCCGGGAACCTTTGACGGCCAGATTATTGCCTGATCCTCGAAGTCCCAAATAAAGCCACCCTGATAGTTGGGATATTGGCGGATAACGTCCCAATACTCTTTGAAGTTACCCATAGAGTTACCCATCGCATGGGCGTACTCGCACTGGATGAGAGGCTTTTGGGGACTGTTCTCACAATACTTGACACACCATTCCGGGGAGGCGTACATCGGGCAAGTGATATCCGAATTGTAATCTTCCCCTGCCCTCTCGTACTGGACCGGTCTTGAAGGATCATGCGCCTTGATCCAGTCGTAGCTGGCCATGAAATTGGGTCCGTTCCCCGCCTCGTTGCCTAGACTCCAGACAATGATGGAAGGATGGTTGATATCCCGCAAGACCATTCGGCTGTCCCTGGCCAAATGTGCTGCCTTGAAATCCGGATTCTTCGCCAAGGTTGCGTCGCCATATCCCATTCCGTGGGACTCGACATTACCCTCGTCCACGACATAGATCCCGTAGCGGTCACAGAGGGTGTACCACATAGGGTCATTGGGATAGTGGCTCGTGCGCACAGCATTGACATTCAGTTCCTTCATGACACGGATATCCCTTATCATGTCGGCCTCTGAAAGGACATAGCCCTTGTTCTCATTGAGTTCGTGACGATCGACTCCCTTGATCAGGATAGGCTTCCCGTTCACAAGCAGCTGTGCGTTCTTTATCTCAATGGTCCTGAAACCGAAGTCAACAGATGCGCTCTCTACTATGGAGAACTTATCGAAGGCCTTGACTTTCAATGTGTAAAGCTCAGGAGTCTCAGCGCTCCAGAGAGCAGGATTCTTGACACTGCCCGAAGTCTCAACCTTGAGTTTTGATGGAGTGGCCTGACCGCTGGCGACCTGTTTACCTGCTTTATCCAGAATCTCATATTCAAGTCTCTTTACACCTTTTGTCACCTCGGACTTGATCGTGAAAGTGCCGTCCATTCCCGCGAGGATATTGATGTCCTCTATCCTCTCACGCTCCCTGGTGTAGGCATATATTCCTCTCGCAATGCCTGTGAATCTCCAGAAATCCTGATCCTCAAGGTAGGTGCCATCACACCAACGGAATATCTCCAAGGCGATCTCGTTCTCTCCCCTTACCACATATCTAGTGATGTCAAAACGGGCTTCCAGCTTGCTGTCTTCACTGTATCCGACCATCTTGCCATTGACCCAGACCCTGACATTTGAGGTCGCGGAGCCGATGCAGAGACATATCTGTTTGCCGATCCAGGAAGGATCCACATCGAACTTACGGCGATACTGACCCACATAATTATGCTCTGTAGCCGGGAAAGGAGGGTTGTTCTGATAGTGTCCTTCCCAGGCGTAACCGACATTCACATAAAGAGGGTCACCATAGCCATTCAATTCCCACATCCCGGGGACAGGCATCGTCTTCCACGAGGAATCATCGAAGCCCACCGCCTCGAAACCTTTTAGTCGTCCCTCAATGGTCTCGTTCCAGTTGAACTTCCACACTCCGTTCAAAGACAAGGTATTCTGCTGGTCAGTCACGAAAGTGGCCCTCATCGGCAGCCTGTTCTCCTCGAACACATTAGGATCCTGCCAAGGCTCCATTTTAACTTTCTTTTGGCCGAAGGCTGGCAAAACCACCGCACACAATGTGGCTATAAAGATTATTCTTTTCATATGATTTTGGTTATTAATTTATCTTGGTCTCACGGTTATGAACCGTATTAGGCAAATTTAACAAAAAGGATGATTTATTTCATATATTTGTAAATGTATATACCCATAAACACATAAACCGATGAGAATCCTAATCGCGACTCTTATTTCCTCTCTTTGCTGGGTCCTGTCACCCGATGGCAACGGCATATCGCTCAATCTTTCCGACAGCGCTCTTCCCTACGACGACCACATCGAGATGAGCGGGGAGCAAATGGCCTTTGTATTACGCTGGGGAGTCGGCTCCGACCGCTCATTCCACAGTGAGCGCTCACTGGTGTTCCCGATGCTCCGCACTATCCCGAACAACACCCACGCCAGCCTGATGCACAGGATGGGAGTGAATATCCCGTCATTAGTGAGTGTCAACGGTTATTCATTAACAGCGGAGAAAGTGGAAAAGGTCTCGCTAAACGGCTATATGGAAGTCATCAGTTCTTTCGCCGCCAGCAGGACACGTCCAGGAGTCACACCGGCTCCCACGGTCAGACTCATCCGCAAGATATTCCCCTCCACTGACAAGCCGCTGATGGGAGAAGTATATGAGATTGAGAATATTACAGATAAGGATATCACGGTTTATATCCCTTCCTTCTCTCAGGTGTTCACAACTCCATCAGAGAAAGGTGTGACAGGCTCGTACATCATTCGGGGAGACATTCTCGGGGATGGCACTTTCAAGCTGGCGGCCGGAGAGAGACTCCGTTTCGGAGCCTGCTTCCAGGCGTATCGTCAAGGTGAGACAAAGCTTGAGCCGAATCTCGAGTCGGAGCTGAACGCCCGTCTTGAATATCTCTCCACGATTGACGGGAATCTCGTCCTTGACACCCCTGACGACGTGATAGACAGAGAGTTCCGCTTCGCCAAGATAAGGGCTTCCGAGAGCATTTTCAAAACCGCGGGAGGCTATATGCACGGTCCGGGCGGAGAGTCATACTACGCCGCTATCTGGGCAAACGACCAAGCTGAGTATGTCAATCCCTTCTTCCCTTTCCTCGGCTATTGGAAAGGGGACGACTCCGCACTGAACTCATACATGCATTTCGCCCGCTTCATGAATCCGGAATACAAGCCTATCCCCAGCTCTATTATCGCTGAGGGCATTGACATCTGGAATGGAGCCGGGGATAGGGGCGACGCGGCTATGATCGCACATGGCGCCTCTCGCTATGCCCTTGAGAAGGGAGACCGGGTCGAGGCTTTGAAACTCTGGCCGCTAATCGAGTGGTGTCTGGAATATTGCCATAGAAAACTCAGTCCTGAGGGGGTCGTTCTTTCCGACTCGGATGAGCTGGAGGGGCGTTTCCCGTCAGGCGACGCCAACCTATGCACCTCAACCCTATATTATGACGGTCTACGCTCAGCGGCTTTCCTGGCCAAAGAGATAGGGCTCAAGTCCTCTGTATCAAAGCTTTATAACACACGTGCCGATAAGCTGGCCAAGTCTATTGAAAGCTATTTCGGAGCCGATGTCCAGGGCTTCCACACTTACCGTTATTACGACGGTAACGACGTTCTACGCTCGTGGATATGTATGCCGCTTATCGTGGGCATACTTGACAGGGCAGAAGGCACAATCGCCGCATTGACTTCGGACAAGCTCATGACCAAGGACGGGCTTCTGACGCAACAAGGCAGCGAGACATTTTGGGACCGTTCCACATTGTATTCCCTGAGGGGAATGTATATCGCCGGAGACACCAAGACCGCCGGGGACTTTCTGCACTACTACTCCTCACGCAGACTGCTCGGGGATCATGTCCCCTACCCGATCGAGGCATGGCCGGAGGGATCCCAAAGGCATCTTTCCGCCGAGAGCGGCCTTTATTGCAGGGTTATCACAGAAGGCATGTTCGGAATACGCCCGAAAGGCTTCCGATCGTTCTCCGTTACGCCTCGCCTGGCCGAAGACTGGAACCAAATGGCACTGAGACACATACGTGCGTTCGGAAGCGACTTTGACCTGGAGGTCAGCCGTTCGGCGGGAGACAAGCTTGAGCTACGGCTCAAGAACCATCTCACCGGCGCCACCAAGGCATATAAGCTAACTCCCGGCGCCACCGTCCAGATAAAGCTGTAGTTTATCAAGGCAAGAATAATTT
>ONSC01000238.1 GCA_900320365.1 uncultured Bacteroidales bacterium
TCCAGATTGACGGGAACTTCGGAGGCACCGCCGGAATTGACGAGATGCTTCTACAGTCACATGCTGGCGAGATCCATCTTCTTCCCGCATTGCCCTCGGCTTGGAGCGACGGTTCTGTAAAGGGCCTGAGGGCTAGGGGTGGTTACACAGTTGACATAACTTGGAAGCGTGGGGCTTTGCAATCCGCCACCATAGTCCCGGATTTCTCGGGCAAGTACATTGTCCGGTATGGGGATAAGAGGAAGAAAGTCAGTTTCAAAGCGGGTAAACCGTTCATTTTAAAATATTAAACCATGAGAAATTCAGTTAAGACATTGATCTTCTCCGTGATTGTTATCCTGGCGATCCAGGGATGCTCGGACAAGGATGGAAAATACAAATACCAAGACAGCTCCCTGCCTGTGGAGAAGAGGGTTGAGGATCTTCTGGGAAGAATGTCTGTCGAAGAGAAAGTGGACCAGATCAGTGCCCAGTTGCTCTTCCCCAATGAATGGGACAAGAGGAATTATGCGAAGGGGCACGTCCGCAATCCGGGACATTTCCTCCCGGATGCAGGCCGTAATGCTGACCCTAAATCAGCCGCTGAAGTCATAAACGAGGACACCCGCTTGTCCATAGAGGCCAACCGCTGGGGTATTCCTGTGCTTCAGCACGGAGAGGCCCTGCATGGAGCCCAGAGCTGCTATGCCACCTGCTTCCCGAACAGCATCGGCATGGCCGCGACCTTCGATGACGACCTCTATTACCGCATGGGCCAGGTGGTCGCGGAGGAGCTCAGGGCAGTCGGTGTGCGCCAGGTGTACGCTCCAGTTGTCAATATCACCAGGGATCAGCGCTGGGGCAGGACACAGGAAAGCTACGGCGAGGATGTCCTGATGAACTCCGTCATGGGCGTTGCTTATACCAAGGCCCTCGAGGAAGGTGGTGTTGTCGCTTCACCGAAGCACTTTGTGGACAATTATGGAGAAGGCGGACACGATTCGTTCGCTTCCACAACCTCATGGAGGGTGTTGCGCGAAGTCTATCTGGAGCCTTTCAGGGCATGCGTCCAGGAAGGCGGGGCCCGGGGAATAATGGCTTCCTACAATTCAGTGGACGGAAAACCTTCCAGCTGCAACAGCTATCTCTTGAAGGATATATTGAAGGACGAATGGGGGTTCAAGGGGATCGTGGTCTCCGACTACGGTGGAGTGGAAGGAGTGTGTGGAGGACACAAGATGGCCGAGACGAATGAAGATGCTCTTGCCCTGTGTCTCGAGAACGGATTGGATCTGCAGTTGGCCGGTACAAGCGAAGGCCTTCTTGACCTTGTGAAGGAAGGGAAAATCAGTCGGAAAACCTTGGACGAGGCTGTCAGAAGAGTGCTGCGGATCAAGTTTGAGCTGGGACTTTTCGAGGAGCCTCTCGTGGATCCTGACAAGGCCGCCGAGATTGTCCGCAGCCAGAAGAACAGACAGATCGCTTATGAGGCCGCTTCCAAGGCGGTGACTCTTCTCAAGAATGACGGGATTCTTCCTCTCAAGCCAGGAAGTGTCAAGAGGATAGGAGTTTATGGTCCTGCCGCCGATATCGTGAACCTTGGCGATTACAGTGGCCCTAGGCAAGGTTGGAAAGGCGACGGTGTGACTCCGTTGCAGGGACTTAAAGAAGCGTTCAAGGGATCTGCTGATGTGATCCTCAACAAGCCCGGACAAGAGGTCGCCTCCCTTGCGAGGACATGCGATGTGCTATTCTTCTTCCCTGCCATCACAGAGGACGAGGGTGCGGACCGCAGTAGTTTCAAGTTTCCTTCGGCACACGTGAAACCTCAGTCAGGTGAGTCACATGCCGTCATCATAGATGATACTAAACTGACCACAATCGATATTGACCAGGAGAAGATGGTCCGTGACTTGATAGCTACCGGCAAGCCTGTGGTGGTAGTCCTCCACAACGGTTCGGTGATTGACATCACTGACTGGGTGGACGGAACCGCTGCTGTGTTGGATGCATGGTATTCCGGGGAACAGGGTGGAGCTGCCCTTGCGGACATAATCACCGGCAAGAAGTGCCCCGGAGGCCGTCTCCCCGTAAGTTGGGCAAAGTCAATCGGCCAGAATCCCATGTACTATTCCATCAAGCCCAGCGGACGAGGT
>ONSC01000053.1 GCA_900320365.1 uncultured Bacteroidales bacterium
GGAGGAGGGACGTGGATATATCTCGGCACTTTCGAGTTCGATAAAGGCTCCCAAGGATTTGTAGCCTTGGACAACAGCGTTCCGGAGGGCCACGAGGTTGGAGGGAATACAGTTGTGACCGCCGATGCCGTAAGGTTCGGAGGTGGAATGGGAAAAATTGCCAGAGGCCCTAAAGATGTGGATCCAGGCGAGTATTCCCTCTCCGGTCTTCCTTCATTCGCAGAGGGAGCGTACTACTGGATGCAATGGGCAGGGGCAGACAGTACCCTTTTAGACCTCCATGAGGGCGACTATACGGCAGACTTCGCCGAGAGAGGCGCATGGGTGGATTGGATGTCCGGAGGATCACGGACCAACCCAGTGAAGGATGGTCTGGGAATCCCCGTGGACATGTCTTTCGCCTTCCATTCCGATGCCGGTACCTTCCCTGGCGACTCTATTGTCGGCACCTTGGCTATCTACACTTTGCTGTGTGATGGCAAGGACAAGCTTCCGAACGGCGAGAGCCGCTGGCAGGGTCGCATGCTGGCAGACTTTGTCCAGACTCAGATAGTGGATGATATCAGGACCGTTTACAATCCCAGATGGACCCGCCGTGGGCTATGGGACAGGTCCTACAGCGAGTCAAGGACAACCACCGTACCGGGAATGCTCCTCGAGATGCTATCGCACCAGAATTTTGAGGATATGAAGTACGGATTGGATCCTTCATTCCGGTTCGCTGTCAGCAGGGCTGCCTACAAGGGTATCCTGAAATACCTCAGTGCCAGATATGGCCACGAATACGCTGTCCAGCCGCTTCCAGTCAACTCTTTCGCCACAGTCTTCGAAGGTGTCCCTGAACCCGGTAAAGAGGCCGTGATCCAGTTGAGTTGGAAAGCGACTGAAGACTCGCTTGAGCCGACCGCCACTCCAACCGGATTCATCCTACAGACAAGGATAGGTGACGGCGCATTCGATGCCGGTAAGCCCATGGACTTCACCACCGAGAACGGGAGATATGAGTATAACATATCGATTGAGCCCGGGAAGTTATACAGTTTCAGGATAGTGGCTTTCAATGATGGAGGCTTCAGCTTCCCTTCCGAAGTTTTGAGCGTCGGGATACCTGAGAATGGCAACGGGAAGAGCGTGCTGATAGTCAATAACTTCACCAGGGTCTCCCCTCCCGCGTGGTTCGACACGCCTGACTACGCCGGATTCCTGAACGGTCTCGACGCCGGTGTGCCCTACCTCAGGGAGATCAACTATATTGGCGACCAGTACCAGATTCGCCGGGATCTTCCATGGGTCAGCGATGACAACCCCGGTTTCGGAGGCTCTTTCAGCGACTTTGCCGGCCAGGTGGTTCCCGGTAACACCTTCGATTTCACATCCATCCATGGCAAGGCCATGATCCAGGCTGGATATACGTTCCATTCCTCGAGCTCAGATGCTTTCGCGGAAGGTGCGGTGACAGCCGGCAATGATTTCGCGTTGGATCTCATCTGCGGCAAGCAGTTGACCACCCCGGTTGGTGACGGCAAATCATCAACCAAATACCAAGTCTTCCCAAAGGCCATCAGGAATGGTCTGAAGAAATACTCCGAATCCGGCGGGAACATCATAGTCTCCGGTGCCAACATCGCCACTGATGTGTGGGATAAAGTATTCCCTATCCAGGTTGACCAGACGGAAGCCGCTGAAAGCCAAGCGTTTGTAGAAAGCGTTCTCGGATACCATTGGGCTGGCAATCATGCGTCCAAAGTTGGAACCATTCGTCCTGTCCGAAACAATGTTCTTCCCCTAAGGGGCAAGCTCGTTACCATGGAATTCTGGAAGGAAAGAAACAAGTTCATCTACAATGTTGAGACTCCCGACGGAATCACTCCGGCCTCCGAGTTGTCCACTACCTTCCTGAAATACGGTGACACCGACATCCCCGCAGGAGTTTTCTACAACTCCGGGAAACATAAGGTGGTCAGCCTGGGCTTTCCGATTGAGACAATGAAAAACCAGGGGGACATAAACATCCTCCTGGCCTCCATACTTTCCTCCTTCGAGGTGAAATAGGCTACTTGTCTATCAAGAGAGCCTTGATTCTCGAGAATATCTCCGTGTTCTCCATCACCTGGCCGAACTTCCAGGATGAAGCGCCATAAGAATAAATGGGCACAGGACTGCCTGAATGGCCTGTGGTGCTGAATTTGACATCGATACCGGTGTCGCCTTTAGTGAAGTCCTTGCTCCCGGGAAGAAGGGTCACACCACCGGTCTCATGGTCAGCGGTGATTACCACCAGCGTACCCTTATGAGAGTCGGCATAGTCCATCACGGCATTAACCATCTTGTCAAACTCCTCCATCTCGAATGTCAATTGCTCGGCGTTATTGGCGTGAGCGGCATGGTCGATGTGCGAGCCTTCAATCATGGCAAAAAAGCCGTTCTTGTTGTCATCGAGTATATCGATAGTATGCATAGCCGCATCCATCAGGTAATCTGTGTCACGCTCGATGGCCATGGGGTAACTACCCTCTGCGAATAGGCCTATGATTGGAGTCTGCCTTGTCTGGTAGAACTCCTCTGGAGAAGCGACATAAGTGAAACCTTCCCTGAGCGCCTTGTCTATCATATTCTCCGTAACCTTCGCGGTATCAGTGAAATACTTCCTACCGCCTCCTACAACGATATCCAGCCTGGCCTCAAGCATGTCCTCAATTATCTCAGTGCTCATGCTCCTCTTGGGCACATGGGCATAAAAAGCGGAGGGAGTCGCGTCGCAGACATGAGAGGTCACCACTATTCCGGCGGAAAGCCCTTTTTCCTTGGCGAGGACAGCGAGGCTTGGAACATGGGTGCTGTCAGGGGTCTGCCCCAGCATACTGTTGTTGGTCTTGATTCCGCATGCCATAGCGGTTCCCGACGCCGCAGAGTCTGTCACCCTGCTGTTAGCTGAATATGTTTTGCTGATTCCAACGAACTGAGCCCTGTCGAAACAAGTCGGAGCGTAGGCGTTATCAATCATCCATGAGCTCGCGGCAGCGAGTCCCATGCCGTCACCAATAATCAGGATGACGTTCTTAACTTTCTCTTTCTTAGGCGCTTTCTCAGCGGAGAAACCCTGTGCGAACGGAATAGCCACCGCCAGGAGAATAAGGAAAAATCTCTTCATAGTTGGAATATTTGCTCAAATATAACAAAAAGTCGGGATTTTTCGTATATTGCCGTAAATGACGAACAATGAGACTGAAAGCGTTAATAATCCCCATCATTCTGCTGGTCAGTTTCTCCTTATATGCCCAAACTGACCAGTCACAACTGCCTTACAGCGTGAGCGGCACGGTGGTCGACGCGGAGACCGGACGCCCGCTGCAATTCGTCGGTGTGTCTTTCACCGGCATGAGATACGCCACTGTCACCAACTCTGATGGTGGCTTCACATTGAAGTCCGCCACTGAGCCTGAGACAGTTGACTTCTCTCTCCTAGGGTATAAGACTGTCAGGATGGTTTTCCCCAAGGACGGAACCCCCTTGAAGGTCAAAATGCCAAAAGGGGATCTGACCCTGGATGGTGCCCTCGTCATAGCGGACCCTTACAGCGTTCTCCAAAGGGCCATAGCGAGAATCAAGGACAATTATCCAAAGCAACCGGAGCTGTTCGACTGCTTTTACAGGGAGACCGTCCAGAAGAAAAACAGGTATGTGTACGTCTCAGAGGCCGTCTCGAGGATGTACAAGTCCTCTTATTTCAGGGGCGGCATCTACGCTGACAGGATAGCTGTGGACAAGAGCAGGATCATCGAGAGCTCCGCCAAGAGGGACACTCTGTCAGTCAAGGTCGTTGGTGGCCCAGTCCAGGCGGTTATCCTCGACATAGTCAAGAACGACGACCTCCTCACCGCTGAGGAACTTTCCAATTACGCTCTGGAAATGGATCTGCCCGCCATAATCGGAGACCGACTCCAGTTCGCCATCAAACTGATTCCCATAAACGCCACACCCTACCCCCTCTATGAAGGTGTGATTTACATAGACCGGGAGACGTTCGCTTTCACCCGATTCGATCTCAACTACGACATGCGTGACAAGGATAAAGTCGCCCAGTCCATCCTTGTCAGCAAACCCGTCGGGCTCAGGTTCACACCGACCCAAGTCTCGATAAGGTACGACTATTCCTTATCCGAGGGAATATCGCGGGTGAGTTATGTGAGGTCTGTGATGCGTTTCAAGTGCGACTGGAGAAAACGGTTGTTCAGGAGCGAATACACGGCTGTGAGTGAGCTTGTCACCACAGACCGCCATTCCGGGGACATTGAGCAAATCTCCAGAAAGGAGTCTTTCGGAGGCCGTGAGGTCCTTTCAGAATTAGCCGCGGAGAACTATGACCCGGAGTTTTGGAAGGACTATAACATCATCGAGCCTTCCGAGAGTCTCGACAAAGCTATAGTCAGGATCGTTCGGAAGACTGACAGAAATTGAGTATATTCGCGGGACTATGGCAAGAGGCGTTCTGTTTCTCATTCCTTCCCCGCTGGGCGACAGCGATCCGGCCGAGGTGATCCCCGGTCCAGTCCTGAACCGCCTGAAAAGCATAAAGCGATATGTTGTCGAGGAGACACGCACCGCCCGCCGTTATCTGTCGGCGGCTGGTTTGAAAGGTCACATAGGTGAGCTTGAGTTCAGGGAACTTAATGAGCACACTAGCCCGGAAGAGGTGGAGTCACTTCTTGATATGTTCAATGCCCCTGATGGCTCCCCTACCGATGTGGGACTGATTTCCGAGGCAGGACTGCCTGCGGTGGCAGACCCGGGAGCCGCACTTGTCGCCCTTTGCCATGAACATGATATTCAGGTGGTTCCGCTGGTCGGCCCCTCTTCCCTCATGCTCGCGCTTATGGGCTCAGGTCTCAACGGCCAGAGTTTCGCTTTCCAAGGTTATCTTCCCGCTAAGCCTGAGGAGAGACGTAAGGCCATCAAAGAGCTCGAGAAGCGTTCCTCCCAGCTCGGACAGACTGAGATATTCATTGAGACGCCATACCGCAATGACTCGATGATGACGGATCTTCTCGCTGTCCTGCAGCCTTCCACGAGGCTTTGCGTCGCCGCTAATATCACCCAGCCAGACGAGACGATTCTCACTAAGACCGTCAAGGCTTGGCGGACGGCGCACTTTACTATAGGCAAGAGGCCTTGCGTATTCCTATTTTTAGCGAAATAGTTGATTCTGAGCGATATGATGATAGATAGAGACATAACCATAGAATTGACCGGAATGGAGTTTCACGCCTTCCACGGATGCTTGGAACAGGAGCGGAAGGAAGGTAACACGTTTGTGGTTGATTTCCGGGGCAAAAGGGATGGAAAAAAGGCCGCTAAAACGGATGACCTCAAGAACACCGCTGACTATAGCAAGATCTATGAGATAGTGGCCGCCGAAATGGCCAAACCGTCCAATCTCCTCGAGAATGTCGCCGCCAGAATTGTCGATGCGATCATGGAAGTAGACTTCGGATTCTGGTTCGTGCAAGTAAGGGTCTCGAAGAAGAATCCACCCGTAGGTGGTGTCTGCGCATGGTCCAGAGTCACAGCGACTTCCGGAAGCTCAGTCAAGAGTCTTCAAGACATAAACGAATCTTTCTGAATATGAAGATAGCCTTCCTGACACTTGGATGCAAGCTTAATTACGCCGAGACCTCCACATACGAGAGAGGTTTCGTGGCTGCCGGGCTTGAAGTGGTCCTGTGGGAGGACAAGGCGGATGTTTACCTTATTAACACTTGCTCCGTGACTGAACGGGCCGAGAAGAAATGCCGCAACGTGATCCGTAAGGTCCACAGGGTCTCGCCTGAGGCGAAGATCGTGGTTACTGGCTGCTACGCGCAGCTGCGGCGTGAGGAGCTTGCCGCCATCGAAGGTGTCGCCCTTGTCTTCGGCGCCGCCGAAAAAGGCCGCGTCGTCCCCGATACCTTGGACCTATTAAGAGATGGTTGTCTGGAGGGTATACTCCCCCCGACGGGTAAATCCCTCCCACCAGCTACGCTGGCGGGCCCCTCCCGTTCACCTGGCCACGGGCGGCCAGGCCCTCCGGGGGGACTATACCCTCCGGAACAACCAATAGCAACAACAAAAGAAGCGCCGATCCTGGAGGCGTATTCCTCTGAGGAGCGCACACGGTCGTTCCTGAAGGTGCAGGACGGCTGCGACAACTTCTGCGCCTACTGCACAGTCCCCTACGCCCGCGGCCTATCCAGGAATATCCCCATCTCCGCGGCAGTCGAACAAGCGAAAGCCATAGCCGCCACAGGAGTCAAGGAGATCGTCATCACCGGGGTCAACACCGGCGACTTCGGCCGCACCACCGGAGAGAGTTTCCTGGAGCTGCTGAAGCGTCTGAACGACGTGGAAGGCATTGAGCGATACAGGATCTCATCCATTGAGCCCAACCTCATCACCGAGGAGATAGTGGACTGGATCGCCTCAGGAACGAAGTTCCAGCCCCATTTCCACATCCCTCTCCAGTCCGGGGCCGATGAGATACTCTCCCGTGTCAGACGCCGTTATACTACCGGATTCTTCGCCGAAAGGATTGACTACATCCGCTCAAAAATGGATCCGAGACCAGGAGAGCCACAAGGCAATCTCAAACCATATGTGTTTTTCGGTATCGATGTGATCGCTGGACTTCCTGGAGAGACTGACGAGCTTTTCGAGAAGACATATTCATTCTTGGAAAACAGGGTCAGGCCCGCCTTCATACACATATTCCCCTACTCCCGCAGACCAGGAACCGTTGCTGCCGGCTGGAAGGACCAAGTCAAGGACTCTGTCAAAACCGAGAGGGTGGCCAAGCTGGAGGCCCTTTGCGATGAGCTACATTCCGAGTTCGTGAAAAAGAACCGCGGCAGGCTCTCCCAGGTGCTTTGGGAATCAGATGTGAAGGATGGCCTGATGGGAGGATATTCAGGCAATTACATCAGGGTTGAGAGACCTTATGACCCTCTGAGGGTCAACACTATAGAGGACATAATACTATGAAAGGAAGCAGTGCCAGACTGACATTTCTCGGGACCGGGACATCGCAAGGCGTGCCGATAATAGGCTGCAAGTGCAAGGTTTGCCGCTCGTCCGATGAGCGTGACAAGCGGTTCAGGGCGTCGGTGTTCGTTGAATATGGAGGGCTTAATATACTCGTTGACGCCGGACCTGATTTCCGTATGCAGATGTTGCGTCACGACATCGCCCATCTGGACGCTATCCTTCTGACACACAACCATAAAGACCACACCGGAGGGCTTGATGACGTGCGCTCCTTGAACTATGTTGACCGCCGTGCGGCGGAGATTTATTGCGAGAAGAACGTGCTTGAGGATCTCATCCGGGAATACCCTTATGTCTTCAAGTTCCCTAAATATCCCGGCGCTCCGGAATGGATGCTCCATGTGATTGAGGAGAGGCCGTTCATTATCCGGAAAGATTCCGCCGATAAGGAGCTTGTCTGGGTTCACGATGTCGGTTACCACTACCGCCTCCACGACGGCTCCCTCATCCCCACCGCCCGCTGCCTTGACGATATGATTGACCAGGCTGAAGTCGCCAGTCTGGATGGCGAGACCACTGCCGTTACCATTATACCGATAAGAGGGCTGCATGATAAACTGCCGGTGCTGGGATTCCGGTTCGGTGACATAGCCTATATCACCGACATGAGCTCTATTCCGGAAAGCGAATTCGAGAAACTGAAGGGGCTTAAGCACTTGACACTCAACACGGTGAGCTATAACCGGCACCATTCTCACTTCAGCCTCGAAGAGACCCTAGAACTCGCCGACCGCATCCAGTCGGAACACACCTGGCTCACCCACCTCTCCCACTCATTCCCCGTCCATGAGGAGTTTTGCCAGGAACTCAACCGCCTATGTTCTGAGAAGAATGTACGCTCTATAGTGCAACCTGCCTACGACGGACTCGTCATAGAATGAAAACTAATCTTTGAGGCCTTTGTAGTATCTCGCGAAATTGAAGGCCCGGACAACCCTAGACTGCTTATCACCAGCCAGTTCCAAATTGTTGCCTCCAAGCTCGTCAGCCACATTCACCCATTTATCGTCTCCTCCGACCTTGAAGTATAGAGAGGATCCGGATTCTGTGACTTCAAGTGTCGCGAGTGAACCCATCACCAGAGGTAGATTCACGTCACCATGGCCTGCGGGGAATCCGCAGCAAACCGGTATGCCATAGTCCTTGAGATAGGAGCATATCATCTCCTCCACACTGGAGAAATCCAAGTTCGCGCCACAATCAGTGAATTCCCCAAGAACCACACCTTTACAGCGATTGAACACTCCGTTCAGCGCCAAGGTGTTGATGAGCCTGTCAATATGGCTCATATCCTCCTCAACCTCCTCGATGAAGAGAATGATATCCTTCCCCCTGGTGGCGTCGGCCTCAGTGCCAAGCACCGGCGAAAAAGTGCAGAGATTACCTCCAACCAGAATACCGGTCGCCTTCCCGGGAATATCACAGGGATGAGAGGGAATCTCATACTGGGGGATCGTGCCGGAGAGGATATCATGGGCAAGAAGACTCGTGCGGTCATTGCCGCCGGATTTGGCCAGGAAGGTGCCCATGGTTCCGTGAATACTCATGACTCCGGCCATTGTCTCCATCTCATGAAGGGTCGTGATGTCACTGAATCCAAGCAGCCATTTGGGATTGTTCCTTAATTCAAGCAGATCCAGTCTGTCCACGAAACGAATGGTCCCGTAGCCTCCCCTATTGCAGATTATCGCCTTGATGGCCGGATCATGAAGAGCCCAAAGGATGTCGGAGAGCCGCTCTTCAGGAGTTCCGGCGTATTTCCCGAGATATTCCTTACCCACGTTCGGGCCAACTACAGGCTCATATCCCCATGAGCGGATGACAGCGGCGGCGCTGTCCACCTTGCCCATCGAAGTACTGTAGGAAGGAGACAAAAGAGCGATCTTATCTCCAGGGGAAAGGAATGGTGGAGCGACACACGAAAGCTCCACAGAGGCATTCTTCACCTGCTCTTTGGAACAGGAACAGACCATCGTCAAAGCCACTGAAGCGGCAACCAGAAAAAACCTCGCTCTCATCCGGATTTTATTTTCCACCTTCTTTCTCAGGCTCTTTTTTCTCAGCCGTGTAGCCACATTTCTCAATGGCCTTCACCAGCGTCGCCTCGTCAGTCTTGGCGGGATTGTAAGTGATCACCACTGTTTTCTCATCGAGGGAGACTTTCAGATCCTCAACCCCCTTGAGGAATGAGAGATTGTCTGTGAGCTTAGCGACACACTTGTCGCAATGCATGTTCACATTATAAGCCACTGTGACAGTATTGACTTTTTTCTTGTCCAACGAATATGCGGAGCCAGGCTCGGCTGATGTCATGACAGCGGGGACCGCAAGCAGTATAGCGGATAGGATAGAGATCAAAACCTTCTTCATAAAACTCTCGTAATCAATTACTTCCAAATAGTCACACGAATACCTGCGTAGACTGTGGTACCCATTATAGGACCCCAGACGGCGCTGGCGTCAAAGCCTGATGAGGCTGTGTCGACCATTCCGTCTGCCATTCTCGTGCCAAGAATCACATTTTTCTGGCGGAAACCTGTCAAGTTCTCTCCGCCGAGATAGACATCAAATCCTTTGAAACGACGGGTGACCTGCGCATAGAGAAGAGGATAGACTGGCGTCCTGCCATCTGGATAGAGGAGCTCGCCGTCATCTCCCCTCAAATCCTTCATGAAATCATACACCCTCGCTGAACCATTCAATGAGCCTGTCAGATCGAATATCCAGCGGCTGAGATTGGTTTTATATTGCATGTTTAGAACTCCTTTGAAGCGGCTGGAAAGTGGAACCTCACGCAGACCAGTTGTTCTGTAAGTGGACTTGGCGTCTGTGAACCTCGCTGTCAAATCCACGGTGAAGTGGGAAGACGGCTCAAGGTGGAGGTCAGCCTGATAGCTGTCACTGAAAGACTTCCCGTCAAGAGGATAAAACTCTATCATGCCTGGCGACTGCTCATAGTCAACTATAAGCTGTTCTGTGAAGCGAGTGGAGAAATAATCGAAACTCAAATAGTTATCCCCCGCGATATAAAAGGTGGCGTTCCCGCCGTAGGTCCATGAGTCCTCAAGCTGATGAGACAAAAAGTCCCCGATGAAGGCTTTTCCAGTAGAGAAAACACCGAAATGATCTATCAACGGAAGCGCGTTCCTCAATCCCCTGCCACCGTTGGCTCGGAGGATGACGGCCTCGACCGGCTGGTACTTAAGGGTAACTCTCGGGGAGAACCGGAAACCATAGTCCTTGAACCAATCGGCATTCAGACCGACGATGGTCGAGAACTTCTCTTCCACGTGACATGTATACTCGGCATATGCCCTGACATCCACCAAGTTGGTGACGATAGGGCTGAATGAGTTATCCACGCCGGTAGGAAGGAATCTTTTAAGACTCTCCGAATAGCTGTCGATTGTTGAGCTTACTCCCACCGTAAGGTCCTGATGCTCAGCGAATGCGTCACGGAACATCAGATTCATGAAGCCAGAATGCTGGCTGCCTCCATACAATGACGGTCCGAAGCCGCCGTCCATATCATTGTAGGAGTAATCCCCGATGAAGGCCATGCTGGATGAGTTATCCTCCCTGAAAGGATGGCCAACTTTGATGTAAGCGTTAAGTCTGGTGTTGGATATGTCAGACTGCCAACCACGCTCCTGCCCTCCTTTCCTGGAGTCATAGAGAGCGCCGGCTCCCCAATGGACCACAAGCTCAGGAGTATACCATAGCCAACGGCTTCCGAGATTGACCTGCTTTCTCATGGGATCATCCATGAAACCATCCATATTCATATCGTGAGACTTGAAATTCCCCTCGGCGTGAACGAGGGTCACGGTAGAAAGCTTATCCCCCATCTGGAGCGACGAAGCTAGGTTGAAATCGGTTTTGGTGTCGGACATCCCGACGACATTGATGAACAGTGGAATCTCGTCAGTAGGCTTGCGGAACTCGGTGTTGAGCTGCCCTGTCATGGATTCGGTCCCGTTTATGACAGAGGGAGAGCCCTTAGCTATCTGGATGCTCTCCATCCATGGGCCCGGAACAAAGGACAACCCGAAAGGAGAACTAAGCCCCCTCATGACAGGACGGTTCTCCTCAAGCATCTGCATATACACGCCAGACAGGCCCAGGAGGCGGATCTGGCGGGCACCGGTAACGGCGTCGGAATAGCCTACTGTGACGCTGGCGGAATTCTCGAAACTCTCGGCTAGATTGCAGCATGCGAGCTTCATCAGCCCGGCTGACGAGACAACCTCCGTGCGTAGATCCTTTCCTTTAGAGAGAGCGCCAGAATGATGATGGGATGTGAAGACAGTGGCCTTTAAAGTGTCCTGCCGGTCCTTCAGCTCAGTGGACTGGGCAAAAGATGGGATAATAAAGCACAGCCCTATGAAAAGGGCTAACGTTTTATTCGAGTTCATATACAACAATCAGGTTCGCGATTATAAGCTTTTATAATTGCAACCTGGTTGCATTTATTGAAGAGCTCAATAGTTATCCTTAGGCGCCATACCCATACCTATCTCCAGTTTTCCTCCTGAGACCACGGAGCTAAATGGGATTGACGGAGAGTGAAGTTCCTTACCATCAAGGACATAGCTTTGCGCATATTTATTAATGCGTGAATTGTCACTCGTCACTATCTCGAACTTCTCTCCCGGATAGTAACGGCCGTCCAGGGATATTGTCACCTTGTCGAACTTGGGGCTTCCAAGGGCGAAAGAGGCATCCTTGTCGCATAGACCCGCCACATCGAAAAGACCGATTGATGATATGACATACCACGCCCCGAGTTGCCCTTGATCCTCGTCTTGACCATATCCGTAGCCATGGATGCCGTCAGTGCCATAGAAATCGTCAAGGATGGCCCTTACCCACTTTTGGGTAAGAGAAGGGCGCCCGGCCTGGTTGAAAAGCCAAGGAATATGAAGGCAAGGTTGATTCCCTTGATTATAGTAAGTCTGCAACCCGGCGAAAGCGTCGATTGTTTTCCCTCCACTGAATATGTTCGCCTCGGAGCGGATGAAAATGCTGTCAAGACGGGCGGAGAACTCCTCTGCCCCCATCTTAGCTATCAGGCTCTTGGGATCGTGAGGGACATAGAATGTGTACTGGTAAGCGTTACCCTCCTGGAATCCTCGCCAGACCTGCATAGGATTGAAGTTATCGATAAATTCTCCGTCTCCGGTTTTAGGATGGATCAGATTCGCCTTCTCATCATAGATGTTCTCCCAACCTTTGGAAAGCTCCATCAGGCGGTTGTAATCGTCGATTTTCCCAAGTTCCCTGGCCATCTGCGCGACAGCATATGCCCCGAAACTGTACTCCAGCGTGTGGGATGCGGAGAACATCCATGCCTCGTCCGGCCATGGTCCTGAATCCTTGTGTGGGACATACCCGAGCTTGACAAACTGGTCGGTGTCCAGTTTTCCCGCACCCATAGGGCGATCCTTTCCATCAAGCTCATTCTTGCGGGCAGCCTCATACCCAGCCTCAACATCGAATGTCCTGATCCCTCTCATGTAGGCGGCGGCGATCGCGTTGCCGACTTGATTGGTACCGACTCCCGACACATAGCGGCTGCAGGCTAAACCGTCACCAAGCCACCCGGAATCCTTGTAAACTTGAATATGCGTATTCACGAAGTCGGAAAGGTACTCGGGATATGCTAAAGCCCAGACTTGCAACAGGTTCCATTGCCCTCCCCAAATCCCGTCAGTGTTGACGAATGAGAAAGCGGGAGCTCCATCAGGGCCAGAGGGCAATCTCCCAACCCCACCGTCATGCGTGGGATAATCACCATTCACGTCGCTTGCGATTCCCCTGCCTAAGACAGCATGGTACAAGCCGGTGTAAAACTTCACCTTATCCTCCACTGAGGAGGTCTTCACCCGTATTCTCTCAAGATAATTCTCCCACGTTTCCTCTGATCGCGACCTGGCTTCGTCAAAACCGAGGGCGCCGCCCTCTGTCTCGGTCTCCCGGTTCAGGCGCGCATTCTCGACTGAGGTGTAAGAGAGCCCGACCCTGGCCGTTACAGTTGACGCTCCTTCGGGGTATGTGAGATACACTCCCGCTCCAACTCCTCTGGCTGACCTAGCACCCGCCATAACCTTGTTTTTGATGAACGTCCCAGACTCAGAAGGCT
>ONSC01000152.1 GCA_900320365.1 uncultured Bacteroidales bacterium
TCTCGGCGAGGTTCTGATGTAGCACCTCAGCCATCGGCGATCCAGTCACATAGGTCCTCTCCTTAGGCAGACCACAATCAGCAAGATACCGACGAGCATGCTCAGAATAGGCCATATTCACATCACTGATGATATCCACAATGCGGCGATTGGTCTCCTCCGGCAGGCACTCGTCCTTGCAGCGGTTGCCCGCCTCCATGTGGAAGATAGGAATATGGAGCCTCTTGGCGCCTATGACGCTGAGGCAGCTATTGGTATCGCCAAGCACCAGCACGGCGTCGGGCTTGATCTCGACCATAAGCTGATAACTCTTAGCTATGATATTCCCCATCGTCTCTCCAAGGTCAGCGCCTACCGCATCCATGTATACGTCAGGATCAGCCAACTTCAAGTCCTTGAAGAACACTCCGTTGAGATTGTAGTCGTAGTTCTGCCCTGTGTGAGCCAGCAGGCAGTCGAAGTACTTCCTGCACTTGTTAATCACAGCCGCAAGCCGGATGATCTCCGGCCTTGTGCCCACTATAATCAGAAGTTTCAGCTTGCCGTTATTCTTAAATTGTGCCATCATTAAACTTGTTCGAAATAGGTGTCAGGTTTGTCGGGGTCGAAGAGCTCGTTGGCCCACATAAGAGTGATAAGAGGTTCTGTATCAGAGAGATTGTTGATATTATGGGTATACCCCGGGAGCATGTGGACAGCCTTGATCTCGTCTCCCGAGACCTCGAAGTCCAGCACCTCGTTGGAACCCACCTTTCGCTCCTGAATTAGAGCATGGCCTGAGACAACAATGAAAAACTCCCACTTGGAGTTGTGCCAATGCTGGCCCTTAGTCACACCCGGGTTGGATATGTTCACACTAAACTGTCCATTTCCAATGGTTTTAACTAATTCCGTAAAAGAGCCTCTTGCATCAGAGTTAGTCTTCAACGGAAAAGCGATTTTCTCTTTCGGGAGGTAGCTGAGATAAGTACTGTATAGCTTCTTGGCGAAGCTATTCTTTGGTATTTCAGGAACTATTAGGGTGTTCGGCTGATCAGCAAACTTGTTCAGCAGTTCAACAATCTCTCCAAGTGTCGCCTTATGGGTAATCGGCACATAGCAGTACCGCCCTGATGGTATTGGAATCACATTGAGTCCATTGAACTCGCAACGATGCTCTTCACCCTTCAAGCATGCTATCATCTCGTCTACAAGGTCATCGATATAAAGCAGTTCCAGCTCTACAGAAGGATCGTTGACGGTGTACGGGAGGTCATTGGCGACTGCGTTACAGAAAGTAGCCACAGCGCTGTTGTAATTAGGCCTGCACCACTTTCCGAAAAGATTCGGAAAACGGTATACCAGCACCCGGGCGCCTGTCTCTTCGCCATATCTTAGGAACAGATCCTCACCTGCCTTTTTGCTCCGGCCATATTCGGAATTCCCGAAACGGCCGGTAAGAGAGGCCTGCTGAGAAGAGGAAAGCATTACAGGACAATTATTTCCATGCCTCTTAAGAGTCTCAAGCAGGGTCGAGGCGAAGCCGAAATTCCCTTCCATGAACTCAGCTTGGTCCTTTGGGCGGTTCACCCCCGCCAGGTTAAACACGAAGTCCGCCTCTGCGCACCAGGTGTCCAACTCTTCCGGCTTAGAATCTATGTCGTACTCAAAAACCTCGTCGATAGAGAGGCCATAATATCTAGCCTTTCCGTCCCTTATGTTCTTCAGCTGGGCACAAAGGTTTCGACCGACAAAGCCTTTTGCACCTGTGACGAGTATCTTCATCACTTAGCAACGTTAGGAATTCCGTTCAGTTCGTTCTGGATGTATTCCAGGCTGGCAATCTTAGCCTTGGTTTCCTCAAGCCCGAGTCTCCTGGTGTTGTTGGAATTGAACTCCTCGATGGTCACTGCCTTAGTGTCGCCCTCAGTGAAATACTTGTCATAATTGAGGGTTCTGTTGTCCGCAGGGACCCTGAAGAAATGCCCAAGATCCTCGGCCTTAGCGCATTCCTCTTTCGTCAGGAGAGTCTCGTACATCTTCTCGCCATGGCGTATTCCTATCACCTTTATCTGGCTCTTATCGCCCCCGAAAAGCTCGCAAACAGCCTCAGCTTGGGTCTGGATTGTGCACGCAGGAGCCTTCTGGACGAGAATATCCCCATTCTGACCATGCTCAAAGGCGAATAAAACCAGATCCACCGCTTCGTCAAGACTCATAATGAAACGAGTCATCGAAGGCTCGGTCAACGTGACTGGCTGACCATTGCGGATCTGTTCAATCCAAAGAGGAATAACGGATCCGCGAGAGCACATCACGTTTCCATAACGAGTGCAGCAGATCTTGGTACCAAGGGAGTTACGGCTCTTCGCCACAGCGACTTTCTCCTCCAGCGCCTTGCTGATTCCCATCGCGTTAATCGGGTAGGCGGCCTTATCCGTGGACAGGCAAATCACACTCTTCACCCCTTCTTCAATCGCGGCATCAAGGACATTATCAGTTCCCATGACGTTGGTCTTAACCGCTTCCATCGGGAAGAACTCGCAAGAAGGGACCTGCTTCAACGCAGCCGCATGGAATATGTAATCCACCCCGCGCATAGCGGTCTTAAGAGTGGAGCGGTTCCTGACATCGCCTATGTAGAACTTGATCTTATGGGCCACGTCCGGATAGTTAGCCTGGTACTCATGACGCATGTCGTCCTGCTTCTTCTCATCCCTGGAAAAAATCCGGATCTCTCCTATGTCAGTACGAAGGAACCTCTTGAGAACAGCGTTCCCGAAGCTACCGGTCCCGCCAGTTATCATCAAAGTCTTGTCTTTAAAAATAGACATAACCGAATTGTTTATTTGTTCCTCAGAAACTATGCTTTCGCTGTATCAGAAGACTTGCTATGGTAACCGTAGTAGCCGTAATGACCGTAGTGGCCATAGTGGCCATAATGGCCGTAGCGACCGTAATAACCTGATCCGGAAGAAGTTCCATTAAGGACATAGCAAAGGTTGTTATACTCTCCCTGCTTATACATAGTCTCAAGCTCGGGAACGAGTTCCTTATCGAGGAGACCAGCCCTTAGGATAAAGATTGTCCTGTCGACGTATTCGTTGATGATCTTCGCATCTGTAACGATGTTAATCGGAGGGCAGTCGATGATGACGTAGTCATATTTGGTCTTAAGCTCAGCGATAAGCTTCCCGAATCTCGGATCGGCAATCAGTTCGGCAGGGTTCGGAGGAATCGTACCGACCGGCAGTATCTTGAGAGTGGGATAGTCTGGGGATTGGACGATAATAGAGGTGACATCATCTGTCTTACCAGCCAGATAGTCACTCAGTCCTCTCTCTGGTTTGCCTGCGAACTCGGACAATGTTCCGTGACGAAGGTCACCGTCAATCACGAGAACCTTCTTGTCCTTGATGGCGAGACAGATCGACATGTTCATCGTCACAAAAGATTTTCCAGAGCCGGGATTGAAGGACGTGGTTGCCAGCACGTTGGCTGTAGGGTCTTTAGTCATGAATTCGAGGTTAGTCCTCATAACCCTGAAAGCTTCGTTCACGGCATTCCTGTTACCATGCTCGACAACTACGGTAGTGGTGTCGAGTGCTTTCCTCTTGATCCTCCCGAGGAGATTCTTCTGCTTTGAAGCAAGCGGTATCTCGCCCAAATAAGGTAGGGAAAGGACTTTGAGATCTTTCTTCGAGTGAATCTTGTTATCGGTAGCCATCATGATGTAAAGAATGGCCAGAGGAATGAGGAGGCCGAGAATGAAAGCCACCAACATTATCCTGCTCTTTTGTGGAGCCACGGGACCGTTGATCAAAGGATGCTTGATCATGCGGGTGTTGTAGGCTGTAAAGGCCTGGGAGAGCTCATTCTCCTCACGTTTCTGTAAAAGGTAGAGGTACAGGCTCTGCTTAACGCTTTGTTGACGCTCAACCGATAGCAGCTGATTGGCCTGCTTAGGGTTGGCGGCAATTTTAGCGGATGTCGCCCTTGACTGGCCTTGGAGACCGCTATAGCGGGTGTTGAGTGCCATGATCTCATTGTCCATTGACATCGAGATGGCCCCCCTCATAGACTCAAGAGTCTTGTCCATATCCTTGACAAGCACGTTGTTCTCGCCCGAGTTTTCAACCAGATTGTTCCTCTCAATAAGTTGCTTGTTATACTCATTAATACGGGACTCGATCGCCGAATTGGTAATGCCCATATTGGCTGGAAGAGGCTGGTTATTGCTTCCTTCGTTGGAGATATAGTTCTTGACATAACGAGCCATATAGAGCTGGTTGTTGAGCTCCTGAATCTGCTGGTTAATGGCCGCATTCTGCTGCATGTACATGTCAGCGGCAGCACCCACATCAGGGATCATGTTCGCTGACTTGTAGGCTGAGATGTCTGAATCAACATCTGAAAGCTCACCCTCAATTACCTTGAGTCGGTCGTTGATAAACTCGGAGGTCGCCCTCGCAAGGAGGTTCTTGTCCTGAACCCATTTGGCGTTGTAGACAGCTATGAGTGTACTTACAATATCCTGCGCCCTCTGGGTGGAAACATCGTCGACTCCAATGGTGATCATGTCGGCCATCTTGTCAGATTGGGAGACGGAGAGGTTCTTTCCGAACTTCCCTATGGCGGATCTCTTAGACACTCTCGAAACAATGATTTCACGGCCATATCCGTCTTCTGGATAATAATTGGTTTTCGTCACCGCTATCCTTCCGAGAGGGGTGGAAAGGGTGTCACCAATGGCACCAGGAACCTTATGACCAGAGACCTTTTCACCTTGACGAATAAAGTCGTCAAGGACTATCTTTCCGTCCTTCGAGCAATCCAGTTTAAACTCAGCACGCTGATTATCAGGAAGATCCAAAAGGTCACACTTCACCGGAAGACTCGTGCCGTAAAGGGTGATGTCGTAACGGCGACCAGGATACTTGTAATCCATGTAAAGATTGAGCTGGTCCACAACCTCACCCATGATATCGGGGGAACGAAATGCCCTAAGCTCATTGTAGACATTGGTTCTGGTGGTGAATATTCCCATCTCTCCAAACTCATTGGAGTTGTCTATAGACCTTCCTCTAGCGTCGGACTTAATCTGGAGCTCGGCAGAAGAGTGGTACACCGGCACTGTGGTCATGACGATGTAAAGACCTACCAGAAGGCAGAGTACCAGGGATATCACGAACCAGTACCACCTCGACAGGCACCTGTGGAAAAACTCCCTGAAGTTAAACTCTTCTTCCTGGGGAGCATTAGCGGTGATTATCTCGTTATTTTCCATATTCGCTTATAAACTTTCGTTTTGATTATTAGCTTTTTACATGTACTTGCTGATCCGTTGGACTACCAGAATGGTCGAAGTCACGAAGGAACCGAGGCTCATCCAGAACGAAGCGGAACGGACATTGTTTCCGTTGACCCTGGTCTGGCGTTTACGGAAGTCGTTGGGCTCCACATAGATGACATCGTCTTGCTGGAGATAGTAGGCTGGTGAATTGATCAGGCTACCAGCTCATAAGTTTTTTGGAAGCCGTTCTCATTTCTCAAAACCTTAACATTCTCCCTATTACCTTGAATTCCGAGATCACCAGCGGTAGCAATGGCATCAAGAACAGTAAGCCCGTCTTTAGCAATAGCATATCTTCCAGGCCTCGAGACTTCACCCAAGACTTCATAGGTCAAATTCATGAACTCAACAGTGACCACGGCGTCATTTACCTGACCCTGATTTCTGAGTTCATTTTTTAATTTCTGGCGTTCTGCTTCCTTACTGCTGATCTCGCCTTTTACATTTGCTTCAATAGCATTCAGTCTTGCCGCAAGACCGTTCACAGAGCCGACAAGTCCTGAGAAGCGTTCATCATGTATAAGATTATACTTATTCAGATATCCGATAAATTTTTTTGATA
>ONSC01000004.1 GCA_900320365.1 uncultured Bacteroidales bacterium
CGGCACTTATTTAATCCGTCCCGCTTCCACCACCTCGCGCTTCTCCTCCGCATAGCTGCCAAATATCCAAATATGCATGATACCTGCCTTTTGCCAATCATACCACCAAGGAATCTGGAAGCACAGACCAAAGTTAATCCCAAGATTGGGGACCAAACGGAGATAAGCTTCAGTAACAACCGTTACTGATTCAAAAAATCAAGCCTTCACATACACCCTCACATCCATCGCCTTCCCACCCTTCACAACAGCCCCGACCTTCGTCTCCTCCAGCCGGAAGCCATTCTTCTCCAGCACCCGGGCCGATGCCAGGTTCTCAGGGAACACCTCACCGATGATGCGCTCCAGCGCCAATTCCTGGAAGGCAATCCCGCAGATCTGCCGAACCGCTTCAGTGCCGATACCCTGGGACCAGAACGGCGTCAGGATCATATAGCCAATCGACCCAACGGAGCGATTCTTATTGGCCATCCTTTCCACGGAGATACTGCCGACAACCTGCCCGTCCACGGCGATGGCCCGCCAGACGCCCTCCTTGCCATCATTCCCGGCCACCATCCCAAGCCACCAGTCAGCATCCGCTTCGGTGTAAGGATACGGCAGCCGGTCCGACAGGAAGGTCCTGTCAACGGCATTGCAGAGCGCCATAAGCACTAGTTTGTCATCGGTTTTCCAATTATGAAGGGTAATGGTCATTGATGTTCAGTTCGAGAAATAGGAAACCATATCATATCGTACGAAATTATCCCAGAATTCCTTTGATTTCCATCATTATTGACGCCCCGTCAACACTTTCCAGCGCATTCCGCTTGTTCGATCTCATCGTTGAAGGTTTTATTTCCCAGTAAGAGCCGAATAGTTCAGAATACTTATTGACCCCGGCATGGTCACACATCATAGACGCGGCTAAAGCCAGTTGCTGTTCCTTTTTAGCACCGGGAACAGGCCGACCATTCTCATCCAGCCATCCAGCATCGATGAACTTGGTGATATCGCTGACGAGCGTTTTATTTTTCTTAATTGGCTCTGGTAAAACAGCCTCAAGCTTGCTTTCCCGATCATATGGGTAAGTCGCATAGACCCCGGAACGGTAGTCTTCGTACATTTTGCGAAATACAGCAAGATTGAACCTATCCTGAGTGAAATAGTACTGATAGTATTCCTTCCTGGAAAGCATATTGGTGACGGTCTCTTTGTGGAACCGGAGATCTGCCTTTATCTCAATCGGCCCGAAGACCGGCTTATAGTCGTTGATGATCTTTGTCGCCTTTCTCAGGAAATAACCTTCGCTGTCCTGGGGCTGAGCCTTCTGTCCCTTCAAATAACAGTCGCGGATTCTCACCATCATCCTGTATTTGTTGTCCAAGAGAAGGAAATGCCCTGGATCCTTAAAGAACCAATAGGCTGCCCACACGGCAAGGACCGCCAGGAGCGAATAGGCAATAATGAGAAGTATATTCATAGCACGCTCTATTTAAGAAAGTTGGCAAACTTCACCATTGCATCATCCTTGGTTCTCTCCGCGACCTCGATGTAGGGTTTCATTGCTTTGTAGTCAGAATGGCCGGTCATTTTCATGATGACCTGGGGAGGGATTCCTGCTGCCAGAGCGGTACAGATGAATGTCCGCCTCGCGGCGTGAGTAGCCATCAGTTTCCATTTCGGCTGACAGATATCCTTTCTCTTTCCATCAATGTACTGGACAATGGTTACAGGTGTTGTGAACTCGCACAGCTCGCAGATATCTTTGAGATACTGGTTCATTTTCTGGTTACTGATAACAGGAAGGGCCAGTCCGTCGAAGTCAAAGGCTGCATATTTGTTCAAGATAGCCTGGGCTTGTTCGTTGATGGGAATATTTACGGTGTCGTCGGTCTTGATCGTAGTCAATTGGATGTAGCCGTCCTGAATGTTCGTCCGTTGCAACTGGGCAAGATCTGAGTAGCGCAAGGAGGTGAAGCAGCAGAAGCAGAACAAATCCCGGACTTTGTCCATGGACGCTTTCTCCGTAACAACTTTCCTGTATTCCTCTCCATCCATATCATGGAGAACCACCTCTGTCCCGTTCTTTGGGATCTTAAAACCATACAACTTCAGGAGCTCATCTTTCTCAAGGAATATGACAGGCTTTTTCGTATCCTTCAATCTTGCCCGGTACTTGGAGAAGGTCTGATTCGTAGTGTATCCCTTGTCAACGCACCAGCCGAGATACCAGCGGAGAAGGCTCAGTTCCTTCCTGATCGAGACATCCAGCATATGGATTTCCGTCGCGCCGAAACGTACATAGGCATCGAGGGTCTCCTTATCAAAGTCATCCAGTGTAATGTCCGGGTTGAATTTCTTCATATGGGCACGGAGTGTTCCCCACTTCTTGACCGTATTCAGCGCCCACTTATGATTCAACTTACCATCAAGGATGAAAGCATCGAAATAGTGGAAGAAATTGACAGGGCCATACTTCTCTGGTGTGTCCGACTCTTTTGCTGCACGACCGACCACTTCTGCAAGCTGCTTCTTGATCTGTTCCTTGGATAACTTGGCGTTATTCGCTTCAAGGGTGTCGAACCTGGACGAAATTGCTGCGATCCTGGAATTAATGGTATTGAAAGGCACTTTGCGGGCATTGCTCGCGCCATGCTTCACTTTCATCTTTTCGTCATCCCACTTTTCGGGGCTGATGCTATACCCGATGCTGGAGCAGAACCTGCTCCCGTTCAGATAAATGGAAGTGTAGATCGGATGGTCGCCTTTCTTGTCCGGTCTCGTGAAGAGATAGAAGGTTACAGCCATAGCTTGTAAATTTTTCTTACAAGACAAAAATACAAGCTATTTTCCGAAATAGCAAGCACCACCTAAAAAAGTCTAACAACAGCAACTAGCTAATTGTTAGACTTTTCCAATCTTAAGAAATGCTCGAAAAACCTCAAAAACATCTCTAGGTGCCCCGGGCGGGACTCGAACCCGCACAGCCGTTTCGGGCCAAGGGATTTTAAGTCCCTCGTGTCTACCATTCCACCACCAGGGCATGGCATCAGCGAAGATCGTCAACGCCGCTGCAAATATAGGAAAAAAAGAGTTATAACCAAGATGAGAAATCACCCCCCAGGAAAAGTACTGGAGACATAATGCGATTGATAATCAGTCTGTTAAGCATAATCCCGTACCCAAAACCCCACATGGGATATGCCGTAAACAAATGATTATCAATAAGCTTGCGTCTCCCGAATGTCACAACTCCATTATTGGCACTCCAGCTTCGTGTCGGTCTTGGCCTGGAAGCGGGCGACATTGACTATGAAACGCTCGTGGGTGCCCTCGCCGATTATGCCCCTCGAATCTTGTGCGACAACTCTGAAAGTCAGCCTACGTCCATCAATACCAATTAGTTCCGAATCGCACCAGACCTTCATCCCCTCAGGCGTGGCGCTCACGTGCGAAACATTGACATGAGTCCCGACGGTCTCGAAGCCCTCATCGAGATATGGCTGGACGCTCAGCCGGCAAGTGCGCTCCATAAGGGTGATCATAAGCGGGGTGGCGAATACCCGTACTGTACCGCTGCCGATATGGCAAGCGAGTAGCTCCGGAGTGACTATTTCCTCCTGGTAGCCTTTTATTCCTAGTTCAACCATAGTAGATTCTTCACTTTGTTCAGAATGACAACAACGCCTCCAGCTCGGCAGCTACGTGACCAGGGAGGATAATGTGGTGGTTGCCAATAGGTTCTGTCAAGAAATAATCAGATGCCGAAGGTGGCAAACGCAAAACCGCCTGAGTGCGGCAAAGGTCCGGCTTAGCCTCACAACGCAGAAGCTCACCCTCGCATACAAAATGCCGGGAAAGGTCGCCAGAAACCTTGAAGACCGTGACCGGCCCTTCAGGAATAATTCCTCGAATCCCTACCCCGATTCCTGACTCGAAATGAGTGTCCAGACCATAGCCGGAAACCATGTCCAGCGGCACTGTGCAATGAGAGAAAACCATTTCCCCCGTATCAGGATTGATACTCGAAGGATTTGCCTGGAAACCACTTACCCCTGTAACCGCCCGGCCGATCATCATCGAAATCATAGCGGGAACATCTCCTTCGCACCCTGCCACATAGCCCTCTGAGTTTAGACGTGCGAGCGCCAGGCAACCTGTGTTGTGGACAGCGGTAAGGAGATCAAAGCACCTGATTGTCAAGCCAGAAAGGCCATAGTCAGAGACAAGGGTCTTCAGCGCCTTATAGAGACGATAAGCTCCGGGAATGGCCTGCTTGACGGCGGTGGATAAAGGGGTAGATTCTTCGCTATGCTCAGAATGACAACCGACAACTTCCTTCCATGACTCGGCGACCTCGTCTTTCAGCAACGAATATTCCTCAAGCAATTCCTCCATGGGAATATACTGAAGGTTAATCCCCAAACGATCGAAAATGGCTTCCCTATCGAACCCGCTGGAAATAAGCCAGTCAGAAGGATGGCCTACTATCCCGAGAGTGGTGTACTCAAGGAAGCGGCGAGCGGCCTCTACCTTGGAAAGCGCCTCAATACGGGACCGTATATAAGCAGGACTTCCATGCAGAATCTCGCCCCTGAGCCCCTCTTGACGCAGATAGGACAGAATTTCCATCGAGGCAGCAAGCGAATTACTCTTCCCGGAAGTCAGCAACAATATCGCCTGACGAGAAAGTCCCTGCAGAGTGGGCAGCAACTCTTTGAACAGCCCCTCGGTTCCTCCCGTCCTGACATAGATCGGCGACAAATCCGTACCGTAGTCTTCGTAATTGTCCCCTTGGAAGGAATATTCAATGCCAAGGCTGTCAAGGAATTCCTTGGTCACGGCATCCACAGCTGCCTTGTCGTGAAGCGGTGAGGTCAGGGTGAATATTGATATCATAAAAACCTAATTTGTCAGTAAAGATAGTATTTATTAACTTTCGTGACAATTAATAACGCCTATGAGACTCCTGAAACTTCTTCTGGTTTCCGCCACCGCCGCGATCCTGACGGTGAGCTGCGGCATTTCCCGCAGGGTCACCACTTTGCAGGTAGGCTCCTACAACATCCGCTACGAGAACCACGGCGATTCTCTCAAGGGCAATGGCTGGGGGCAACGCTTGCCGATCATCGCCCAGCAGGTCCTTTTCCATGATTTTGAGATATTCGGAACCCAGGAAGGCAAGTACAACCAGCTCGAGCAACTTAAAGCACATCTTCCCGGGTATGAATATATCGGAGCTGGCCGTGATGACGGGATACATGCCGGAGAGCATTCGGCCATATTCTACAACACCAATAGATTCGAGCTTCTTGATCACGGTGATTTCTGGCTCTCACCCACTCCGGACGTGCCTAGCAAAGGTTGGGACGCCGCTTTGAACAGAGTCTGCACATGGGGCCATTTCAAGGTAAAAGACACTAAGCAAGAGCTATATTACCTCAGCCTCCACATGGACCATATCGGTGTGCAGGCCAGGCAAGAGAGCGCCAAGCTTGTGGTCCAGAAGATCCGTGAACTCTGCGGCGGCAAGCCTGTTGTATTGACTGGAGATTTTAATGTGGACCAAAACAATCCGATCTACTCGACTTTCGTGACCAGCGGGATCCTTAACGACAGTTATGAGGTTTGTGAGATTCGCTACGCTCTCGATGGAACCGCCAATGGCTTTGATCCCAACAGCTTCACAACCAGTAGGATAGACCATGTCTTCGTCACACCTGGCACACGGGTGATCCGTTATGGGGTCCTGACCGACACCTACCGCACAATGACCGCCGAAGCCGAGAAATATGAGAACGGCAATTTCCCGAAGGAGATCTCCTTCCAAGCCTTCCAAGCACGCACCCCTTCAGATCACTTCCCTATAAAGGTAATCCTTCAGTTGCCTAAGTGATCAGTCCTCAAGGCGATCCAGGTCCCCGGTCATCGACGCGAGACGTAGCAATGTGGTTATGGAGGCATAACTACAGTTCATCCAATAATCACCTCCATTCCCTGGCTTTCTCCAATTGAATATGGTAGGGATCATGCCATCCTGAGCGTTCTGCTGGATGGTGATATTATCTATCAACGCCTTCGCTTTGGCGAGCGCCAGAAGGTCACCTGTGACCTCATACAGGTCAAGCCATGCGTTGGCGACATTGCAACTGCTGTCATCGACCGGAACCTCAAACTTGTATTGCTCGTGGACACATGGAGCGTTGGACTTGTGGAATCCGTCAGCTGTCGTGTCAGCATAATCCCAATGAACGAACTGGTCCTCGCAGAAACGAATGAGGTCCACGGCATTGGAAATATCTGATTCACTTACGGTTCCCTTATCTAGAAGATATGATGCATATGGTGCGGCTGTGCAATTCGTCAGGTTTTGATAAGGTTCCAGTCCAAGCACGTTCACATCCTCAAACTGGCCAGTCAACTCGAATCGCTCCATCGCGGTATCGTCCATCCATCGCTCCGCCTTCAACCTAGCCTGAGAGAACTCTCCGAATGAATACCCTTCAAGACGTTGGAAATACCTTAACAGCGGATGCAACAGGGCTTGGGCATCGTTCACGGGCTCTCCGGTGACGAAATCCACCTTGATGGGTAGCGATCCATCCTCTCTCTGCAACCGCACATAAGTACGGCCAATCTCAACCGCCATGTCAAGCCATTCCTTTTCTCCTGTCAAATCGTACAGGTCCAGGAAGGCATTTCCTGCAAAGGTGGCCTCCATAGTCATCGTCTTCCCTTGATTCTGTTCTTCGCCAGAAGCCTGTGTGTCAAGGTAATATGTAGGCGGGAAAAACGCCAGGGGCTCCCCTTTTGGACGACTCTGGGCGATAAGGAAAGCGGCGGCTGACCTGGCAACCTCGAGGGCGTTTTCCTTCCTGTCTGGAAGCAAGCGAGCCACAAGGCACTCGTTCCGGATAGTGGAGCCTATTATCTTGCATGGATATGTGTTTGTCCATAAAGACATGTCCGGAACTGTATTACCTATCCAGTTTTGTACCTGGGGCATCAAGTGGTTGTGAAGAGCCGCCCGAATCGCAGCCTCTTTGTAACTCCTGACCGGCCCATTATAAGGCCCTTTGAACGGGAAATCCCTCAGGAAACTTCTTGAGTAAACCGTGTCCGCGGCTTCCCCAACCAATGCTTCCACCGTCAAATCCACATTTGCCGGAGGAATATGATTCCAAATCGGGGACAAGTCGGCGTCTGGCCTGTCGGATAGGAAAGACCAACTACCTTCAGCACTCCTTACTGTAAAACGGTATTTGTCAGCCCCTGGAACGGAAGGGACTTCGAACGCAGGCGCGTACATGAACTTCTTAGCGAACTTGTTCCAACAAGGATTCCTACCATCAGAAGCCGGACGGACCGGCTGGAGATACTCAGATTCGGCCTGATGGTTCAGACGCTCGTAAACCGAACCTCGGCAGCCAGTGAATATCATTAGTGGCAAGGATGCTAAAATCGCTATCTTTCTCATACCGCAATTTAATGAAAGTTATTTATTAATGCTATCTTTATGGACAAATAGCGACCAGATATGTACTTCTCAGATCATAACGAAAAAATCACTTTCAGCAACGAATGGGGTTGCATCCTTAAAGTGGAGGGCAAAGGATTGGTGTGCGCGGAAGACTTGAATGCCAGTCCCGGAAGTTTCAAGCCAGAGAAATACTCTGAGTTGGAGTTCACAAAGGGAATCACCAAGGTGACCAAAGGCTTTATCGAGGCGTTCACCTCATTGGAATGCCTGGTTATAGCCTTCTCAGTGAAAAGTATAGAACGATCCCCAGAATTAGATAACTTCCTGATAACTAACAATGTCCTTATCAGGGGAGAGTATAACTCGCTTGCGGAGAGGCTGGCTAAAGAGCTGGGACTCCGATTCCTTCATTGCGACATCTTTCTATGCTGGACAAGTTACGAGAGCCAAGGAGGCTACCGTGAGAGCACCAAACGGACCCTTTGTTTCAGGCTGGACGGTCCTCCCTATATCTACAGGGAGATATTTACCCCGGGAATATCAGCCGGAAACAACGGAGGGGCCGATCTCAGGGAGGATCTCCCCGAGGATTTCTATGTGGGATGCGATCTCGATGGGTTCACCTACAATCTGCCCCAGATATGTGAGGAAGCCATTATGCAAAACAAGCAACTCGAGCGCTTCCTTATAATATCCAATCAACGACTTGGAAAGAAATGAGCAGAACCTCTGAAATAGCTAGCAAGCTCTGGCAAGGCTTTATAAAGAGCGTCCGGGAGTTCCCGTTGGAGGCTCTTCTCGGGGTGACATATTTCGTGATATTCCTCTTCGAGAATAGTGTCAGAGATGTCTTGGGCAAAAGTGATGTTTTTTACCTGTTTTTCTGGTTCTTCCCTCATTATGTCCTCCTGTTCACTCTACACAAGTGGAGCGGGAAACACCTCGTTTTCAGAGTCTTGTACTGCTTGTCCTGGTTTCTCTGGATCCCGCTTCTGGTTTGGGGCTCAGTAAACCCTGGATGGAGTCTCGGGGTAGCTTATATCATAGCGATAGTATTGCTGATAATAGGGAAGGAACCTCTTGAGAATGAGCCTTATGGGCAAAACATCCTGGACACTGTCATCAATGTGGCGGCAGGGTTTATAATTGGATTCCTGCTGATCGCGGTAGTGGACATCATCATAGCCTCTGTCAACTTCCTCTTTGACCTTGACTTGAAAGACAAATGGTTCACAGATCCAATGGCTTTCATAGCTTTTGTGATCATCCCTCTGCTATGTTGCTCATTTGTTGAGAAGAATAGCTACAAAGAAGCCAACGGGAAAATCCTCAAGATCGTCATAGACTACATTCTCTCCCCAGCCCTGATCATCTACACGGCCATTCTCTACATTTACATCGGGAGGATCGCGCTTCGTTGGGAACTGCCGAACGGAGGAGTCGCATACATCGTGGCCATTTTCATGGCCGTTGGACTTGTTTGCCACCTTTTCCGGCTCCTTGTTGAGAAACGGCATTTTGAGTGGTTCTACAAGGCTTTTCCTTTTATAGCCATAGCCCCTCTCATCCTGCTATGGATCGGGGCATTCCGCCGCATAGGTGAATATGGACTCACAGAAGTCAGAGTCTATCTTATCTGCCTCGCCCTGCTGCTTACCGTTTTCACGGCCATGCTCGTGAAAGACAAGACGAGGAACTTCCAGCTTATGACCCTGATTCTCGCTCTGGCCGCCATATTGTTCACTTATATTCCAGGAATAAGAGCCAAGGACTTTGGCATCAGGAGCCAGAAAGCAAGGTTAGAGAGAGTCCTGCCGAACGTGCTGGTAAATGGAAAGTTCCCGGAAATAATTGATTATAAAACGATAGGTGCCGACCCAGGGCTAAAAGAATCCTGGCTTACCATTGATGGGGCATACAATTATCTGAAACAGAATATGCCCACGAAGAGATTCAAAGCGATGGAAAGAGATCTAGGCAATTACAGCTTCCATAAGTGGGAACTCGTGGAAGAGCCTGAGACCGCGATCGCGGAATGGTCTATCAGCGACATCTCAGGACCTATCGACTTAGGAGAATACAACTTGTTGATACCGCCTTCCGATTATCATTATTATGAGGACTCCACGGTCGCGGTATTCTATAAGGACAATTCCAGGACTGAAGAACTCCTGCGGTGCGAAATCCGAAAGGCGCTAGACCATAAAGATGTGTCCTCGCTCGGAAAACTCGTCTACAAGAACGATGACTTTATGGTGGTATTCGACAGGATAGATGATTTCAATTCTTCAAGCTTGTCATTTACGACCGGAGCCCACACCCTATATAAAAAACAAACCCGGTAGTGTCAATCGCCCATCATAAAGGCAATCCGTTCGGGATTAAGGTGACAGACAGCGAATCCATGCTGGAAGCCATCAAGGCCTACGGATTCATTCCTTTCTTCGAGAATCCCATCCCGGGATATTCGATTGAGGAATTGACGCCACCAAACATGTGGTTCACGGACGAGAACCTCGGACCATGGGATTGGAAAGTGGACGTCGTGCAGAGCGGGGAAATAGTCTATGGTAAGTTTCTTTGTGGCGGGAAGTCCGCTTTCGCGGCACCAGAATGGTACGCCCACATTCGCAATTGGAAGCTTTCCCAAGAAAAATACAAGCCGACCGCCGAAGGACGGAAGGTATTGAGGCTCATAGAGAAAGAAGGCTCTTGCGTCTCCCGTCAAGTTCGTGAGCTACTCAAAGTGAAAAAAAGCAAATCGGACTCCGTGCTGGCCAATCTCATGAACGGCACCAGGCTGATCATCGGAGACATCCAAAGAGTTTACAGAGGGCCTAACCTTGAATACAAAGGCTGGCAGACCGCCTCCTACTGCACCCCCGAATCCATATTCGAGAGACCTGGAGAGGATTTCGGGCCTTGGCACATAGGCGGGTACACCCTGAAATGCGGATGCTCCCCGGAAGAATCCTATTCAAAGCTTAGGGATCATATTAAAGAACTGTTTCCCGAAGCCACCGAGAGACAAATCACTAAAATCTTATAACCATGAATGTAGGAATAATCGGAGCCGGACACATCGCCGGCAAGATCGCCAGGACACTTGAATACACCGATGGTATCAAATGTCTGGCAGTTGGCTCAAGAACCCTGGATAAAGCCAAGGCTTTCGCCGCTGAATTCGGGATTCCCAAAGCTTATGGGTCTTACGGCGAGCTTCTTGACGACCCTGAAGTGGACCTTGTATATGTCGCCACCCCTCACTCGCACCATTTTGACGTGACGATGGAAGCCATCGGAAAAGGCAAGGCTTGTCTTGTCGAGAAAGCGTTCATGGCTAATGCTTTCCAGACAAAGAAGGTACTTGATCTCGCAAAGGAGAAAGGAGTGTTCGTGGCAGAGGCGATCTGGACGCGCTACCAGCCGGCCAGGGACATCATAAACCGGCTGATCTCTTACGGAAGGATAGGCACAGTCTGCCAGATCAGCGCCACCCTTTCCCATAGGGTCATGCATCTTCCACGCATTGTCAGGCCGGAGCTTTGCGGAGGCACCTTGCTCGACATCGGAATATATCCCCTGAATTTCGTCAGGATGGTTTGCGACAACCCGATAGAGAAAATCGAGTCGCAGTGCGTGCTATCTGATCTGGGAGTGGACCTCAGCGAAACGATCTCCATGACCCTTGAAGGCGGTATTCTTACCACAATCCATAGCTCAGTCTACTGCGAGGGTTACAACACCGCCACAATTTCCGGCACTGAAGGCTGCATAGTCGTGGACAACACCAACAACCCCGGTCTGATCCGGATCTACTCCAAAGGCGGTAGGTTACAAGAGGAAATGGCTGTCCCTGAAAACATCAGCGGTTATGAATATGAGTTTCAAGCCTGCAAGGACGCAATGGAAAAAGGCCTCATAGAGCCGCCACAGATGCCGCACTCCGAGACCTTGTTCCTTATGGAGCTCATGGACTCCCTCCGCAAGGAATGGGGAGTCCACTATCCAATGGACTAGCTACTCCAAATAAATATTCCTGAAAGCCAACGGGCCACCCTCGCTCTGCAGAGCGATGTAACCAGCCTTGAACGAAGTTGTCACCTCGTTCTCAAGGCTACCGTTGATGTACACTCTCATCTTGTTTCCCTTGCAGATGATCTCAGCACGGTTCCACTCCCCATCAGGAAGCTCGATGCTCGCCCCGGTGTGGATCCTCTTCTTCATAGGGAACTTAACTGACGGATCATACGGTATTTCCGCTATCCTCGCTCCCCCCAGGCTGACGATATCGCCAGCCCTTCCCGCCATGAGCTGGCACTCATAGGCTGTCGGCCAAATCATGTCATTCTGAATTCTCTGGAATATCCCGCTGTTAGTTCCGGCTCCGATCCATTTCCACTCCACATGAAGCGAATAATCCCCGTACTGGCGAACGGTCCTGAGATAGCCGTTAGGCTTTCCGGAAACCAAGATGCAGCCATCCTCAACCTTGAACACAGGCTCATCAGAACCAGACTCGGTGAGAGAGACCCAGCCTGAAAGGTCCTTCCCATTGAACAGGGCTGTCTTGCCGTCCTCACCGAAGAAATTGTTGTAAATCACCGTAGGACGAGATGCTCTGGTGCTCATGCTCGGGAACCACATGTCCTCAGCGGTCAAACCACACTTACGGGTCATGTCTATACTATTCTCAAGGCGACCGAAATCCGCATTGGCGTTGTTAGTGCCATAGGTGAACTTTATCCCGCGCTTTTTCGCCTCCCTAATAATGTACTCATTAGGTATCAGGTACCGTGATCCTATCTCAAGGGCTATTCCATTCTCCTGCATGACATCCAGCACCTTCGCCACTCTCTCAGGAGTCCACATCTCGTCAAACCTGTCGTTAAGGAAATCCGGAAGGTAGAAAGAGTTGGCGAATATGTCCGCCGGCTCATTGGTTAGTATTTTGACCGTCTGGTCCACGATCAGGTCCATATACTTCTGATCAGAGAGACCGTCCGGCTTTACCTCCTCCTCTCGATAGAGTCTCGTGATACGTCCCTTATGGTCAACTATCGTCATCGCGTCGGTGAAAAGATAGTCGAAGACTCCCAGTGCCACGGAGGAGAAATCCGAGGTCCATTTGCGGCCCTCTCCCTGAACCCCACGGAGGAAGGGCATATCCTTGATCTCGTCATAATACTCATAGACTTCCTCGTCGTTGGCAAGCATACGGCCAACCCCGCCTGCTCCCGCATTAGGAGCTACGCCGTAGTTGATGCCGTAATTCATGCTCATCGCATGAGCCATCTCCGCAGTCAAACCTCCTTTCAGATGGACATGCCAGTCAATAACAGGGAAATCCTCCTGTTGTAGCCGGATTGCCCTATCAGTGGTCTCATCAACTGGAGGAAGGGTGTCGCATGGATTGACGGCATCGGCAGGAAGTTTGGTAATCTTCATTTCCCTGAAACGAACTAACCCTTTTCCACCCACGAGGCTAACCGCACCATGGCCGAGACGCATCTTCTCATATTGTGGAAGTCTATAAGGCTGAGCTGGTTCCGTGTAACAGACCACATCCACTCCTTTGATCTTCACAGAGATGTTCTTCCCACGGACAGCGACCTCGACAGGAGTCCACTCGCCCTCATCCTCAAGCGCCCTGTAAAGATTACGCACATGAAGAAGGGAACCGCTCTTGATAGTCCCGTCGATAGGACCACCATGGAGAAGCACCTGATAACCGCTTCCCGTGCCGTCGTTGTGAAAAGCGACACATGCCGAAGCGCCAGGCTCTGTCTGGAATTCACCACTCAATATGAAGTTGGTGTAATCGCCCTTGAACTGGTGGCTGGATCCTTCAGTGATGGTGAATTCCTTCCCTCCGCAGGAAAGAAGTGTTAAGGCGACTGCCGCGGCAGCCAACCTGGAAATAAAACCGACTGTTCTCATTGCCTATTTGTCTTGTTTATCTGTTCGCGGTGAATGACAGGATGTTGGACACCACCTCCTCCGGATCATCCGTGATGGACAGGATAAGGTTTTTGTAAACTCCCCTGGCAAGCAGATCCTCAAGCATTGGATAAACCGGTATCTGCTTACTGAAGAACTCTTTGCCGAAGAACACCATGGGGCTGGCGTAACCGAATGACTCGTAGTGGTTCTGAGCCGCGTCCTGGAATATCTCCTGCATGGTTCCCGCCGATCCCGGGGAATAAATGATGCCTCCCTTGGATATCGTCAGCAAGATATCTTCCCTGACACTGTTCATGAAATACTTGGCTATGTCCGTGGCCAACGGCGTGGAAGGCTCATGACCATAGAACCAGGTAGGGATGCCCAAGCTTCTGTACATCTCCTGGGGATATTTCTTTCTGACCTCGAACGCGGTCCTTAGCCAACCCGGATCCCTGAACGTGGGAGCAACCCGCAAGATGGACAAGGCATCGGCAAGCTCATCTTCGGTCTTTCCAGCCATCCAGGCACCCAGATGCGTCGCCTCCATCGCACCAGGCCCGCCGCCGGAAGCCATCAGCTTACCACTTTCGGTCAGCCTTTTACTGATGTAAGCTATAGTGGCGTAAGCATCATCTGTTCTCTTGAGAGCGTGACCTCCCATCACCGCCACAACCTGCCTCTCATCGAATCGGCTTAGGAAGTCATTCATCGCCTCACCGATAGCATGGTCATGAAGCGAACGTCCGAGTGTCTCACGGATGTTGTCACTTTCCTTGCCTTTCTCGATATAGTCGGCGAAAACCTTCGAATCGAAGCAGTTCGCGAAAGAGTCCTCATTCTCGGGGTCATAGCCGTCATAGAGATATTCGGCGGTGTACAACTTGCTCCTGAACACATTGTACGGCATCCCCATTCTCGGGAACACCAGGCATGAGGTACCTATCCCATCCTCCAACTCCTTGGGAATCTCGCAACCGAAGAAAAAGCAGTCCGAGAAACGATGCCTTGCCGCCACATATTGAGGCGCCTTGTTGAAATCTATGTACTGGAATACATAGTGGTTGACAAACCCGGAGCTGTCTGGAGCGGGTAGTTTGTTCAGACTCTCTATCTGCTTGTACGAGGTGGTGGTCGTCATCATGGCTATTCGGGTTATTCTTCAAATTGTGGTTTCAGGTACTCTCCTATACGGTCAAGCCAAGTGTAGCTGCCGGTTCCCGGGGAAGCTTTCTCCTGGAAGCAATGTGGTCTTAGCGCAAGGGTATGGAGCTCGCTCTGGATACCCATTGAACGCATCTTCTCCCAGGTTTTCACTGAATTCATGGCCGCCCAGCTATCAGCATCGCCATGGATGAAAAGCATAGGAGCGGTGTCCAGGTCAAATGAGAACTCTGGCGCCAAGACGGCGGAATCATCATTTCCTCCAGTCTTATTAGGAGATTCAAGTCCGTCTGTGAGAGAATATGCCGGATATATCCCGATTCCCCACTGAACATTGCAAGGGACTTTGTCGATGTCGTCAATCGGGTAATATGCCTTATGCCTTGATGAAGTGACACCCATCAAAGTCAAGTGGCCACCGGCGGAGGAGCCCATGATTCCAATCCTGTTAGGGTCGAGGCCCTTGTCTGCCGCCTCACTGCGGACTATTCGGATAGCCCTCTGGAGATCTTGCCAAGCTGTGGTGTGTTTCGCCAATCCTGTCTTCGGACGCGGTGTGCGATATTTCATGACCACAACGGCCATTCCCCTCTCATTCAAGTATTTCCTTGCCGGAGCAACCTCAAAATCTTCCGGACGGTTAAAGTTATATGCTCCTCCAGCATATATGATCTGGATGGCCTTTGTCTTCAATACGGCCGGAATATGCCATTCGATGTATGGCTTGCATTGATCCGGTTGCGGATCAGGCATCTTCCCCTCCGGCCAAATATCCTCAGAAGTCATTGTCACTCCGGGGACATCGGCGCTGAAGCGGTCCATCAGACGTTCCTGCTCACCGAGAGGTCCAAGGTATCCCATCTGGGTCATGAACTCAATACCTCTCTCAAAGCCGAAAGCACCATGGCCCTTGCCAGGATATAAATGGAGCTCGGCAGGGATCCCCATTCTCCTCAACTGTCTGTATACCTGAGTGGATCCATTAGGAGAATAAGGATCCAATCCTCCGTGATGAAGACTCATCGGGCAGGTCTTTTCATCGAACTTGAAAACCTCGCTCAGCTTCACATCGGCCCCATAGCCTTCCCTCAAGGCGGGAGTACCGGTCTCCCCGTCAGTTGTGACATAAGCGGGGGCATTGACGATAGCCCAATTGATGTGGCAAGGAATCTCATCCAACTTGTCGACCGGCTCGTATGCGGGGGTCTGGGAACTGGTTGCCAGCAAAAGAGCCAAGTGAGAACCGGCTGACATTGAGACAGTTCCTATCTTCTCAGGATCAAACCCGCGCTTAGCGGCCTCAGATCGGACCATGCGGACCGCCCTCTGGCCATCCTCCCATGCGCTCTGATAGATCGGCAGGCCTACGGGACGGGGAGTCCTATAGACAAAATTGACACACTGGACACCAATTTTGGTGAGCTCTTTCTGCCAATAGTCAATCAGACTCACATCGCAACAATTCTGGTAAGAGCCCCCGGAGATCAAGATCATGCAAACATCTTTTTTGACGGAGGGATCAGGAGCGTCGAACCATTCCAGATAGGCGACCTGATGCTTAGCTGGTTTGAAACCTTTAGAGCCGACCTCATTGGTCATGGCTGCGATCTGATGATCCTGGGGATCGGGCATCTTGCCTTTCGGCCAGATAAGCTCACGCTCCAAGGCGAAGGCCTGCAGGGAGCAGAGAACAAGAAGGGATAGCAATAACTTTTTCATATTCAAAGATAATGACTATTTTTATATGTTCGCTTAAAAAACCTGATTTAATAATCACGAGACATGAAAAGAATACTCTGTATCCTATTAGTGGCGCTTGTGGCGTCCTCCTTCACAGCGAAGGCAGGAAAAATAGTCACTGACAGTGTGGAGAGCCGCATTCTCGGCACCGAGGTGAAATACAATGTTTATCTTCCCGATGGCTTCGACCAGTCCGGGAAACTCTATCCTGTGGTATATCTCCTGCACGGTCTATACGGCACTTACCAGGATTGGGAGCAGAAAGGCGCGATGAAAGAAGTCGCGGACGAACTCATACGCTCCGGAGAGGCCGTAGAGATGATCATAGTCATGCCGAACGCAGGAGACCCAGACATCCACAATGTCTATAACGGCTACTTCAATATGCCCGATTGGAGCTACGAGGACTTCTTTTTCAAAGAATTCATCCCGACAGTCGAGAAGAAATACCGCGGAGTGGGAGACAAGAGCCACAGGGCAGTCATGGGGCTGTCCATGGGAGGTGGCGGAAGCACCGTCTATGCCCAGAGACATCCCGATGTGTTCTCCAGCTGCTACGCCATGAGCGCATGGCTGGACCAGGAGATTCCTGACGACGTGGAGGAGGCCAAGAAAGACAAGTTCTACTACACATGCAAGGCCGTACACGAGCATTCCGCCCTGGATTATGTCGATAAGGCGGACGACGCCACATTGGAAGCCCTCCGGAGTGTCAAGTGGTTCTTTGACTGCGGTGATGACGATTATCTCGTGCGGCTGTCCTTCAACCTTCACATGAAGATGATGATGAAGCTGGTCAAGGATGAGCTACGGGTCCGTGACGGTATCCACAATTGGGAATATTGGCACACCGCCCTTCGCGCAGCCCTTCCTTTCGCTTCCAGGAACTTCGCCAAATAATCCGCTATTCAGGCATGATGTGCCATAGGGCACAAGATTTCGGCTCAGGAAGATAAATCTTGAGCCCATCTTCGGCGAGTGAGGCACCGGTCATAGTAATGGTCTCTCCGGTGTCCTCATTCGTGAGAGTATATTTCTTATCTGGAACAAGGAATCCCAACACGGCGGTGTAATATGGTTCTTGACATGTCTCCTGACGGAACGCCTCCAGCACAGCCTCATCAGTCTCTCTGTCGTGCCAGACTATGGCTGTCCAATTGGAGTCGTCATCGTGACGATGCCAAGGAGTGAGAGGATACATATCCTTCACAAGCAGATGATTATATTTTTTCCATTCCCCGAAAGTGGCTCTCAGGCGGTCATAGTCCATCTCCACATCATGGGTGAAAACCTCGGAGATATTATAGACCGGCAGCCAGGAAGCCCTGGTGATGTAGAATGTGCTGCCACCGGCCATTCCCGGCTCCAGCTCGTCCGCTGACTCCTTGGTATTCGCTCCATGGAAGGGAATCCAACGGCAATAAGAGGTGGTCATAGAAAGCCTCAACGCCGTGGTGGTCCTGTCGGCGTCACTTCTCATGAACGGCAGGCTACGACGAAGAGACTCTATGTCGTTACGCCCTCCTCCAGAGGCGCAATTATCTATGTAGGTGCACTTTCCGTTCTTTGCGCAGAAGTCTATGATCCTGTCCCAAAGCTCGTAATGACCCTGGATGGCCAGATTTTCGGTGATGCCTTTCCGGGGGCGATTTGTCTTCTCTGCCTCCTTGGCGTCAAATCCGGTCCATGCCTTGACTGGATTGGAGTTATTATCTTCCCTGAAGAGGTCCACACCATTCTCACCCATCATCTTGGTTATCCTGCCAAGCGTCCATTCCAGGCAGTCCTTGTTTCCAAGGTTGCTCGTGTAGCGATTTCCCCTATTAAAGTCGGCCCATTCGGGATTATAACCGAAATTCCTCGCCAAGTCCTCAACGTCGCAAACACTCTCCGGCTCAAACCATGTGAGTACCTTCATGCCAGCATCGTGACAAGCCTGGTTAGACTCAAGGAAGGTCTTTCCCGGCCACTTCAAGGTGTCCAGTTCCCATGTACCCACAGTGCCATACCAGTCGGAAGGAACGGTATTGCCTCTCGGGTCGAGATACCACCCGGCGTCGAACCACCTGAAATCAGGTACAACATCTTCATATATAAGACGTTCCAGCGTCCTTTTCCAAGTATAGAAACGCTCGGAGATAGACCCGTCGGAGTTCGGAAGGCCAGTGTCCGCCGCGAAACAGGTGGTCGAGAAAGGCTCTATCCGGTTACCTTTGCCATCAGCTGAGGGCATGTTATACTTGATGAACCACTCCCTCCAGAGATTGGTCGCATTGTCCCGGTCCCTGCCTTTGTATGGCAGCATAACCACAAGGGCGGTCCTGACTTTCTCACCGGGCATCACCACGGAATCGAATCCATTGCAATTGCCTCCCTTCATGGATATTCCATCAGCCGTCCCGGTGAAATCGGCGTGCCATGTGCCAGCCCACCCCAGGGCCATGAGTGTGCCACCATCGCCATGGACCAGGTCGAAATATGGGAAATAAATATGGGTGGCTCGACCGTTTGTTGAGACGAACGACACTGTCGTGTCCCGTAGCTGAGTCTGGTAGTCGGCGTACTTGTTGACATGATCCCCGAGACAACCTCGCAGCATCGGATCAGATCCCGGAAAGTCCATGACTACACTCTCGATATCCTTGAGTTCCTCGCTAGGTGATGCTCCCACATTCTCGAACCAGACAGTATACTCTATCTCTCCGAACTCGCCGTTGAGGAAGGCGTCCAAGGTGGCGGTCAAGTTGTCATCGATACGGAATACCGCCTTGAGAGACTTCCCGGAAGCCGTTGTCTCACAATTCTTTGATAGCACCTCAAACCCTTGAAGTCCCTTCACCGCCTCTCCTCCATAGACAAATGAAAGCGGGATCGAGGCTGGATCCTCCAACCATTTCCCGAACATATCGGCCCCGGTTTTAAGATCCGCGCAGGGTCTGTCAGTAGGAGGGACCAAACCTTTTGTGGAAGTGACGATGCCTCCTTTACCGCAACCAGAAAGCAGGAAACCAAAACAAACAAGAGCGAAAAACAGTTTTCTCATTATGCAAAATATGTTGTTATTCAAAGATAATCACTATTTTTATGTGTTTAAGCGAAAAACATGAGGAAATTAATTCAAGTCTCACTAGCACTGCTTTTCCTGCCAGTAATTTCCGCCAACGCAGGGAAAGTCGTCACGGACAGCTTGTCCAGCGGCATTCTCAAAGCCAACGTCAAGTATAATGTCTATCTGCCCAACGGCTTCGACAAGGCGGACCAGCGATACCCTGTGATTTATCTTCTCCATGGACTCAGCGACACCTACACGGCATGGATGGAGAAAGGTGGAATGCAGACAGTGGTCGATGAGCTTATCGGCACCGGAGAACTCAGAGATGTGGTCATCATCATGCCCAATGCCGGTGGTCCGGACATACACAACACTTGGAACGGCTATTTCAACATGCCGGGGTGGAACTACGAGGACTTTTTCTTCAAGGAGCTCATCCCCCAGCTGGAAAAGAAATACCGCTGCGTTGGAGACAAGGCTCACAGGGCGGTGATGGGGCTCTCTATGGGCGGAGGCGGCAGCACCGTGTATTGCCAGAGACACCCGGACATGTTCTCCAGTTGCTACGCCATGAGCGCATGGTTGGACAACGGCCAAGGCCAGGTAGGTGGTAAAGATTTGAAGAAAGACAAGTTGTACTATGTCAGCAAAGCTGTCACTGACCATTCCGCATTAGCGTTCATAGACAATGCGGACGACGCGACTCTGGAATCGCTCCGCACGGTTAAATGGTTCTTCGACTGCGGCGATGATGATTTTCTCGTCCGCCTCTCTTTTGAGCTCCACATGAAAATGAAAGAGAAAGGAGTGAAGAGTGAACTCAGGGTGCGCAACGGGGTCCATAACTGGGAATATTGGCACACAGCACTTCGTACCGCCCTGCCTTTCGCCTCAAGAAATTTTGATTAGCCCTATGCGTACCAGGCTCCTCATACCGGTGTTCGGCGCCATCATACTCGCCACACTCTCCTCCTGCGGCACAAGAGGAGATAATAATCACATAGTGGCGTCCGAACAGATCATCGCAGAGTCTCCGGCACCGGACAGCGTGTTCCTCTATACCCCAGGAATAATTGAGGGTTTTGACGGACGTCTTGTCGTGGCTATCGACTATGGCGGACCAGGAACCAGCATTCTGGACGGCCCGAAATCCAACCTGGGAGACTACGAAAGCGGGAATCAGATCAGGGTCATGCTCTCTGACGACAATGGGAAGACCTGGCGTTGGACATCAACCAAACTCCCCATGATGCATGAGATACTTTTCAAGGCAGGCGAATCCTTGTATATGATTGGCCATTCCGGAAGGCTCCTCATCACCCGAAGCGACGATAACGGCGAGACCTGGTCGGATCCGGCTATCCTATGCCCGGAGCCCAGATGGCACCAAAGCTGCACGCCTGTAGACATACATGATGGGAAGGTGACTCTCGTCTATGAGAAATGGGTCTCTGACGGGCATCCTTGGCCAGGAGTGGGACCTGTGCTTATGCAAGCCAAGGTGGAGGATGACCTGACAAAAGTGGAGAGCTGGAAGTTCTCCGACCTTTACAACCCGGATGAGGATCTGGAGGCCTCAAGGCCTTCAGGCATCCCTGTATCCGACCCGGGCAAAGCCGGAATATTAGAAACCAATGTTATCAGGGTCTATGACGAGAAAAACCCGTTTTATGACCCTTCCGGAAAATCGGTTGTGCTGATGATGCGCTCCAGCAACGGATTCCCCGACATTGGGGTGATGATGAAAGGAGTTGAGAAACCTGACGGGAGCCTTGCGATAGAGAAGCTTCAGAAAAACGGAAGGGATATGTATTTCGCCCATATTCCAGGAGCCGACCTGAAGTTTTACGTCCTTTATGACCCCGAGTCAAAGCTATATTGGCTGCTTCACTCGCAAATTGACGGCAGAATGAAAGACCGTAGAAGGCTCGCCCTCTCATTTTCCCCTGACCTTCTTCACTGGACCTTCGCCGGACTGGTAGCAGTTGGCCCCGCGGATAATGCGGCTCGCCACTACGCCACAATGATTATTCATGGAGATGACCTCCTTATTGTCAGCCGCTCCGGGGACGAACATGCCAAGAACGCCCATGACGGCAACATCGTGACTTATCATAGAGTTAAAGATTTCAGGAATTTAATATATTAACACAAAACTACTTACAACATGCGACCTTTGAAATTATTCTCCGTTTTCGCCGCCCTTCTTGTTTCCTTGACTCTATCGGCGCAGCAAGTTAAACTATCCGACAAGGAGCTATACAACGCCATATGGGCTATGGGACAGATGTATCCCGAAGGCTTCACCCTTGATCTCAACACGATGAGGCAGCCCGAGAAAGGGATCATGGTCTCATATATCGCCACCCAAAACAGCTTCGACAAGAAAAGCATACCGGCTGTAGTGAAGCATGCCCGTGAGCATGACGGTCTCGTAGGTGGATGGTATAACCCCGAGAACGGCAAATACTATTTCGACTCGACCAGGATGTTTCCTGAGGACAGCCTTGCGGCTGCCGTGGCTTTCGCCCGTGAGAACGGCCAGCACACTGTCTACGACGCCGGAAAGGGAATCAATATCAAGTCCAACTATGAGCAGAGGGATTGCCGCATCATATTCGACTGCGACATGGGTTCCTCAACTGACGACCTGTTCGCCCTCATGCTGCTCTACCGCTACATGGACATGAAGCGCTGCACCCTTCTGGGCGTGGTTGTGGACCGTATGGGAGCCGCCAATGCCGACGCCGTGGACGTGATGAACAATTTCTACGGATATCCCGACATTCCTATCGGACTTGAGAGAGCCGGAATCAAGGATCCCCGTGTGTTCATCCCTTACCACAATGTCGCTTACGCCCGCACCGAGGACGCTGAGAAACTGTTCAAGCAGACTTACAAGAGCAAGGATGAGTACCCGGAGGGATACAAACTCTACCGCAAGCTTCTCTCCGAGCAGCCCGACCATAGCGTGACCATCGCTTCGGTAGGTTTCGTCACATCACTTTCCCGCCTGCTCCAATCCGGTCCGGACGAGTATTCCAACCTTAGTGGAGTCGAACTCGTCAGGAACAAGGTAAACGCCATCTATGCGATGGGCGGAGTGTTCGGAGAGGCTGTGGAGCCCGACTACAACTTCACACAGGCCATAGATTTCTCTCTCAAGTTCTTCGAGCTCTGGCCCAAGGAGGTTGACATAATCTTCTGTCCTGGAGAGGTTGGAGACCCTCTGGACTATCGTCCCGAACTGGTTATCTCAGACATGAACTGGACCGACTGCCACCCGATCAAGTGGATTTACCAGAATGTCCAGTGCGACACCGGCCAGAAAATGTGGGATCCACTCGCGGTGATCAACGCCGTCGAGGGTGACGACCTCTATACCCTTTCAGATCGCGGCTGGGTCGAGCTCACCCCTAAAGGCGAGACCATCTTCACACCCGATCCCAAGGGTAATGCGCGCTACCAGTTCCCTGGCGACCAGGAGTGGTGCGACACTATCCTGAAGTACCTGAGAATCATGGCCATACAGCACTAGAATCATTATGGTTAAGACTCTTTTAGCCCTTTCGCTGTTAGGGGCGATGTTCTCATGCGCTAAGCCTTGGGACAATAAATACGTGAAAAACGTTCCTTCCGACACCATCAAGGAATATGAACACTCATATTCAGGAACGATGATGTGGTATATCACCTGGTACAGGATTGAGAAAGGCGAGGACGGCAAGCTTCGGCTCATGTATTCCAAAGACTGCGATCCGGAGATAACCATCTACAAATGCCCGGATGACGCTCTGGCAAAGATCGATGGATTTGTCCGGGAGTATAAGCTCTGGAAACTGGATAACTCTTATACCCCGAAGTTTGAAATCCTGGACGGATATATGTGGCACACCTCCATCGTCTATGAGGACGCTTCAATCTCGACCGGTGGATCCAACGCCTGGCCGCCGAAAAATCTCCAGGCAGGGCTTTCGGCTATCGAATCTTATGTCCAGTCGATAATAGACTCCGCCACCGAGAGCGACATAATAGGCACCGACACGCATCAGAATCGCTGACATTACTATAATGGCACGATATTTAGTATTTTTGTGGTTCGGTAATATTTAGAACATGAATGCTAAATCCATCATAGCGGCCGCCGCGGCAATTATTATAAGCGGCGCCGCGGTATCCGCACAGTCCCAAAGTTTCAAGCTCGGGCAATGGACCGAGATACAGAATTCCATCCTCAAGGAACTGAACCGTTCCTATGTGGACTCCCTTCCCGTGGATCGAATAGAGAGAGCCGGAATCAACGCGATGCTTGACGCCCTTGATCCGTACACCATCTACATCCCGGAAGAAGAGAATGAGGACTTGCAGATGATGGTCAGCAAGAGTTACGGAGGCATAGGAGCCGTCATCTACAAGCCTGACAAGGATGGAAATGTCATAATCAATGAGCCTTACAAGAACTCCCCCGCCGAGAAGTATGGCCTTCGTTGCGGTGATGAGATCATGGAGATAGATGGTCAGACCACCCATGGGCTAACCAGTCAGGAAGCTTCAGACAAGATGAAGGGAAAGCCCGGGACGACTGTGGTGTTCAAGGTCAAGAAGGTCTACACTGGAGAGATCGTGGACATCAATGTCACGAGGGAAAGAATCCATCTCCCGGATGTGGAATACGCGGGCATGATCGATTCTGAGACAGGCTACATCTACCAGAGCGGTTTCACGGAGAATGTGTCCGGAGAGATCCGCTCCGCTGTCTTGAATCTCAAGAAACAGGGAATGAAGAGACTGGTCCTGGATCTCCGCGGAAATGGAGGTGGACTCATGAGCGAGGCTATCAACATAGTCTCACTATTCGTCCCGAAAGGCTCCTTGGTCGTGTCCTCGAAGGGTAAAGGCGCGGGTGAGCAACAGTACAAAACCACATCGGAACCCATTGACACCCAAATACCTCTCATAATCATGGTGGATGGCGGATCCGCTTCCTCATCCGAGATTGTCACAGGAGCCCTCCAAGATCTGGACAGAGCCACGGTCATGGGCACAAGGACTTATGGAAAGGGGCTTGTCCAGACTATCAGACCTCTCCCCTACAACGGCCAGATCAAAGTCACCACGGCTAAATACTATACCCCTTCCGGACGTTGCGTCCAGGCGATTGACTATGCCAAACGCAATGAGGATGGAAGTGTGGCACACATCCCCGACTCACTCACCCACGAGTTCAAGACAGCCCATGGAAGGACGGTCAAGGACGGCGGTGGCATCACCCCGGATGTCATCGTTAAAGGTCATGAATACAGCCGTCTAACTTTCTCCCTGGTGTATTCCAACATAATTCAGGAATATACCCTGAAGTTTGTCCGGGAGCACCAAAGCGTTCCTGAGGATTGGAAGATGACCGATGCCGATTGGAAGGACTTCGTGGAGTTCGCCAAAACCAAAGAGTTCGACTATCGTTCTAGCGCCAAGACTTATTTCGACCAAGTGAAGAAAGAACTTGAGAAAGATGGTCTCGCGGAAAGCATGAAAGACCAGATTGAGGCCATGAGCAAGGCCCTGGAGATGGATAAGGAGACATTCCTCAACCTCAAGAGGGACGAGATTGTGCCCTTCATCGAGGAAGAGATAATGGTACGTTACTATTTCCAGGAAGCCGGCATCAAGACCCGCCTCCGCTACGACGATCAGCTCAAGGAGGCGCTCACCAAACCTCTGATATCCTTCTAGGGATTGGAATCAGATGAATGCGGCCAAACTAATATGGGAAAAAGCGCGGGCGGTCTTTCTGCTCGCGCTTTTGATAACCTCTCCGGCACTCGCCCAGCGAAAGGTGACCATCAGTGGCCACATCACCGATAATGCCTCTGGAGAGACCCTGATCGGTGCCGGGATTTTGGAGAGGGAATCCGGAGTGGGCGCCGTGACCAACAATTTCGGATACTACACCTTGACCCTGCCGGCAGGAGAGTATGATTTCCATTATTCTTATGTCGGTTACAGTGAGTCGGTTCTGCATATTGACATGCACCGGGACACGGTGGTGAACGTGGCGTTGATGGCCGGTGAGACACTTTCCTCTTCCCATATAGTCGCGAGGAAGGACGCTGGAATACAGTCCACTTACTTAGGGGCTATCGACATACCAGCCGCCCAGATCAAGAACACGCCGGTTCTGTTCGGTGAGGCGGACGTGTTGAAAGTTCTTCAGATGATGCCAGGAGTCCAAGGCGGAAACGAGGGATTCTCAGGGATTTACGTTCGCGGAGGTGGGCCTGACGAGAATCTGATTATGCTGGACGGGGTGCCGATTTACAATGTCGACCACATGCTCGGGATCTTCTCGGTATTCCAACCGGAAGCAGTCAAGAAAGTAACCCTTTACAAGGGCTCTTTCCCGGCTCGTTACGGGGGCAGGGTCTCTAGTATTGTGGATATCCGCACGAACGACGGTAACATGAAAGAGAATCATGGAACTGTCAGCATTGGCCTCATTAGCGACAAACTCCACCTTGAGGGTCCGATAATAAAAGACAAACTCGCTTATTCTGTCAGCGCGAGGGGAATGCACACGTTGTTGTACGCCCCGGTCATCAAACTAGCTCTCAATGACGCCTACGGAAATTACTATTTCTACGATCTCAACGGAAAGCTGACCTGGCGTCTCAGCGACCGGGACCGTTTCTATTTCGGGGCTTACCATGGACGCGACCATTTCGTGTACTGGGAAGATGATGAAAGCGAAGGAACCTCTACTATCGGCAAAGAATCTTCCCCTTATAAATATAAAGACAGAACTGACGTCGGGGTCTTCTGGGGCAACACGGTCGGGTCGGCAAGATGGAACCATGTGTTTAACAGTAAGTTATTCGCCAACACCACCGTGTCATACAACCGTTACCGGATGGTCATGAACGCCGGTTCGGCAGAGACGGAGATAGTGGACGGAGTGAAATCAACCAACCGCTACCACCTCAACTACCATTCAGGAATCCGGGACTTCGGAATCCGGACGGACATGGACTATACTCCGTCCCCTAGACATCTCGTGAAATTCGGCTCTGAATATATCTGGCACACATTCATTCCCGAGAGAATGTCTGCCGTGGACAAAGAAGTCACGGGAGGGGAAGTCCAAGTGGACACCACATTTCATTTCGCTGACCCGAAGAAGAGATATGGAGGACACGAGCTCTCTTTCTATGCGGAGGATGATTTCAATATTGGCGAGCACCTTACCGTGAATCCCGGAGTCCACCTCTCCATGTTCAACACTGAAGGCAGGACATATTGGAGCCTTCAGCCCCGTGTGTCAGCGAAATACTCGACAGGCAGAGGCCTGTCTTTCAAAGCGGGTTACGCCAGAATGGCTCAATATGTCCACCTTCTTAGCTCCGCTCAGATCTCACTTCCGGTTGACCTATGGGTTCCTATAACCAAGGACATCCGCCCGGTCACCTCGGACCAGTACTCAATAGGGACATATTACGATGGAGTCAAGGGCTGGGAATTCTCAGTCGAAGGGTATCTCAAGAACATGAGGAATATTCTTGAATACAAGGACGGCACATTGATGCTCGGCACTTCAGACGGATGGGAAAACAGGGTCGAGATGGGAGAAGGCACTGCGAAAGGAATAGAGTTCCTGATCCAGAAAACAGCCGGAAATACAACAGGCTGGCTGGCCTATACCCTTGCCAAGTCAGACAGGATATTCCCGGACGGGTCAATCAACAACGGGGAACGTTTTCCTTATAAATACGACCGACGCCACTCCATCGATTTGAGCGTGGACCACCGTTTCAATGAGAAATGGGGTATTGACGCGACCTGGTCATTCGCCACCGGCGGGACGACCACGGTGCCAGTACGTCAAGTCGCGGTAATGACCCCATATAGCTATATCACTGACGCACAGTACGTTGACCATAGGAATAATTTCCGAATTCCCCCGAGTCACAGGCTCAACATAGGTTGCAGCCTCCACAATGAGCGGCGATGGGGAGAGAGCGTGTGGAATTTCAGCGTGTACAACGCCTACAACCGTATGAACCCTAATTTCGTGTTCACGGACTATGGGCCCGACTATGACAAGAACGGCAATTACATCGGGACCAGCCTGAAGATGAAGAAGATCACTATCCTTCCTCTTCTCCCATCAGTAAGTTGGACTCTCAATTTTTGACAAACCATGAGGAAACATTTGATAATCACCATATTGATTGCAGTCCTCGGTTGTGTCGCCTGCGAGAATACCATTAAGTACGAATATGACTTGAGCGATGGTAAGATGACCATCTTGGGACAGCTTTCCACCGCTGACTCAAAGCATACGTTATTCTTATCGATGAGTTATCCGGACAGGATTGACTCGCTTCCCGGTGCTACGGTAGAGTGCTTTGTCAACGGGTCAAGAAGCCTGGCGAAAGCGGTACCCGCAGGGTACACCGAAGAGATTGTCGACTGGTGGACAGGAGAGACTGAACTGGTCCCGAACCACTTCCCTTACACTCGATATGAATTCGAGGCAAACTTCAAACCTGGAGACAAGGTCAGAATCGAGGCAACAAAAGGAAACGTGAAAGCATGGTCGGAAACCGTTATCCCGGCACCGGTGGCGATTCTCTCTGTGGACACGGCGACTGTCGTCAAAACTTCAGTGTATCAAAGCGTCGGAGAGACAGAGACCTACGAGCAGGAATATGTCGAATTCACCGTCAGGCTGGGTGACGTGAAAGGGACGGACAACTATTATTCAATGAACCCGGAGATCACCACAGTCAACACTTTGAGTTCAGAGACAGAAGAGAATTTCGCGGTCAATGTTCAGGGTCCGGTAGGATTGGACTATGAGACCTTCCACGACCTTATCCTTGAGGATGGGTATTCATCCGGCATGGGAGACCTGTTTGAGGACTTGTTGCCGGTGAATTACACACATTGTTTCTCGGATAAACAGTTCAAGGATTCTGAAGCTACCGTGAAGTTCTATATTCCCTCCTACTATTTCCACGGCTCCCCCTACGAATACTATTATATCGCAAGCAAAATCGTGGTGGACAAGACTTTCCGTCTTTCAGTCAAGAGTTTCGACCGCTCTTTCTATAACTACCTCAGGGCGATCAACAACATGCAGTGCTACGGCTATGACGTGTCTCCTATCATCGAGCCTACCATGTTGCCAGGCAATGTCAACGGAGGAATGGGAATAGTCTCTGTGGCGTCAGAATCAGGAATAAACATAACTCTCCCGACAGAGGTATTCCTCCGGGGAGAGAATGATAATATCTACTATTATTAGGACTCCACGGGCTCGATCAGCTCATAGTCAAGAAGCCTCTGCTCCAGGCTGGCGGACTTGACACGGATATGTACTTGATCGCCTAGACGATAAATCTTCTTGGTTCGCTTGCCCACAATTCTGTAGTTATCCTCATCAAACTCGAAGAAATCAGAGCGCATTTCCCGTAGTGCCACCATTCCCTCAATCATCTCAGGCTTGATCTCCACATACATTCCCCACTCCGTGAGACCGGATACAACGCCGTCAAATTCCTGCCCGATCTTGTCAATCATGTACTCGATCAGCTTATACTTGACACTGTCACGCTCGGCGTTGGCCGCTATCTGCTCCCTCTCGGAAGCATGCTGGCACTGAGCCTCGTAATAGTCCTTGTTCTGGCTCTCCCGGTTGTCAAGGTACATGGCAAGGAGCCTGTGGACCATAGTGTCTGGATAGCGACGGATCGGGGATGTGAAATGGGTGTAGAACTTAAACGCCAAACCATAGTGTCCGATGTTCTCAGTGGAATAAATAGCCTTTGCCATAGAGCGGAGGGCTATCATCTGGAAAGCGTCCCGCTCAGGAGTATCCTTAGAATCGGAAAGCAAGTTGTTCAGCGACTTAGCGATGTCACGCCCTGTCGTGACCGGACCCATCTTGTAGCCGAAATTGCCCACGAACTTACCCAGGCTGGCGATTTTCTCCATATTCGGCTCATCATGGATACGATATATGAATGTCTTGGCGTTCTTGTCCTCCCTGCCATTCATCTTGCCTGATGTGGCGATGAACTCGGCGACAGACTTATTGGCCAAAAGCATGAATTCCTCTATCAGCCAGTTGGCTTCCTTGGAGACTTTCTCATATACCCTCACCGGCTTACCCTTCTCATCAACCTCAACCTTCATCTCCGGTCTCTCAAAACTGATAGCGCCTGATGAGAAACGTCTCTTGCGCATGATGGCGGCTAACTTGTTCAACTCGAGGACCGCCTCACGTATCTCCTGGGTCACCGCCGGATCCTCAGGCTCCTTGCCCTCGGTCTCAATGATTCTCTGGGCACCCTCATAATCAAAGCGATAGTCAGAACGGATCACTGTTCTTCCAAACCAGCGATCGACCACATTGGCGTCCGGAGTGATTTCAAATACCGCCGAGAAAGTCAGTTTATCCTCGTTAGGACGCAAGGAACAAAGCTTATTGGAAAGCTTCTCCGGAAGCATAGGGACTGTCCTGTCCACGAGATATACGGAAGTACCCCTCGCCTGCGCCTCCTGATCCATTACGGATCCTGGCTTGACATAATATGAGACGTCAGCAATATGCACTCCAACCTCGTAGTTGCCGTTCTTCAACTTGACCAGTGACAACGCGTCATCAAAATCCTTAGCGTCAGTCGGGTCAATAGTGAATGTCAGGGTGCCGCGGAAGTCCTTACGGCCTTTCAGATCCTTGTCGGTGATCTCCTCTGAGATCTTGTCGGCAGCATTCTCCACCTCAGGAGCGAACCTATATGGCAGTCCATATTCGGCGAGGATGGCGTGCATCTCTGTCTCATTGGCACCAGGCTCACCAAGCACATCAGAGACATATCCATGGGGATTAGGCTCTTTCCTGTCCCAGCCGTCAATGATGGCCGCAACCTTCATTCCTTTCTTAGCCCCTTCCGGAAGTGTGTCAAAATCAACGGATATGTCATAAGGCATAGTCCTTGACTGCATGATTACCCAAGCCTGTTTTCCGACAATGTGGAGTATTCCCACGAACGGAGTCTTGCTCCTCTCGACAATCTCTATAATCTCACCTTCCCTGCGTCTGCCTCCGTCCTTACCTTGCTGCCGGCCACCCTTGATCCTAGGGGCTATCACAGCCTTCTTCTCTTTAGTGACAACGCATCTAACGATGTCCCCGTTCAGGGCTCCTCTTGTCTTTGCCGCCCTGACGAAAACATCATTATCTTTATCTCCTCCTTCCGGGACGACGAAGACAAAACCGTCCCTGCTCATCTGGACCTTTCCGGTCACTTCCTCAAATTTCCGCTTACCACCCTGCCTTGAGCCGAATTGTCTCTCACGACTCTTCTTGAGGGCTTGTCTTCCTCCTTTGGCGCCACCTTGGCGCTTGTTTCCTCTTTTCATCTTATAATCTTAAAATACATGCAAAGTTAGCAATTTCCAGCCAAAGGCATAGCCTTGAAACATGATAATGATTATCTTTGTGTGATAGATTGAATCTTTAAAAACAACTTCCCATATGGCAGACATCAAAAAAGACAGCAGAATCGTCCTGACCCTGGATGCCGGCGGCACCAACATGGTGTTCGGAGCGATGAAGGGCGGAGAGTATCACGGTGACACCATAACCCTTCCCTCGAACTCGGGCAATCTCGACCTTTGCCTCCAAGCGATGGTTTTGGGATTCGCTACCATCATCGAGAGGCTCGGCGATGAGAAGCCGGTGGCCATAAGTTTCGCTTTCCCTGGCCCTGCGGACTATCCTAACGGAATCATCGGTGGCTTCCTCCCCAACTTCCCTTCTTTCAGGGACGGTGTGGCCCTGGGGCCCTTCCTTCAGAAGAAGTTCGGTATCCCGGTGTTCATTAACAATGATGGAGATCTTTACGCCTATGGCGAGGCTCTTGGCGGAGCTCTTCCCGAGGTCAACAAGAGGCTGGAGGAGGCTGGAAGCTCAAAGCGTTACCACAATCTCATTGGTTACACTTTCGGTACAGGTTTCGGTGTCGGTACCGTGATAGACGGCCGACTCAACCGGGGAGATAATTCCTGCGTCGAGACATTCTGCCTCAAGCATCCCGATATGCCCGACATAATAGTCGAGGATGGAGTCGCCATTCGTGCTGTCAAGAGGGTTTATGGAGAGCTTTCCGGCAATCCCAGCCATGGTCTTGAGCCGAAGGAAATCGGCGCTATAGCGAAAGGAACAGCACCCGGTAACCGTGATGCGGCGATCAAGGCATTCGATAAAATGGGAGAGGTCGCAGGCGACGCGATTGCCACAGCGGTCACTCTGATTGACGGTCTGGTCGTGATCGGAGGCGGAATCATGAATAACCACGAGTTCCTGATGCCAGGAATACTCCGCACTATGCGCTCTAAGATGCATCAATTGACCGGTGAGGAACTCAACAGGGTGCAGATGAAGGTCTACAATCTTGACGATCCCTCGGAGTTCGTGGACTTCGCCCGCGGCGAGGCCAGGAAGCTGAAAGTTTACGGCAGTGATGATGAGGTGGTCTACGACCCTCAGAAGAGAATCGGAATAATGCGCTCAAAGATTGGTGCGAGCAAGGCCATCTCTCTCGGAGCCTATGCTTTCGCCCTTTCAGAACTTGACAAATAGGAGGTTTTGAGATGTATCCCCTTAAATTCAAGCCTTACCTTTGCGAGAAGGTCTGGGGCGGAGAGAAGATAGCCCCTTTCAAAGGAATATTCACCACCAGGAACCGCATCGGTGAAAGCTGGGAGATTTCAGCGGTAGAGGGTCATGTGTCTGTAGTCGAGAATGGCCCGCTCGCCGGGAAGTCATTGACAGACATTATGAAAGAGAATGGAGCGGAACTCGCCGGAAAGAAGGTTGTGGCTAAGACCGGGACCGAATTCCCTCTCCTGATCAAGTTCATCGATGCCAAGCAGGATCTCTCTGTCCAAGTCCATCCGACTGATGAGCTGGCCGCCAGGATAGCCCCGGGGCAGAAGGGAAAGACCGAGATGTGGTATGTTGTGGGAGCAGACAAGGGAGCCAAACTCCTAAGCGGCCTCACTCAAGAGATCACGCCGGAGGAATATGAGGAAAAGGTGAATGACAACACCATCACCGATGTCCTCGGACGCTATCAGGTGCATCCCGGAGACGTTTTCTTTCTTCCTGCCGGACGTATTCATGCCATTGGAGCCGGCTCTTTCGTGGCGGAGATCCAGCAGACCTCTGACATTACCTACAGGATTTATGATTATGGCCGCCTTGGACTTGACGGCAAGCCACGCGAGCTTCATCTTGAGAAGGCCAAGGAGGCCATAGACTACACTGTCTATCCCGACTATAGGACCAATTATACCCCCACAAAAAATGTCGAGACTCCGCTCGTCAGCTGCAAGTATTTCACCACCAACCTGTTCGATCTGAACAAGATGGTCTCAAAGAATCTTTCGGCACTCGACTCATTCGTCGTGGTCATGTGTGTGGCCGGAAAGGGAGTGTTGGTTGACAACGAAGGTGACGGTAGTGTTCACCGTCTTGATCTCAAACAGGGCGAGACCGTGCTTGTTCCCGCCACATCCAGCACCATCGAGTTCCATCCGGAAAAATCGATGACCTGCCTGACCAGCTTTATCGAGTAGTATTATTAAAAACACTAAAATGATCAGAATCAATTGTTTCTTCAAAGCCGCAGAGAAACCGGACGCGATGGCTAAGGCCGTCGAGGCGGCCAAGGCCTTGACCGCCAAATCTCTGGGACACGAAGGCTGCGTCGCCTATGATGTTTTCTGCAGCGCCACCCGTACCGATGTCATGATGATCTGCGAGACCTGGAAAGACCAGGCCTGTCTGGACAAGCATTCCGCCACTCCTGAATTCGCCGAATACGTCGGAATAATCCAGGAGAACGGAACGCTTAAAATCGAATCTTTCGAGTTCTAGCTTTTACTTGAACAAGAAGCTGACTCCGATATTGAAGGAGTTCCTGTAGGCCATCTCATCGTCGTACTTCAAGTCCTTGTTGTCTTTCAAGCACTTGGTGATACCGAAATCATAACCACCGCGAAGCACTACCGCATCCGCGATAGTTATTCCTACGCCCACTCCCCATTGAGCGTCAATTGGCCTAATGCTGGGATAGGTTTTACCTGTGCTGAAGGAATTGCCCCCAACTCCCAAGTTGAGACGAGGACCAGTGTATACAGCCAATCCAAATCCCGAATCACTAGTCGGGAACGTGAATTTCAGGTTGACAGGAATGTTGAAGTAATTACAATGATAGGACTTGTTCTTCTTATCATCAGAATCTCCGAAAGTGAAAGACTTCCCATAATGAACAATGTTGAGGCCAGGCTCCAAGGTCAAGCCCTCAATCGAGGAGAACGGATAGTCCAAAACCACTCCAAAATAGAATCCCGGCAGAGGCTGAAAGCCCCAGCCTTTGGCTTTATCAGCACCCTCCCCGGAAAGGCTCATCATAGAGAAACCTCCGCCAAAAGACCATACACCATCGATGTTCGAGATCTGGCCGAATGTCTTTGGGCCGGCAAGGAGCAACAGCGCTCCCATCAGTGTGACCAATACTTTCTTCATAGTCATGAATATTTAATTTCTATTTAATTACTTAATCTGAGGAAGACCGAGATCCTTGAACGTACGAGGCGCCGGCTTTCCAGGGAGATCCTTGTGGGACTTCTGGGTCTTGATCTGCTCGAGGGCGACCTCAATGGCCTTCAGGAGCTGCTCGTCAGTGCCGGCGTACTCCTTGATCGGGTCATTGTCCAAAAGGATGTCAGGATCGACACCATGATTCTCTATGATCCACTCACCTGTGTTGGGATCGTAACTGGTGGATCCCGGAACTCTCACGTCAGTCCCGTCCATGTAAGGCAATGAGCCACCAATACCGATGATACCTCCCCATGTCCTGGTTCCGATGACGGTACCGAGATTATTGGCCTTGAAGCCCCAAGGGAAGAGGTCTCCGTCAGAAGCGGAATACTTATTGATCAGCAACACCTTAGGTCCGACATGTGCCCCATCGGGAATGGTGCTGACACGGTTTGATCCGCGGCCGGCGTTCATCCTGTAGACAGTCCTCTGGAGACGCTCGATGATCATCGGGGAAACGTTACCGCCACCGTTCTCACGGTCGTCGATGATGAGAGCCTCCTTATCAAGCTGAGGATACCAGTAACGGGCGAACTCGTTCAAACCCTCAGCGCCCATATCAGGAATGTAGATATAGCCGACCTTGCCGCCAGACTTCTCCTCGACGGTCTTGATGTTCTTAAGAATCCACTCGTAATGCTCGAGAGGATACTCATCGCTAATAGGCTTGACCACGACCTTGCGACCTCCCTCGGCGGCTTTCTTATTGACAGTCAACTCGATGAGTTTGTCAGCCTTGCCAATGAGGAGCTTATAGATATTATCGACATCCTTCAGAGACTTGCCGTTAATAGCCGTAATATAGTCACCCTCAACGATTTCCATACCAGGCTCAGTCAGAGGGCTGCGGAGCTCGGGCCTATAGGTCGCACCCGCATAGATGTGATCAATCTTGAAATAACCCTTATCCTTGCTGACCTTTGCCCCAAGAAGTCCCATCGGGATACGCTCAGGCTTAGGATAGGAACCGGGAGTGACATAAGCGTGGCCGCTAGCCACCTCAGCTATCATACCTCCGAGAATATAATTAAGATCGAGGCGAGTCTTGACATAAGGAAGGAGAGGCTCGTATTTGGCCTTGACACCCTTCCAGTCACGCCCGTGCATATTCTCAGTGTAGTAACCGTCACGGAATGCCCTCCAAACCTCGTTGTAAATCTGAGGCCACTCCTGGGCATAATCGATAGTGGCGTACATGTTGTCAGCGTCAATCTCCTCGCCGCCACCCACTTTCGGAGACGGGAAATTAACGACCGTCGTCTTGCCTCTGGATGAGAGAATGGCCTTCTTGTCTCCAAGTCTGTAGCTGATCATACCATCTGCGCAATCCTCGGTCTTTCCGGAAGCGAAGTCGTAAGTCTTGACAGCGCCACCGCCAAAGCCTCCTCCGAAGCCTCCGCGGCCGCCACCCATGGCTCCTCCGGTGAACCAGACCTTCTTACCATCGCTGAAGAACACCCTACCGCTGACAGGAAGCTTAACGACTCTGTCAATAAGGCCGTCGGGATCGATCTTGGTCTCGGCAACCTTCTTCTCACCTTTGTCGCCAGGTTTCTCGCCAGGTTTGGCACCAGGGCCATCAGGGCGTCCGGGACGCTCGGGAGCCGCCTTCTCATCTTCCTTGGCAGGAGAAGTCTCGCTGTCGGAAGGCATCAAAGGAGAAGGAGTGTCCTTCGCGAGCATAACCATGTAGGTGCCAGACATATCGCTGTAGGCATAGTTCCACTCGATGCGGCTATAAATCGGGGTGAGATCCCTCTGGGCGGTGAATATCAAGTATTTCCCATCAGAGGAGAACATCGGGGAACCCGAATCGTACCATTTCTCGGTGACAGGGAACGACTTACCGGTGGAAAGGTTCTGGATATAGATGATACTCATGTCGTTGTCCGCCCGCTTTGTGTAGGCGATCCATTTGCTGTCGGGTGAGAAAGCGACTCCATAGAGACCTCCATCAGGGCTGGAGTAGACAACATTCTTCGCCTTTGTGGCCGGATCAACCTCTACAAGACGGTTCTTACGGTCGGTGTAATAGATATGCTTGCCGTCCGGAGCCCACATCAAATTGCTGATGTAAGTGTCGTTATCCTTTGTGGCCTGAACAGTGGTCCCTGTGGCAGGCTCATAAAGATATACCTCATTCTCTCCGGTGGAATCACCGATGTAGGCGATATATTTGCCGTCAGGACTCCATGAAGCGCCTCTTTCATTGGCACCAGGAGTCTGAGAAATATTCCTCGTGATACCCTTGCCCACAGGCACGTCGAAGACCTCTCCACGGGCGATCACAGCCGCTCTCTTGCCATCTGGAGATACGCTGAAACCTCTTCCGCTGACCTTCTTATACTCGGTACGTGAATATACCAGGTCGGAAGCGAGGGTGATGTGGATCTGCTCAGCCTTCTTCGTGGCGGGATCGAGTTTGTAAAGGAAGCCTCCCTTCTCGAAAATGACCAACTTACCATTGGTGCTGGGGAACTTCACGTCGAAATCATCGAAATTGGTGACCTTGGAAGTGGCCTTCGTCTTGGTGTTATAGACGAAGACATTCATCGTCATGTCACGGTCAGAGACGAAATAAATCTCATCACCCACCCACATCGGGAAGATGTCCTGGGCGTCGTTATCCGTGATCTTCTCAACCTTTTTACCGTCATATACCCAGACCTCGTCGGCCATTCCGCCGCGATAGTACTTCCAGGTGCGGAACTCCCTCATCACACGGTTGTAAGCCAGTTTCTTGCCATCCGGGGAATAGCTGCAGAAACCACCCTCGGGAAGAGGCAGCTCCTCAGGCATCCCTCCGTTGATGGAGACTTTCCACAATTTTCCAGGGAAACCGTCACCAGTCCTGTTGCGGTATATGACATATTTCCCGTCAACAGTCCACCCCATGACTATATTATTGGGTCCCATACGGTCACCAAGGTCGTCACGGCCATTGGTGGCGGTGTAGGTAAGACGCGTGGGCTCTCCGCCTGTGGCGGGAATAATATAAACTTCCCTATTGCCGTCATACTCACCTGTGAAGGCTATGGTCTTCCCGTCAGGGGAATATCTCGCGAACATCTCGTAACCGATGTGCGAGGTGAGACGCTTCGCCTCGCCTCCGGCAAGGGGAGCTGTGAACAAATCTCCAGCATAGGAGAAAACGACATCGGTTCCGTTGGTGGCGGGGAACCTGAGCAGGCGGGCCTCATCAGCCTTCGCCGTGAAGGTGAAAGCAAGGCCACACGCCAGGACCATCAAAAGGATTCTTTTCATAAATAATATGATTTAAAACAATTGTCTATTCAAGGCCTCTAGCTCTAAGCAAGGCTCCAGGATCGGGCTGCGCGCGACGGAACATCATGTAAAGCACCATCGGCTCCTCACTACCTCCCCTCTCAAGGAAAGTCTGGCGGAACTTCGCTGCCACGGCAGGATTGTAAATCCCGTTCTCCTCAAAGTATTCAAAGGCGTCTTTATCAAGTACTTCCGCCCAAAGATAGCTATAGTAACCAGCGCTATAACCGCTATTGAAGATGTGGTTGAAATAGGTCGTGCGATAGCGGGGGATAATCTCTCCGGGAAGACCCATCTCCTTGCAGACCTTATCCTCGAAAGCGGCAACATTAGCAGCCTGGTCTCCCTCGCTCATTTTCGCCAAGTCCTCAAGAGTCAACTCATGCCATTTCATATCCAGAATCGACGCCGCGCAAAGCTCCGCTGTCATAAAGCCCTGGTTGAACTTGCGTGAGTTGTTTATCTTAGCCACAAGAGAATCGGGGATAACCTCCCCTGTCTGGTAGTGCTTCGCATACATGGCGAGAATCTCGGGCTGGAAAGCCCAGTTCTCGTTGAACTGAGAGAATGTCTCCACGAAGTCACGCTTGACGCTTGTTCCGCTCACTGATTTATAGGCGCACTTCGTCAAAAGCCCATGCAATCCGTGGCCGAACTCATGGAAAACGGTCTCCACGTTATCAATGGTCAGAAGTCCCGGCTCAGTCTCTGTCGGAGGATTCATATTACCGACATTGACCACGATAGGACGCACGTCTTTGCCATCCTTGTCGAGGTACTGGTCACGGAAAACATTCATCCACGCTCCACCTCTCTTGGAGGAACGGGGGAAATAGTCGGTCATGAATATTCCGAGAAGACTGCCGTCAGAGTCTGTGACTTTAAAGGTCTCGACAGCTGGATTGTACACGGGGACGCCATCCAATGGCTCCACATTGATGCCATATATCTTATGAGCGGCGGCGAAAATACCCTCCCTGACATTCTCCATCTTGAAATATGGCTTGGTCTGACTCTCATCAAGGGCATACTTGCGAGCCCTGACCTTATCAGCATAATAGAACCAATCCCAAGGCTGGATGCTCGATCCCTTCGGAAGCTTACCTGCAGCGATATCTTCATCCATAATCTTCTGCATATCAGCGACTTCCTCTTTAGCCTTCACGTTGGCGGATTTTTGGATTTTGTCAAGGAACTCATCCACCGTAGCCGGATTTCCTGCCATCTGGTCGTCAAGCTGATAGGCGGCGAAAGAATCGAAACCAAGCATCTTGGCTTTCTCGGCGCGGAGTTTCAAGATGTCAAGGGCGAGCGCCTTATTGTCATACTCGTTACCATTGTTACCCCTTGATGAATATGCCTTGAACATTTCCTCCCTGCGGGAACGGTCCTCACAGGATGTCATCTCGTCAGTGTAGGACGAGACGGGAATCCCGAACTTGTCCTTGAAAGCGTTATTCTCAGCGAGAAGGTTGGTTCCGAATTTCTGCTGGAGACCGGCGATCTTGATGTTGATTTCCTTCAGACGCTCCTGTGAGGCCTCATCCAGATCAACTCCATTGCGGGTGAAACTCTTATAGAGGTTTTTAAGGACCATCTGCTGCTCTCTTGTCAAGGCGCTCTGATCAGCCTCGTAAATCACCTTGACCCTCTCGAAGAACTTCTTGTTCATTGAGATGGAGTTATCAAGGGCGGTAAGAAGCTCGGTTGCCTCCTCGGCGACTTTCTCCATCTCGGGACCGCCATCGGTCTCTTGGAGATTGAACAGCACTCCCGTGACCTTCTCGAGGATTTCCCCTGACTGCTCATAAGGATCGATAGTGTTCTTGAAAGTCGGAGCCTCCGGATTACTCAAGATCGCTTCCAATTCCTTCTCCTGTTGCTCAATACCGGCCTTGACGGCGGGAATATAATCAGCAAGGGTTATCTTATCGAACGGCGGGATGCCGTAAGGGGTGTCCCATTCCTGCAAGAAAGGGTTCTTGGGTGCACAAGCTGTCATCGCCACAATCACTCCTATCGCTAATATTGTTTTTCTCATAATGTATGGTCTATTGGATCTTGACGCCGTCAAGGTCAATGAGGGTAAACTGGGCCGCGCCGTTGTAGTTAGTCAGGATGCCGGTCAGATTGATCTTTGCCCCATTAAGGATAGCCTGGTCGATCGGAGTGTCGGCGAACTTGGCGTACCCGCTGGAACGCACCTGTATCTCAGTGCCGCCTGACATCTTGAAATACTGGCTCACAGCATAGGCCGCCGCATTGTTTATAAGATCGGTGCGATGATCGCTGACCGTGCCATAATTGTAGTCCCCAGAATTGCCGATCTTAGCGGAATCCCAGACACCCCACTGCAAATATTTCTTCATCTGCTGGGCGCTGAATGCCCAGGTCTCAACCCCCCACTGGCTATCCGAGAGGAACAAGCGGTTGGAAGAGGCCTTCTTGTCGGCATTGCTGTCAAGATAGATAAGGACGAATATCTCTTTACCGTAGGTCAAACCATTGAGAGTCACTAATTTCCCGAAATAGGGGCTCTTATATCCGGATTTGAGGGCTTCCTTTACCTCGGCCTCGGTGACCACCTGGGGAGACAAAGGGCTTCCCTTTGGACCTTTGAACACATGCGAGGCGATAATGCTCTTCACGTCAATATATGCGGTCTCATATTCCCCGGTAGGATCTTCCATACCAATCTGGAGCATTCCACCATAGTTACCAAGGGCGAGACCCTG
>ONSC01000040.1:0-609 GCA_900320365.1 uncultured Bacteroidales bacterium
TAGCCATCCCAAGATCGTTATGGCAGTGGGTAGATATGACCGCTTTCTCGATCCCATCCACATGTTCAACAAGGTATTTAATCTTCGCCCCATACTCTTCCGGCAAGCAGTAACCTGTCGTGTCAGGAATATTCACAACTGTCGCGCCAGCCTTGATCGCGGCTTCCACGACACGGGCGAGATACTCATTGTCTGTACGTCCGGCATCCTCCGCATAGAACTCGACATCCTCCACATATTTCTTGGCGTACTTGACAGCCCGGACCGCACGTTCAAGGATTTCCTCCCGATTGGAGTTGAACTTATAACGGATATGCTCATCCGAGGTGCCTATTCCAGTGTGGATCCGCTTGCGCTTCGCGTACTTCAAGGCATCCGCAGCCATATCTATGTCTTTCTCCACCGCCCTCGAAAGGGCACAGATGACAGGCCAGGTCACGGCTTTAGATATCTCAACTACCGAATTGAAATCTCCAGGGCTGGAAATGGGAAATCCCGCCTCAATGATATCCACACCCAGCTGCTCAAGAGCCTTGGCCACCTGGATCTTCTCAACGGTGTTGAGCTGACACCCCGGGACCTGCTCGCCGTCCCTGAGCGTGGTGTCGA
>ONSC01000040.1:643-16575 GCA_900320365.1 uncultured Bacteroidales bacterium
CTATGGAAGAGCGAGGATAAGAAGGGAGAGGGCGAGAATTGATAAAATACTCATGTTGTTATAAACTATAACCTGATACAAATAAAAGAAAACAAGTTCAAATAATCAAGGGAATATTAATATAAATCGTTTCTAATCAGCGTCAGCCAAAACCGGGAACCCTTGCCTGTAAGCATCCAGAAACTCCATTGAAACTTCACAAATTAGAGTGTCAACCGCATTTTGCTTACAAATTGAAAGCACTTCACCCAAAGGATTAATTAATGTAGTATGTCCTGGATATAGATTCTTTGGATCTGAACCGACACGGTTCACTCCAGCCACATAACAAGCGTTCTCAATAGCTCTGGCTTTGAGCAAGGCGTCCCATGCGGCGATCCTTGACTCCGGCCAACTGGCCACATAAAGGATGAGGTCATATTCAGGACGCCCATCCACTAGGCGGTTCCTTGCGAATGCCGGGAAACGCAGGTCATAACAAACCTGGAGCAGGATCCTGACACCCATATACTCAACAATAACACGTTCTGTCCCAGGGACATATCGCTTATGTTCCCCCGAATAGGTGAATAAGTGCCGCTTGTCGTAATAAGACACCGCTCCGTCGGGGAACACGAAATAGAACCTGTTACGGAACCCCTCGGGAGACGTTGTGGAAAGACTTCCAGCCACCGCCCTGCCATTTCTGACAGCATAATCCCTCATCCAGTCCAGGCCCTCACGTCCGGAGACTTCGGAGACAGCCCCAGGCTTAGTCACGAATCCGGTCGCGAACATCTCTGGAAGAACGACAAGATCGGCTTCCGGTGACGAGGAAAGTATAGTCTCAAGCTCAGCCAAGCTTTGAGAGGGATTCTCCCATACAGGAGATGATTGTATCAATTGTATTCTCATCGCCCACCTCCTCCACGGCCGCCGCCGCTGAAACCACCGCCACCGCTGTGGGAGGTATGACCGCCATAACCACCGCGGCTGCTATGACCACCACTATAGCCACCTCCGCCTGATGAATAAGTGGGCCTAGGCGCTCCATAAATCGCGGCGGTATGTACATGGTCGGAAATCGAGCGACCGCTGCCCATAATCGAGGTGAAGGTCTTGTAATCGTATGTGAAAGTCTGCTCAAACAGTTTTGGATCAATATCCTTAAGCTGTTTAGCGACTTTGTCAGCTATTCCATAAAGAGCGGCATGGACGAGATACTCTTTCCAAAGCCCGGCCTCAATCGTCTCTTTCTGTGAGAGAAGGGTGAAGTCCTCAAGGAATTTCTTGAGCCCCATCACCCGACGCGCTTGCTCCTGACCGGATGAAGTGAACTTATAATTCCTGTTATAGTACTCTTTCTCTTTAAGGAACGACGAGCCTAAGGTCTGAGAGTCCTGGGACCATTGGTACACCTTGCTGGAATTAGCCTTGGCCCAACTTGAGAACTCTTTGTCCTGCAGGACATTATCCTCTCCAGCCGACTCTTTCAAAATATTGAAGAAGCGCTTCTGATAGGAATACATGCTCGCCGGACTCTTGCCGGTGAACCTGAGCTCTATCTTCCCGCCATCAAGTTCCCTGGAAGGCTCCAGATAGCCCTCGTTCACAAGTCTCAAAATAATCGCAAGGGCAAGGTTGTTGCTTTGATGCTTATCCTCTAGTTTCCGCAGTATGAAATCTTCAGCGGCCAGATTGCCCTCAAGAGGTATGTCCCGAAACCACTCCACATTCTTAGGCTTGATTCCGAGAATCCTCTTTTTATCCCTCTTGGTTATCTTTCCGGAAGAACGTCTGAACAGCCTGATGAAAGGGAAAACGAAAAGGAAAAACATCACGACCAACGTGAAGAAACCTGCTAGAACGTCGGTCAAGGTGTCATCCTCCGGATCGTCGGCAAACTTGGCTTTTTTGAGCGCGACATCCAGAACCTCCTGAAAATCACGTTCCTGGACACTAAGAGGTTCAAACAAGCCCTTATTGAAGCGAAGCAAGATGATAGCGGAGTCATTTGTCCTGAGAGGCTTGGTGGACTCGTAAACTATCGTGCTGTCAGTGAATGTCGTGGTGCCTTCGAAGCCGAAACCCCAAGCCCGGGTGTTGGTGGTGTCCAGTTGGATACCATTAGCCCGCACGGTCACTTTGATGTGTTGCGGAGGAGTACTCATTCCGGGGGAGACAACCTGCAGATGGAGCATGTCATAATCATTGAGAGACTTCATCGCCTTGACCATGCTATAGATGGCGTAGAAGACACGGTCCCCTCTGGGAGCGATACCCCAACACAACTCCACACCCTCATCCTTATGCACTATGCCAGACTTCCCCGCCTTCTCGTCGAGAGTCTTATTGATGTCCCATTCCCCTATATCCTCAAGCCGCTTGCCGCTATCACCATCAAGAACGGTTAAACCGGGAATAATGATATCCCCGAGGTTCTCGCGGACAAGGTACCACTCCGTTATGTCGGGGCCTGTGTTGATGTCCCATCGCTCATCGAAAATGGCTGAACCCTTTTCGGAGAGCTTTATTGTTATGTCCACGTCACGGATCTCCTGCTTCTGGGCGAAAAGCCCAAGAGGCAGCGCCAGTAACGTGGCAAAAACCAAGAACTCTTTTCTCATAGGTCTTAAGGTCATTAATTGTCGTACTTGCCATCAAGTACATCACGGACCGCCTCCAGATAACCAAAGCCGTTCAGACGGTCAGGAAGAAGATAGCTACCTTCCACCCACTCGTTCCATGCGTTGATCATCATGAAACGCGGCTGATCCGGATGTGTGTTAACATATTCCTTAGCCTTGGCGAGGAAAGTGGCGAAAGACTGTGGCGTGTTATGCCAACGGGTGACATGGTCGGGGCCCTTTGCCGGAAAACGTGGAGTATCGTCCCACCCGATTGACACACAAGGGAAAACAGGAATATCGAACGCCTCATCCATCTGCTTGCGGATCTCTATGGCCTCAGCTCCCTGAACGAGGTAGTCCGGATTGAAACCACCCATGTTGTAAAGCGCCTCACTATTGATGCCCAAAGCCTTGATATTCTTTTTCATATACTCGATCCTTTCCTCGCTCATCCGGCTTCCGCCGCCTTGGATCTGCTGAAGATGAAGATCAGGGAACCCAGCCTTACGCACCTCAGAACGGAAATAATCCATCGCCTTTGCCGCCTCCTCGAGCGAACCCAACCCGCGGACGAAATTCTCAATCGAGAATATTCCCAGCACAGGGCATCCGTCTATCTTGACATATTCTGGAAGCTTGAAATACTGGTTTATAACCCTGTCAACAACCTTCTTGAATTGATCCCAGTCCACATCGGGATTGAACAGACGCTCCTCGTTATCGCCCCACTTGTGATAGTTCCAATAGTTGTATTTCACATCGTGGTTGGCCCACATGATGTAAAAGTTCATCTTATCATGGCTGGGGGCCTTCAAAAAGCCGTCGTTAAGGGCGCTCTCAAGGTAAGGACCACTGTAGCCATCCGGGTCGTTATACCAGTACCAGTCGTAGATGAAAGTGTTCACCCCGTACTTCAAAGCTGTCTGGATCCACTTCTCGACAACGACAGGATCATTGTCCAACTCATACCCCCAGAGTGGCTGGCGAGGCTGATAATGCTCGGGGAATCGTTTGTCTCCTTGCTTTATGACTTCCCACTCACCTATTCCATCTTCCCAAAGCCACTTATGGCCTAAGGGGTCGTCATGGCATGAGGGCCAAATATAAGCGCAGACATATATGTCATCTCCCGCCTGACGGGAAACTGTCTTTTCGCCACGGCAGGAAGACGCCAAGATGGCGACCGCACCGATGATTGTGGCAGCAAAAAGGAAACGTCTCATATCCAGTTATTTATCAAGTTTATCAAATTCAGACCTCACAGCCTCGTAACTCTTAAGATCTCCGATGTCGAATCGCTTGCCTGGCATTTCCATCGCATGGACAGGAGCCTTTGAGGACAACCAGGCTACAAGGCTGCCAGGAGCATCCACACCACATCCAGACGCGATAGCCTCGGGAATCCTGGCGGCATCTTCCTTTGTATAGAAATAAAAAGGAGGGCATGCCCAATTGGCCTTCGGCTCGGCTGGTTTTTCTTCCATGTCAAGAATCAGCCCGTTCTCGTCCACAGACATGACCCCACCCTTGCGGAGTATCTCAGTGGATTCCTCGAAGTATCTCATCACACAGGAAGTACCTTTCGCCAGCGAGTAGTCTATGAAGCCGCTGAGACTGAAATCCAAGAGGTTATCCCCTGCGATTACCAGAAGGTCGTCGTCAATACCCAGCGTATCGATGGCGAACAGCATGTCTCTCACAGCCCCGAGGCGAGTCTCATTGGTGGATGTGCCGTCATCCACCACCTTGATGTCATCAGGACGTCCTGCCACCCAATTCTCAAAGATCCTGGCGAACCTGTGGTTGGAGATGACAACGAAACCGTCAACCTTTCCAGTCGCGGCGATGTCATCGACCAGCCAGTCCAAGATGGGCTTTCCACCAACTTCCAGGAGGGGCTTAGGGAAATTATCGGTCAAAGGGCGCAGCCGAGTCGCATAGCCGGCCGCGAGGATGAGGCATTTCATTGTCACCAGTTTTACTATATCTTGACGCCATCCGCACTATGGCAGACGTACGCCGAATAATGTCCTTTCAGCTCAGGGAAATCAGCGAGATATTCCCTCTCAACTTTCTCGAATATGCTATCCCGGAACGATGGATCTATCAGTGCCATGCAGCAGCCCTTGAAACCAGCTCCACTGAATCGCCCGCCATAGATTCCATCCGTCCTGGTCATTATGTCATATATCTTCTTAAGCTCAGGTGAACCGGTCTCCCAACTCTCAATCGAGGAGCGGCCGCTCTCGAAGCTAAGACGTCCGAATTCCTCAATATCTCCCTTTCTCCAAGCCTCGACACCCTTTTCCACGCGCTCGTACTCGGTGAACCAGTGCTCCGCTCTTTTACGCCATGTGTCAGGAAGACGATCCTTGAAACGCTCGAAGACCTCGACAGGAACTTCCCGGAGATATGTCTCCTTGAACTTCCCGTATTCCATTCCGGCATAAGCCTTCAAGGCGTATGCCGCGCTCTTGCACTCATCAACCCTCATATTGAACTTGCTGCCTGCGAGATTTCTCTCCACCCCGCTGAAGAAAATGGCGATCTCATAGGGTTTCATTGATGGAGAAGTCGGAATCAGCTCGTAACTGTCGTCAAGAGTGTCCAAGTAGAGAAGATGATCCTTTTTAGAAAAGACCTCACAGCTTTGATCCAGTTTACCGCAGGAAACGCCCACATACTTATTCTCCGCAGCCTTGGCCATTAAAATCAAGTCCCTGTCGTCAAGATGGAGATCATTGACCCGGCACAACGCTTTCATGAAAGCGATGGTCACAGCCGCGGATGAGGATAGGCCACCGATAGGTAGCGACCCCTCAATCACACCGCTCAATCCCACCCTCAAAGGATAGGCCTGGAAAAGCTCTTTCGTGGCTCCACGGAGATAGTCCGCCCAATCTCCACGCTTCTCCTCCGGGACATCCCTAAGGTGCCACTGCGCCCTCTTCGGGAATTGGAGGGACGCCAATTCGATGACACCATTGAGTTTCGGGGAATATGCGATATGGATGCCCTTGTCAATGGCGAAGCCCGTGACTTTCCCGAGTTGATGGTCGGAATGGGCCCCGATAGGGCATACACGATATGGGCAGAAGGATATCCTTTCAGGCTCCCTCTTGTAAGTCTCTCTGAATTTATCCTGGCAGAGCATAATTATAGTCTCTCCTTGATGGCCTTAGTCTGCTCCTCGTATCCCGGTTTCTCCAGGAGGGCGAACATATTCTTCTTGTATGCTTCCACACCCGGCTGGTTGAAAGGATTAATTCCAAGCACATAGGCGCTGATTCCACATGCGTACTCGAAGAACTGGAACAGGCCCCCCAGATTGAATGCGCTGAGTTTCTCGATCGAAACCTCAAGCTGGGGCACACCACCGTCTATGTGAGCGAGTTTGGTACCTAACTGCGCCATCGCGTTGCAATGCTCCACATGCTGGCCAGCCAGATAGTTGAGCTGATCCAGATTCTGGGGATCACTGCCGATGATGACTGAACGGTTGCTCTTCTCAACACTCACAACAGTCTCGAACATAATCCTCTCACCTTCCTGGATGAATTGTCCCATAGAATGGAGATCAGTCGTGAAATTAACGGAAGCCGGGAATATACCTTTAAGTTCCTTGCCCTCAGACTCTCCGTAAAGCTGCTTCCACCATTCACCCAGATACTGGAGCTTGGGATTGTAAGCTACGAGGATCTCGACCTTCTTACCGAGCTCCGAATAAAGCAGATTCCTCATCGCGGCATATTTGACAGCGGGATTGCCCTCGGATTTGACCAGGCAGGCCTCCTCCATCTCCTTAGCGCCGGCTAGCATCTCGCGAACATCAAAACCAGCCAAGACGATAGGCAGCAAGCCCACTGGAGTAAGCACCGAATAACGGCCTCCCACGTTGTCGGGAACCACGAAAGTCTTATATCCCTCCTGGGTCGCGAGAGTCTTCAAAGCGCCTTTCTTGGCGTCAGTGATGGCGACTATCCTCTCGGAGGCATCCTTATAATTCTTCTCAATATATTCCTTGACCACGCGGAAGGCGACCGCCGGCTCAGTAGTGGTGCCGGACTTGGATATCACCACAGTGGCCACATTCCTCTCAGCGACCAGATCCATAAGCTCGGCGAGATATTCCTCTGAGAGATTATTACCTGCGAAAACCACCTCAGGGGCATCCTTTTTTCCGGAGAGCTGCTTCGCGAAATTATGAGAGAGAGCCTCAATGGCGCAGCGCGCTCCGAGATATGATCCACCTATGCCGATCACAACCACGAGGTCGACACCCTTGGCTTTCCAGCAATCACGAACAGCCTCGCAATCGGCTATAAGTGACTCGGGAGTCTCTGAAGGTAGATGCTTCCATCCGAGGAAATCATTGCCGGCGCCACTGCCGCTTTTCAATATATCCAATGCCTCAAGGGCTTTCTCTACATAAACTTTGTAATCAGCGTCTTTCACGAAGGAGTCGCAACCTCCCAAATTAACTTTAACCATATCTTTTGAAATAATTTGTCTAAAACACTTATCTGACAAAAATAACCAATTTCCGCGATTATTCAGTAAGAATATGCCTATATTTACCAATGGCACGCAATCGAAATCTTTAAACCTAATTTATATGCTCAATCTCTCCAGATTCTTCTCGGTCACCGCAATCGGAATCTTCCTGTCCCTTTCACCTTGCCTGGGTGCCGGGATCGTGACCAGCCTAAGATTTGGACTCAACCATCCTGACGGTCAGTATGCCTCGTCAGACACGGTCATCGTGAGCGTTGAGCCTGTCAAGGATTACCCAAACCCACTTGAGGTCGCGGTATTCGAAAACGGAGTGATGACCCGTGTAGAGAAAATCGGGGTTATCACCAGCCCGCGGGTCGTGTTCACCGATGTCAGAACCGGACCTGTGGCCGTTATGTTGGAGTTCAGGCCAGAAGGAACTTTTCCTGAGAGGATACCGATGAACCTCAATCCTTCCGAAGACGCGATAAGGATTGGATATGTCATAAACGGATCAGCATTCGAGCCTGGTTTTCAAACCCCTAAAGATCTCAAGCGATACTGGGAACGCCAGATACGCCATCTCCGGGCGAAAAAGACGACTGTTATGTCAAAACCTGTCACCATTCGTGGCGATGGTATAGAGTGCTTTGATGTTGAGGTCAGCGCCTTGGACACGGTTCCCGTAAGGGGCTACGTGGCGAAGCCGAAAGACGCCCGTGAAGGGTCACTGCCCATAATCATCCAACTTCATGCCGCCGGGGTTTCCGGAGATTGGTGTAAGGCTCATGCCCAGGTCGCCGCTGATTTGGCCCAAAATGGAGCCATAGCCTTCGATTTCAATGCGCACGGGATGCTGAATGATGCCGATGACGCATATTACAAAACGCTTGAGGAAGGCCCGCTGAAGAACTACAGTATCCGTCCAATCACATCCAGGAACTCTTATTACTTCAGGAAAATGATCCTTCGAGCGATCCGGGCATTGGACTATATAACTTTGGATCCGGCATGGGACGGGAAAACCATTGTCCTGCTCGGAGAAAGCCAAGGCGGGGCGCAGGCGGTCGCCCTGGCCGGACTTGACGACCGTATCACGGATGTGGTGATCAATGTGCCGGCGATGATCGGAAACGGCGGTTACCTTCAAGGCAGGAACGACGCCTGGCCATGGCCCATGGAATATAACGGAGTTGATACACCAACTTCCACGAGACTGAATGTGGACACAAGTATTCTGACCGAGAAGAACGCTCGGAAAGCGAAGAAAGTGGCTCCCTACTTCGACGGAGCCTTACTCATGAGAGGGTCCAAGGCCCGTTTCCTCGTCGAGATAGGCCTTGTGGACACTACATGCCCGCCCTCAGAGATATTCTCCGGCCTGAATGGTGTCGCTGGTGATATCCAGGTGATCAGCAGCCCCTACCGCAACCATTGGTCGGCGTCCATTCCTGAGCCATACAAGGCCTGGTGGAACGAGAATGTCCAGGACTACAGGCAAGATTATATCAAGAAATTATTAAATTTGTAAGGAACACTGAAACTTATAAACATTATCCAATATGAGAAGATTAATAGTTTTTGCCGCAGCCGTATCCACCTTAGTCGCATTAGCTGCTTCATGCGCTCCCAAAGTCGCCATCACCGCCCATAGAGGCTATTGGAACTGTGAGGAGGCAGGTTACGCCGAGAACTCAATCAAGTCGCTTGAGCTTGCCCAGAAGAACCACTTATGGGGAAGCGAATTCGATGTCCATATGACCTCCGACCTCGTGATTGTTGTCCACCACGATCGCGACATCAAGGGTGTGAATATCCAGACCCATGACTACGCTGATTTCAAGGATTATCGTCTGAAGAACGGAGAGAAACTCCCCACCCTCGACGAGTATCTGACCCAGGGAGAGAAGGGAGGCACAGTGCTGGTATTCGAGCTCAAGTCGCAGATTGACAAGGCCCATGAGGACTACATGGTGGACAAGAGCATAGAAGCTCTCAAAAGGCACGGCCTGTTCGATCCCAAGAAAGTGATATTCATTTCTTTCAGCCGGAACATATGCGAGAGGATAGCCGCCCTCTGCCCCGGATTCACCAACCAGTATCTTTCAGGGAATATGAGCCCTGAAGAGGTTCTCGCCAAAGGTATCAACGGCATTGATTACCACTACAGCGTGTTCCAGAAGAACCCCACGTGGGTTAAGGAAGCCCACGACAGGAAGATGAGTGTCAACGTCTGGACTGTCGACAAGGAAGAGGATATCAAAGAGATGATTGGTCAGGGTGTCGATTGCATAACCACCAACGAGCCCCTGAAAGTCAGATCGATTCTCGGCGGAAAGGAGAGGAAATAAATCTCAATATCACTCAAATATCACTTTCCGATTGATGTAGTCATAGCAGAGTACATCTTTCTGGACCATGTAGCGGGTCATCGAAAGGCCAAGCCTCACTATCTTGAACAGTCCGTTCTGGGTATCAATCCCGTAGTAGTTAGCGCAGAACCGGGACTCGAGATCCTCTCCCCGATCAGTAACCGAATTCCCGCGAAGGTTTCCGGCTTGATCGATTGTGAGACATAGCAGGCCAGGGTATTTCACCGGATAATACAGCATGTCTCTGTGGCAATGGCCTGTGAGCCAGACAACAAACTTCACTCCCTTGTCCACCCAGGCTTGAACAATATCCGCGAGAGGATTCGAAGTACCTGAGACATAACCATACTGCTCTGTGGGGGCAGGTACTTTCGACCTCATCGAAAAACGCTTACTGGCAATATAGGAAAGAGTTGTCGGGGTGTGAAAGTTAGTCGCGTCCCCGGTCCTGTGATCCATGACTCGGCCACCCTGGGAATTCTGGTTGTAGATAAAACGGTGCTTTGACTCTTCCCATCTCTCGTTGTCCCCCTCGAAATCATCCAGAGGATAATGTGTGGAGACTATGACAGAATAGCCGTATGCGGGATTGGAAGGGTCAAGAGTATCAGCAAGCCTTGCCGAGAGCCATGATTCCTGCTCGTTAGTAAGATAGCGGAAACCATCGTTGAAGTGCATGCAGTCAAGACCCAGGAGCCTTATCTTGGCATCGGCGAAATCCTTATGCCAGAAACAGGATTTGTAATACGGGCTTGAAGGGTTGTCATATCCTTTAGGCATGACATATCCAAGCTTGTCTATATAATCGGCGTAATAAGTATCGAAATCCCACTCCTTTCCTTTGAAGTCCCAATCAGCAGAGCCTTCCAGGTGGCCTTTCTCATTGGACCTGACAGCACTGTCGTGATTGCCGAGGACGAAGAGTGACTTCTCGGCGAGTCCGGAAGCGCGCCACCATTTAGCGTCGTTTGGATACTCTTTGGTACCGTCAGCGTAGTAGAGAACCGAATCACCTGTGGCAAGCACCGCATCAATGTAATGGCCGTATTTGCCAAGAAGGTCATGGATCCTGGCGACCGCTATATTATCCCCATGGATGTCAGAATAATGGAGGATGCCTAGTGATTGGGCTTTGACACTGGAAGGCGCGGCCACATATCTAGCCTGCCTGATCTTATTGAGCACAGGATCTTCAGTGCCCAAAACCTGCAAGGATTCATTTCCTTTTACAATTGCCTCATCAGAAGCGGGAGAAGGGACATCAAGTCCCTTCTCCTTTCCAATTATCTCGCCAGGTGCGATAACAACACCGACCGAAGCAGTCGCGACGGCCTTAAGAAAACCACGTCTGTCTTGCATTGGAACTTACTTTAACTCCTTGATCTTGATGTTCTTATACCAGACCTCGTCACCGTGGTCCTGGAGGAGGATATAGCCCTCTTCATAATTACCGAAGTTCGGCCAATCCTTATACTTGCTATAGGCCACCAGAGCGTTCCACTCTTGATTATTACGCTCGTACTCAAGGAGTTTCACGCCATTCAGCCAATGCTCCACATGATTGCCCTGGACAACCACCTGGGCAGTGTTCCATGAGTTGATGTCAAAGGGCTTGTCTGCCGGAGCGGGAATGAGGTCATACAAAGAACCCAAGGTCCTGTTACCCTTAACGCCAAGTTTGGCATCGGGATGACGGAGGTCGTCAAGAACCTGGAACTCGCAGCCGATCGCGGAGCCCGTACCCTTATTCAGGGTCGGGTCTACAAAGTACTTGATGCCACTGTTCGCACCCTCGGTGATCTTGAAGTCCACCTTAAGAATGAAGTTCTTATAGAGCCTGGTCGTGATGATATCACCTCCATTGGTGGACTCGCTTCCATCACTGCTGAGGACCTTCAGGACACCATCCTCAATCACCCATCCGTGATCAGGGAAGGCGTCAAGTTTGGCACCTCTCCATCCTTCCGTGGTCTTTCCGTCCCACAACAGGGCCCAGCCGTCTTTCTTCTCTTGGGACGTCAGGGAGTTATCCTGAGCTGTCTCCTTGGGTCCGCCTCCGCAGGCGCATAACGCAAGCGCCAACAGAGCGAATGCTATCCTTCTCATAATCGGAACAATTACATCTTGTAGAACTCCTCCCAACCCCTGCGAGGCGGCTGCCCAACCAGCATAGCGTTGGCGAAGTCGTTGTTGGTGAACTGCTTGGTCCTGGGATCGAAATACAACTTGGCGTTGAGCCTCTGGGCTATCACACCAAGGCAGAAGACCTCAGATAGAACACCGTTGATCTCGAACGGCGAACGGGTCTTCTCGATACCCTGGCAGGCGAGAAGGAAGTTCTCGAAGTGGTTCGAAGGGCTCTTGGGCACCTCCGGCAACTTGGAAGCCATATCCTTGGCGGCCTCCTCAGGAATGATAGAGAGAGTGCTTCCATGGCTTCCTCCCTTGAATATCAAGTCCTTAGTGTATATAATCTTACCAGGAGATATCTTGGCGACTGGACCGACATTCTGACCAGAGGCGGGAACATCGGCTGTTGAGACACCAGCGCCATATCCCTTAGGAAGAGGCGGCAAGTTGTCGAGTCCATCGTACCAAGTCACGTCCACAGGCGGCATCCCATTCCTCTGAGGGAAGCGGAACAGAATGGTCGAGGAATATGGATAGAAATAGTCGTTGTGACCGCTTTCGTAGAGCATGCTCACCTCATAAGGGAGGCCGAGCTCAAGGAACTCATGTACAGTGTCAAGAATATGCGCTCCCCAGTCTCCGAGGCAGCCCATACCGAAGTCGTACCAGCAACGCCAGTCTCCCTGATGGTACTTCTCGTTAAAGTCATGGTAAGGAGTCACACCGAGCCAGGTGTCCCAGTCCATCCCCCTCGGGATTGACTGCTGGGCAGGCATACGGTACATCTTCTTAGCGTCAAAACTATGCCAGCGACGGGAATTGTTCATGTGGGCGGTAACGGCCGTGACATCCTTGATAATGCCGGCGTCCATCCAAGCCTTGAACTGGAAGTAGTTGGCATCAGAGTGCCCCTGGTTGCCCACCTGGGTGGCCAGGTTGGGACGCTTCCTGGCGGCGGCCATCATTAGCTCCGCCTCATGGAAGGTACGGCACATCGGCTTCTCAAGATAGATATGCTTACCCTGGTTCAAGGCGAGCATGGCGATCGGGAAATGGGAGTGGTCAGGGATAGCGGCGGCCACGGCCTCAAACTCATTTCCGCACTTGTCGAACATCTGACGATAATCACGGAACCTCTTGGCCTTGGGATACATGGCCAAGACTTTCTTGCACTGGGGACCGTCGATGTCCACATCGCAAAGGGCGACGACATCGATCATTCCGGTCTTGGTGAAATCGTTTATGATCTGCTCGCCCCTATTGCCGATTCCGACGAAGGCTATCTTGACCTTCTCTCCCCTAGGCTTAGCGGCGGCCATGCCGCCAACGAAACTCTCCTTACCGAGGATCTCTCCAGGCGTGAGGGCCACGCCGGCCGATGCGACCGCCATGGACTTTAAGAAATCTCTTCTGTTAAGCATATATTAGTGTTATAGTTATGATCCGAAAGTTCGTGTTAAATATACAAAAAAACTGTTAATTATTCTTACTATCTGACAATCTTGACTCCTATTCCCGTCAGGAAAGCGACCTTGGCCAATTTGTCAGCTATATGTCCTATTCCTACCGCGCAATGATGCGAAGGACCAGCCTCGCACCATTGGTCAAAGAAAGCCCTCATACCGCAAGGGAAACGGTATCTGCTATTGGTGTTACCAATCTGAAGTACCTCTCCGGGAACTGTCTCACCCTCAGCGACCAGGAGAAACAGGCCATCCTTACCCTCACAAACAGAGAGGAGAGTCACTTCGCTCGAACGGACGGTCATTTGTATGGACAGACCTTTGCCGGGTTTACCGTGATAGACCGGCAGGGGCACAAGTTCAACCTTGTCCTCAGACATCAGATAATGTGCCGGGCCATCATGGCCAAGGAGGATGACATCATCCTCGAAATCCATCGCATAGAACTCAGAGAAGGACCCTCCGGCGCCAAGAAGGCTCATGATCTTCATTGCAAGGGCGTTCTTGACCTCATATTCCCCTGCCACCGGAATACCCCTACCCGTCAGAAGAGTGTTACCGGGAATGACGGAAGTCACAATATCCTCACTCACGTTTCCAGGAGAGCCTTCATAATAATACGCCATAGAACCCAAGTCGTGTGCCTCGACTATCTTATCAAGGGCAACAGAGGTCTTCGCCGCCCTTATAGTCTCATATTCGGAGCAATTCGGATTAACGTCGAACTTGTCGCGGAACTCATCCACCTTTGCCTCAACCTCCTGGTCCGACACTTTATCCCGGATAGCAGCGAGCTCATCCATCTCGATAACCTCCAGATGAGTGCCGAAAGTCGCGGATACCTTGCGGAGGTCTGTGTACACATCAACCATTCCGCAATAGTAATGGCCCAACAGCCCCATCCTGTTATCCCTCATTCCCCGCACCGCCTTAGCCGCCTCGACCCAAGAGATAACCTCCGCCTTGGTAGCCTCGTCACCGAGATGTCCAGTGACGATGGAGCGCCTGAGACCGGCCGATGACAGGACGCCGGCTATCTCCGGAATAGCGCAGGCCTGGCAGTATTCGAGCCAAAGACCAGTCTTCTCCCCTCTGTCCTTGAGGGAGTTAATCATCTTGTAATCAATGGATTGCCCTGGTTGGATGTTGAGCAGGACAACGGGGCATCCAAGCTCTTTCACGACAGGGAGTACCGTGGAAGAAAGGCTATAGGTGGCCACATAGATGAAAACCATATCCACCGCTGACTCTTTCAGCCGGCAGGCGGCCTCTCTGGCGACCTGAGGGCTGTCCACCATTCCCGCGTCACAGACAACCACCCTTTCGCTTTCTTTTATCCAAGAGACAATCGTGGAGGCGTGTTTGGTCAACTTGTCGAGCAGACCGGCGAATTGGCCCCAATAAGTGCATAATCCGGTACTGAAAAACCCGATTCTAGTCATATTCCGGCTCATAATGACATATCATTCTATAAAAACATCATATCTCAACATTGTGAACGCCTGATGAATAATCATTTCCGGCGACTGTGGCCGTGACGCCGACAGGTAGCTCAAAATGAAGACTTCGTCCGTTCCGGACGACCTTTATCTCGCCATAGGGTGTTCTTTGGGTGACCTCCACACTCTCTAAACCTTCAGGGATCTGCGGATTAATCCTCACGTGCCTATATCCTGGAGCATCGGGGATTATGCCGCCGAGCGCCTGGTAGAACCAGCTTCCTATGCCGTTGAAACAATTGTGGAGACGGCTGCGCCTCGCGTTCCAATGCTCCCAGGTCCCGGTGGCCCCATTGTCAAGCATATGAAGATAGCCCGGATAGCCATGCTTCTTGAGCATTCCGTACATATAGTCACACTCCCCTGCCAAAGTGGCCCACTCCGTGATCACGGGGATACCGACAAGGCCGGTCTTAAGATAGCCGTCATACACCGTTGCGGTGCGCTCCAACAGCTTGTCTCTCACTTGTTTCCGGAGATTGTCCGGAACTATTCCCACCAGCATCGGATACGCCATGTCAATCTGTGAGCCACTGGCGTATATGGAGCTTTCCGGATGGAAAAGCTTTTCATTGATCACATCAGCGAGCGCATCGTACCTGGCTTGGAACTCTTTGGCATCAGCCTCTTTCCCAAGCAGGCAGGCTATCTGGACAAGGTCAAGGTAAACCTGGCAGAGTGAGCAGTTGTTGACAAGGTCGACGGACTCCGGATCCCTGACATCGACCCCGTCAGGAGCTGCCCAATCGCCCAGGAACCAGTGCCTGTATTCAGTCTCGGGCCACTGCTTCAAAAGGCCATCCACAGTGTAGGTGTCGACATATTCAAGCCAATGCCTCATGGTCGGATAGCACCTCTCTATCAATCGTTTATCGCCATAGCTCATATAAGTCCGCCAGGGCGCTTGGACTATGAAACCGCACCAATAAGGGCCTCCGCCAGCCCTCCAAGGGGTCGGGGCGGTATGAGGCAGACCGCCATCCTCACGGATGACATCGTTCCACGCCTGGAGCCAGTTGGCATACAAAGGGGCGACATCGAACATTATCTGCAGCGACAGGGTCGAAGCGTTGCCGTCCCCGCCGTAACCGAGTCTCTCGAGGTTGGCGCAATCAACCATATAGCCGTCAAAAGCGAGGTTTTCCATCGTATATGCCACCATATCGTGAATCTTGTTCAGATCCTCGTCGGAGCATTTGAATGATGAAGCACCCTTGAAGTCTGTCCGCATTCGGAGAGCCTTGATGTCCTCCAGTTTCGGCGCCTCGGGGATACTGTCCAAGATTACATATCTGAACACATGGTGGTTGAACCGGTTGAGGAAACGGTCACCTTCCGGACGACCTGAAGATATGTAATCATTCC
>ONSC01000052.1 GCA_900320365.1 uncultured Bacteroidales bacterium
TGCGGAGGCGGAGGGATTCGAACCCCCGGAACGTTGCCGTTCAACAGTTTTCAAGACTGCCGCCATCGACCACTCGGCCACACCTCCAATATTTTGCAGCGGCAAAGATAAAGATAAAAACCTTCCCGCCAAAATTATTTCGTCCTGACTTCCTTTTTATCCTTCTGAGGCTCGTCGCTTCTGGCGAAGAACTTATACTGGAAGAATATCAGATACAGGGCCCCTACCGTCACGCAACTGTCGGCAAAATTGAACACCGGGGCAAAGAATAAAAAGTCCTTTCCTCCCACAAAAGGCATCCATGAGGGCCATGTCGTGTCGATGATCGGGAAATAGAACATGTCCACAACCCGTCCGAACATGAAAGGGGCGTAATTGAATATGATTCCGTAGAAAAGGCTGTCGATGATATTCCCGAATGCGCCCGCGGTTATCAGGACGAGGCCCCAAAGCACTCCCGTCGGAACCTTGGGTGTCCCATCCTCAAGGAGAACCTGGGCGCCGTTTTCATCAACAGATTTACGGACCAGGGAAGTTATCCACCAGCACAGGGCCGCGAAAAGGCCTATCCTGAAAAACGAGAGCAGGAATTTCCCGACTGCACCGCCGAACTTCATCCCGAAGGCCATTCCCTCATTCTCTATGAACAGGATCTGGAACCAATTGCCTATCACATAGATATGCTGGCCAATCTCCATGTTTGTCTTCACCACGATCTTGATGATCTGGTCAATCACCACAAGGAGAACACCCAGAAGAAGGAATCTTTTACCTTTGGAGATACTCACTAGTTGCGGCCTTTTTTGGCAAGCATTTCCTTGGCCTCGACGGTCAAGGTGGCATGAGGCACAAGACGAAGCCTCTCTTTCGGGATCAACTTACCCGTCACACGGCAGACGCCATAAGTCTTGTTCTCAATACGCACAAGTGCAGCCTCAAGATTCTGGATGAACTTATACTGCCTCTGGGCAAGCTGACTGGCCTCTTCCTTGGAAAGCTGATACGCACCGTCGTCCTCAACCGTCTTGAAGGAAGGGGTCGTGTCCTCGATGTCGTTGCTCCCATTGTGCATAATCACCTTACGGAGGGTGTTATATTCCGTCCTCGCCTTCTCAAGTTTATCATTGATGATAACCTTGAACTCGGCTAGTTCCTCATCGCTGTAACGTGTCTTCTCCACCTCGGGTGTCTGCACGTTTTCTTTTAAATCCTCTGACATTGCTATAAACTAAATCAGGTTTATACTCTACTCAGCACCATCCTCAAAACTCCCTCATCCCACTCAACATCGACAGCCTCCTTCGGGGCGTCTTCCCCATTCCTGATCACGATTGAGAGCGCCAGGGTCTGGGCTGAGACATAATCATTGTAAATCCGGAGAGCGGACTCGACTTCGTCGCGAACGTTTCCGTCTGCAAATATAATAACTTCTATCTTATCAGTGACATCGAATCCACTGTCTTTTCTCAAATTCTGGATCCTGTTGATAAGTTCTCTCGCAACTCCCTCTTTTTTAAGCTCTTCCGTAACTTGGACATCGAGAGCTATCGTGAGAGGACCTTCTGTGGCGACAAGCCATCCAGGCATGTCCTCAGAGGAAATCTCATAATCGGCCGGGCCAAGCGTGACATCTCCGGAAGGCAGGCTCAAGACATATTCAGAGCCGGCCGCCTGGGCGTTTTGTATGGCGGATATCGTGGTCTGATCGAGAGAGGCGAAAGCCCCGGCGATCTCCTTCATCTGCTTGCCATAAACCTTGCCGAGAGTCTTGAAGTTCGGCTTGATCTTCTTGGTGATGATCCCGGTGGTGTCGGAGATGAACTCCGCCTCCTTCACGTTGACCTCACCCAGTATTATTCCCTTGACCTGCTCGAGCTGGGAGCGCACCTTGTCTGAGATGACGGGGATGACCAGCTTGGACAACGGCTGACGCACCTTGATGGAGACCTTCCTGCGGAGAGCCAGAACCATGGATGTGGCTTTCTGGGCCAACGCCATCCTTTCCTCAAGGTCCGTGTCTATGACAGAAGGATCACTCTCCGGCATGAGGACATAATGGACAGATTCCTCCCCGTCCGGAACAAGGTCAAGATACAGGCGATCCATGTAGAAAGGAGCGATCGGAGCGGACATAACCGCCACGTCTACAAGAACTTCCCTCAATGTCTGATAGGCCGAGAGCTTGTCCTGGTCCATCTCGCCTCCCCAGAAACGCTTGCGGTTCAGACGGACATACCAGTTGCTCAAGTCGTCACAAACGAAATCCTGGATCAGGCGGCCGGCGGTGGTGATGTCGTAATCCTCATAAGCTGCCTTGACTTTCCCCTTCAAGGAATTGAGAGAGGAGATTATCCACCTGTCAATCTCAGGGCGACTGGAATACTCCACCTTTGGCGCCTTAGGATCGAAACCATCCACATTGGCGTAGAGGGCGAAGAACGAATATGTATTGTACAGGGTCCCGAAGAATTTCCTTCTGACCTCATCAACTCCAGCCTCATCGAACTTCAGGTTATCCCAAGGCTGGGCGTTTGTCAGCATGTACCACCTGAGAGCGTCGGCGCCATATTTGTCGAGCTCCACGAAGGGATCGACGGCGTTGCCGAGGCGCTTGCTCATCTTGTTGCCGTTCTTATCGAGGACGAGGCCATTGGAAATCACTGTCTTATAAGCCGGTGTGCCGCTGACCATCGTGTGGATGGCGTGAAGGGTATAGAACCAGCCGCGTGTCTGGTCCACTCCCTCAGCGATGAAGTCGGCGGTGCAGCCGAACTTGTCGGACCCGAGGTTACGCAATCCTTCCTGGGCATAAGGCATGGCTCCGGAGTCGAACCAGACGTCGATCAAGTCCGTCTCCCTTGTCATCTTCTTTCCGGAAGGACTGACAAGGAATATGTTGTCCACATAAGGCCTATGAAGATCGATCTTGTCATAGTTGGCCTTGCTCATATCCTTAGGATCGAAGCCCTTGTCCTTCAACGGATTGGAGGCCATGAAACCGGCCTCTACGGCTTTCTCGATCTCAGCATATAACTCTGCCGCCGAGCCGATGCAGATCTCCTCTTTACCATCCTCGGTGCGCCAAATGGGCAGAGGGGTTCCCCAGAAACGACTCCTACTGAGGTTCCAGTCCTGGATGTTCTCGAGCCACTGGCCGAAACGTCCGGTCCCGGTTGACTCAGGCTTCCAAGTGATCGTCTTGTTCAGAGCCACCATCTCATCCTTGACCGCGGTCGTCTTGATGAACCAGGCGTCAAGGGGATAATACAAGACGGGCTTGTCGGTACGCCATGAATGAGGATAGCTGTGGGTGTGCTTCTGGATCTTGAAGCACCTGCCATCCTGCTTCATCATCATGCAGAGGTCGACATCGAGAGTCGGAGCGTCCGCGGGAATATTATCGTCAAACGCGTTCTTGACATATCGCCCTGAGAACTCCTCATACGAAGGATCCACATGGGTCTTGACATATTCAGGATCAAGGTCTTCAATGCGATAGAACCTTCCCTCATGGTCCACTTGGGCCTGCCTCTTCCCGTCCTTGTCAATCATTATGATGCCGGGGACGCCGAAATTGGCGGCCACTTTCTTATCATCCGCACCGAAGGTGGGGGCTATATGGACAATACCGGTACCATCCTCAGTGGTGACATAATCACCGGAGATAACCCTGAAAGGCTCACCCTCATCGACGGGTTTGAACCACGGGATGAGCTGTTTGTAACGGATCCCGACAAGGTCGGATCCCTTTATCGTTCCGTCCAGGACTTTGTAAGGGACAAGTTTGTCTCCGGGTTTGTAGTCCTCGAGAGGAATCTCCGCGGCCTTGGGGTTGAACCATGCGCCGACAAGTTCCTTAGCCAACACATAGACAGCTTTGGCCCCGGTATAAGGGTTGAACGAGAGCACCCTCACATAGTCAAACCTCGGTCCGACGCAAAGGGCTACGTTGGAAGGAAGGGTCCAAGGTGTGGTCGTCCATGCCAGGAAATAAACGGGCACATCCACGCCAGCGAAAAGCGCCTCGGATTTCTCATCCCTGATGGCCTCGAACTGCACAGTGGCGGTCGTGTCGGTCACATCCTTGTAGCATCCGGGCTGGTTAAGCTCATGAGAGCTCAGGCCGGTACCGTCCGATGGGGAATATGGCTGGATAGAATAGCCCTTATAGAGCAATCCCTTATCATAAATATTCCTCAGCAAGTGCCAAAGGGTCTCGATGTAACGGTTGTCGTAGGTGATGTAGGGATCATTCATGTCCACCCAGTAACCTACTCTCTGGGTCATCTCCTCCCACTCTGCGGTGTACTTCATGACCTCCTCGCGGCAAGTCCTGTTATAGTCCTCGACGGAAATCTTATCACCTATATCCTCCTTATGGATCCCAAGTTTCTTCTCCACACCGATCTCAACCGGCAGTCCATGGGTATCCCAGCCGGCCCTACGGCTGACTTTGTATCCAGTCTGGGTCTTGTAACGGCAGATGGCGTCTTTGATCGAGCGGGCCATAACGTGATGTATGCCCGGCTTACCGTTAGCGGAAGGCGGTCCCTCGAAAAAGACAAACTCGGGAGCTCCCTCCCTCACCTCCAACGATTTCTCGAAGGCATTATTCCTTCTCCACCTCTCGAGAATCTCATTTCCTGTCGAAACCAGATCTAGCCCTTTGTACTCTTTGAATGTCATATTTTTCTTTCTAATTTTGCAACCGGAGAGGCCACGAGGCGCCCCGATTACCGAAGGTGCAAAGATAGGCATTTCCCTATTATTTATCAATAGAATACCAAGGTGAACATAATCGACATAATAATCCTCTGCTGCCTCGTTCCGGCCATAATCCGTGGAGTCTCAAAGGGATTCGTGAACCAAGCGTTCTCGCTCCTGGCATTGATTATCGGCGCTTGGCTCTCATTCAAATTCTCATCAGCCGTCGGGGATTGGCTGGTCTCTTTCTTTGATCTGCCTGCCGCCCTGCTCCATGTGATCGCTTTCGCCCTCATCCTGCTGGTCGTGATGTTGTTTGTTCACCTGGTCGGTAAAGTGATCGAGAAAATCTTGAAGGTGGTTATGCTCGGGTGGCTGAACAAGCTATTCGGCGCCGTTTTCGGGCTCCTGAAAGCCGTACTGATCATCGGGCTCATAATCCTCCTCTTCGACGCCATCAACACAAATATTCCTTTAGTGAAGGAGGAGACAATCAACGGCTCCATACTATACGGTCCGATAAAAGACATCGCCAACATCATATTCCCTTACCTTAAGGAATTGATATTCAAGAAGTAAATATAAGAACAATGAATAGACTGATCCTGATCGAGACTTCAACTTCCCTATGCTCCACGGCAATAGCTGAGGATGGGAGGATAATCTGCGAGAAGATTAGCGACGAACCAAGGGCACATGCCTCTCTCACCGCTGTGTTTGTGAGCGAGATGCTTAAGGAGAAAGGACTGAGAGTGAGCGACTTCGATGCGGTGGCCGTGAGCGAGGGACCGGGATCCTACACAGGTTTGAGGGTGGGAGTCTCCACCGCCAAGGGACTTTGCTTCGGAGCCGGAATCCCTCTGATCGCCGTAGGCACCCTGGACACGTTGGTCTGGCAAGCGATGGACGAGGGACTGGTTCCAGAGGGTTGCAAGTATATCGTGCCCATGATTGACGCCCGCAGGATGGAAGTCTACACCGGAGTATTCACGCCCGATGGCAAACAGGTATCCCCCACCACCGCGGCTATCGTGACCGTGGAATCTTTCCAAGACCAGCTGGCCGAAGGTCCGGTCCTGTTCGTGGGGGACGGAGCGGAGAAATGTGAGGGCACGATAAACCATCCCAACGCCTCCTTCGCGAGACTCGTCCCGAAGGCCTCGGGCATGGTGAGACCAGCCACAGAGGCCCTGAAGGGCAGTGATTTCAAGGATGTGGCCTATTTCGAGCCTTTCTATCTGAAGGAGTTCGTCACCACCGTGAGTAAGAAAAAACTGTTTTAAACCATATACCATGAAGATAGGAGTCGCCGGAGACCATGCCGGCTATGAGTACAAGAACAGGCTCGCCGAGCTGTTGACAAAGAAAGGGCACGATGTGGCCGACTATGGGACTTATTCCGAGGTGAGTTGTGACTATCCCGACTATGCCCACGCCCTCGCTGAGGCTGTCCAGAAGAAAGATGTCGACCTGGGAATAGCCCTTTGCGGCACAGGCAACGGGATGGCCATTACTCTCAATAAGCATAAGGGTGTCAGGGCCGGATTGGCCTGGAACAGCGAGGTCGGAAGGCTAGTCAAAGCCCACAACGACGCCAATGTGCTGGTCCTGCCCGCGCGTTTCATCTCCTACCAAATGGCGACCCGCATCGTCAACACATGGCTCTCCACTCCTGTGGAAGAGGGGCGTCATCAGCGCAGGAGAGATAAAATCGACATCTAGTGGTTTTGGACACAAGCGCCATTATCGCCGATGCCCGGATGGCCGGAAAAGTGTTTTCGGGGAGCATTGATGACTACCCCGACGGGATAATCATACCGGTTGACAAACCTTATAGATGGACTTCCGCGGACGTGGTCCGAAAGATCAAATGGGCTGCCTGCAAGCATTTCGGCAAAAAAAACCTCAAGGTCGGGCATGCGGGCACTTTGGATCCGTTAGCGACGGGTGTCTTGCTCATATGCGTCGGCAAAGCCTGCCGCCTGGCGGAAACTCTCCAGAAAGAAGAGAAGGACTATGTGGCAGGAATCTCATTCGGGGCCACAACTCCGTCATACGACCTGGAAAAGGCTGTGGATAAGCTTTATCCTGTGGACAATGTCTCGGAGAAGACGGTGCTTGAGTTACTTCCCCGGTTCATCGGGGAGCAGGAGCAAGTGGCTCCCTTGTTCTCGGCCAAGTCCGTGGATGGGGTGAGGGCTTATGAGCTCGCCAGGAAACAGTTCAAAGATAAGGGGTTAGCTAAGGCAGATGTCATCGAGGGTTTTGACCATTCGGTCGCGGAGACCCTCAATGTCCAGAAGATAAACATCTACGACCTGGAACTTCTGGCTTTCGAGGCCGGGGCACCGCTGAACCTGGGCCGAGTCCGGTCTCAGCGAAGTGAGAAGGGCTGGGACACTGTGAATCTGGGCCGTACTCAGCCGCAGCGAAGCGAGGATGGACTCGGCCCAGATTCAGCAGTGTCCCAGCCGAACAATGAAACTAACATGAAAGGACCGGACGGAAGGATCAACGTCGCCGACACTTCGTGGCTGGATCTGCCACTGGCGACCATCAGAATCTCCTGCTCCAAAGGCACTTACATCCGCGCCCTCGCCAGAGACCTGGGCGAGGCGTTAGGCTCTGGAGCCCACCTGAATTCACTCCGGAGGACAAAAACAGGCGGCTTCGATGCCGAAACCGCCTTGTCTGTATCTCAAGCTGTCAGCTTATTCCCTACAAGAAATCAAGAGAAACCCGACGGTCAAGATAATTGACCCTGTCCCTTGAGACCTGGAGAACACCTTTCACTTTCTCAAAATGAGTTATGGCATCCTCAAGCTTTTCGGGATCCGGAAGCCTGATAGCTATAGCGTTGCCGATCTTATAATCATAGATGATCGAGGCTCCATATTTCCTTATCGCTTTCTTCAAAGGCTCCTTGCCTATCTCGATGTCGTAGCTGATCACGAGGACATCCCTGGAATACTCAAGCCCGGAATCCCTGGGCCTCATCGGAGCGGCTCCCGGCGCGGGAATATCCGGAGCTTCAAAGGAGTCCACCCTGGCCAACTGCTTCTCGGTCCGGCTCATGGTGCTGCAGCCCGCCTGGATGGCTATCACCACTGGCAGACACACGAGGAAAACGATGGATCTCTTAGTCATCATCTTATTTTAGAACCGGATTATTTCCCTGCAAGTTTGAAGCCAGAGGAAGCCCATTCGGTCATATTTCCGCCATCATCGTAGATAAGATAGCCCTCCACATCATCCTTTGAGGCTATGAATTCCTTCGCGGCGTCCAACCCGATGACCATGCAATATGTGGCATAGGCGTCCGCTGTGATCGCATTGGTGGCCACGATAGTGGCGCTCAAGAGGTTATGATTGACCGGATATCCGGTACGAGGGTCTATCGTATGCGAATACTTACGCCCGTCTTTCTCATAGAACTTGCGGTAGTTGCCGGAGGTGACCACCCCGCAGCCTCTCCCGTCTCCGCGCCAGATTCCGTCAAGGTCGGCGCCGGGGGTCATATTCCCGTCAACCGGTCTGTCTATACCGATGGACCAAGGCAGCCCTTTCTGGTTCAAGCCCTCGCAATATATCTCCCCGATATCCACCAGCATGTCTTTTACTCCGATGGAATGGAGATATTCAGCGATCTTGTCGGAGGTGTACCCTTGGGCGATGGCGTTGAAATTCAGCTTTGGGCGTATTCCGGGACGCAGAGGTTCCATGTCCTCACCTATCGTGTCCATACCGCAGACGGCCAAAACGCTGTCAACAGTTTCCGCCGAGGGGAGCCTGTCGGAAGTGAAGCCGAATCCCCAGACGTCGAAAAGCGGTGCCGCAGCCACGTCCAGAGCCCCTCCGGTCTCGTCGTAGAACTTCCTGGATAAAGCGAATATCTCCTTGAACATGGCATTGGGCTCAACTGGAGCGCCTGCGTTCAACCGGCTCAACTGGGAACCTTTGTTATACCCCGAAAGGGTCGTGTCAATCAAGGTCAGGATGGAGTCCACAGCCGCCTGGATCTCATCCTGCGACGCCCTCACTCCTTTGAGGTTGAGTTTCACCGAATATGTTCCACCTTGGGCGTAACCTGTAAGCTGGCAATACCCCTTGTCCGGAGCGCATGACAGGCAGCAAAGCGAAAGCGCGATCAGCGCCGGAATGACGGAAAAAGTATTCAAGAACCTGTTCATTATTGCAATTATAAGCATTTACGGGAGAATTATCGGCTTACTTGGACTGGTTTTTGCTGAAAGAGTACTGTTTTAGCGAATTTTATACGATATTTGCATGTTCAAGTCAAGACTCATATGAGATTCAAAAGCATATTACTCCTTTTGTCCGCAGCCTCGCTTGCCATCCTTCCTTCATGTCATAAAAAGGATGAGGACTCAGAGACAGACCCGTTCCTCAACGGAACCGTGTCTTTCTCCATACCCTCCTTCGTGAAGGTCGGGGAACAATTGACAGTCACTCCTAAAGGAGCTGTCAATCCTACCGGCGATGTCGGGTACTACTGGTCCTCCACTTGGAACTCAACCAGAGACACCGTGAAGACTGAGAGTGGATCCGGCGATGGTACTTGGACTATGACCGTTCCCCTCGCGACAGGTGTATACACGGTCACTGTGGGGGCGTTCGCCGAGAATTACTCAAGTATTTCCTCATATAAGAAATTCACTGTCGTGGATCCTTCCCTTGAGGGTTCCTTGAAAGGCGCGGGGTACGAGACCGGCTCGAGCTTGGTGGATTCAAGGGATAATGGGGTATATTACCTGACGACCGCAGGTGATAAGGTCTGGATGCAGAACAACCTTTATTATTCCGGTTCCGGAGTCTCTTATGAGAATAGTGTGGCGATGGACCCCATAGTAGGAAGGTTTTACACCTGGAACGAGGCTGTCACGGCTTGTCCCGAGGGTTGGCGTCTCCCGACCGATAAGGAATTCTCGGCCATGACCGGTTCCACTACCATTGGGGAGACACTTTCCAACGTTGCAGGATCATTGATGGTGAACGCCACATTCAACGGCCAGAAGCTTTGGACATTCTGGCCAGACGTGAAGATCACCAATTCCGCGAAGTTCTCCGCCATCCCGATTGGATATGCCATCGATCAGGAGGGATACATGAAGTACATGGGATCAAGCCAGTACGCGACATTCTGGACTTCAGACAACTCCGAAGATTCCGCGATTTACCGCTACATCTACGTCGCCAAAAACGACATATATCTCGGCTACGGAGACAAAGAGTCTTTCCGAGCCTCGGTACGTTGCGTGAAAGATGATAATAACGGGGAATAAGGATTACCTCAAGTCGGTAACTACATAAGAATCATCAAGGGTCTTTTCGTCAAAACGGAAAGACTCTTTCGTTTCCATCCTGTCGGAGAACGTGAAGTCCTTGATAATGAACTCAGAGACAGAGCCGTCATTGAGCTTCACCTCGGCGCCCACCAATTCGGTCGTGCCGCTCTTGAAGAAAAGCTTCAACTGAGCGATGTCCATTGAGTACTTCCCCTTATTCAGAGGCGTCAGAACGGAAGCGTCAACAACTTTGCCCTGGAACTTGGAAGTCCCGAACGAAGCCTCCTCGAAAGCGGAGTCAACAGAGGTGATCATCAAAGCGGGATTCGTGGCGTAGACGTCAGCGGATTCCTCAACTGTCTCCACCAAGGCCTCCTCGGCAAGTCTGTCAACAGTCCATCTGAAACTACCGTCACACCAGACCTCCAATCCGTTGCCGTTCAAGACAAAAGCGTTATCCTGCACACGGACATCACCTGCGCCGGTCATCTTGGCGCTTGATCTAGAGGTCTGCATCGTGAAGGAATATTCAAACGAGACAAGAGAGGATGACACCTTGTCGATGAAAGACGCCAGGGTCTTGCTCTTCGCTCCTGAAGGAGAGGCGAAAGCGAAGATGAGGGCGAATGCTATGATGATATTCTTTCTCATGATAACCATGGGAATTGCAGAAGTTGTGCCAGAAAAAGATTATTGGTTCCTAAAGGCTTCCAGGACCTTCTCGAGCTCATCCAGACTGCCGATAAGGACCTGCCTGGGCTTAGAGCCTTCCTGAGGACCCACGATACCAGCCGCCTCGAGCTGGTCCATGACCCTGCCAGCCTTGGCATATCCCATCCCGAGACGCCTCTGCAGGTCGGATGTGGATCCCCTCTGGTTGATCACAATCATCTTCGCCGCCTCCTCGAAACGCTCGTCCAGGTTCTTCATGTCAACCAGGCCTCCGGAGCCTTCCTCCGTGGATTCCTCAACATCCGGGAGATAATACGGGGTGTTGAAACTCTTCTTATAGCCTTGCTGCTCACCGATGAACTCGGTCAGTTTGCTGATCTCATCGCTGTCGATAAGAGCGCACTGAACCCTCTCCATCTCAACTCCGGCATAGTAGAGCATGTCTCCCCTACCGATAAGTTTCTCGGCGCCAGGAGAATCCAGGATAGTGGAAGAGTCAATCCTGGAGATAACCCTAAAGGCGATACGGGTAGGGAAATTGGCCTTGATGAGACCGGTGATAACATCGACAGAAGGCCTCTGGGTAGCCAGTACAATATGGATACCGGCGGCGCGGCCTTTCTGCGCTAGACGGATAATTGACGTGGATATGCTGCGGGCCTGGGCCTTGGCATCCCCGCCTCCTCCGACCGACATGGTCAAATCGGCGTACTCATCGACTATGGTGACAATATAAGGCAGGAACCGGTGGCCGTCGGTAGGCAGCAGATGGCGCTCCTTGAATTTCTCGTTATATTGCTTAATATTAGGCACATAAGCCTTACTAAGCAATTCATAGCGCTGCTCCATCTCGGCCACAAGAGCCTTCAGGACCTTCTCCGCCTTGTCCGGCTTCTTGACGATGGCGTTATCCAGCTCCTCCTTATCGTCATTGGCGGGAAGGACAGCCAGGTAATGATGCAGAAGACGTCCATAGTGGGAGAACTCGACCATCTTCGGGTCTATGAAGACAAACTTCAGCTCAGAAGGATGCTTGGAATAAAGCAAGGACGCGACCATCGCGTTCAGACCCACAGACTTACCCTGCTTTGTTGCACCAGCCACCAATAGGTGCGGAGCATCGGCCAAGTCAAAGACTTTGACTTTCTGATGGATGGTGTAACCTATAGCGATGGGAAGCTCAGCCTTGCTGTTCCTGAACGAGTCGTCGTTGAGGACAGCCCGCATAGGCACGATAGAGGGCTTGTCATTGGCGACCTCTATACCCACTGAGTCGGTCAGAGTCACGACACGGACTCCCCTTGCGTGGAGGTACATGCCGATATCCTCCTGGAGTTTCTTGATCTCAGCGATCTTGACTCCAGGAGCCGGATAGACCTTATAAAGGGTCACCGTAGGTCCAACAATCGCCTTGACATCATTGATCTGGATCCTGTAATTCTCCAGGGTCGCCCTGATCTTATTGTTGTTCCTCGTGAGCTCTTCCTCGGAGACCTCGTGGCGCCCGGTCGAATATTCCTCAAGAAGCTCGAGAGAAGGGAACTCGTACTTGGGCAGCTCATCACGGACATTGATCGGCTCAAGTTCCTTGGTGATCTCTGTGGATAGTTCCTCGCCCTTGATAATCTCCAACGAATTCTCTTTCTTCTCCGGCTCCTTGGAATCTTTGCTCTCCGTCCCGGGGGCAGACGGCAGCTCAGATGCCTCGCTTCGCTCGGCCCCACCGCTCGCGTCGCCTCGCGACGCTCCGGTCCCCCCTCTTACCGTGCCGAGGGTGGCAGGATCTGAGCTTGCCGTCTCCCCCGGGACGGGATTAACGATTGAAGCGGGCCGGTCCGCCGCATGCCCTTGGCTGCGTCCATCCTCGCTCCGCTGCGGCTGAGTACGGCCAATGGGCATTGGTGAGACCGGCTCCTTGACGAATCCTGGTACTTCAGGAGCATCAGGAGCTCCTAGGGAGTCCAGCCATAGGCGGAACTTGTCGCTGGCGAAGAAAAGCCATAAAGCCAAAAGCAGCAGAAGGAAAACGGCCGTTATGACCGGGCCGAAAAGATTACGGGACCAACTGACGACTGACTCGCCGCACTCACCTCCAAGCCCGCCGCCGAAGACATTCCCCCAGCCAGCGATATCAGAGATGAAGGAGAGAAGGAAAGAGGCCACAAGCGCACCGGAAATAGTGAGCAATATGGTTCTGGTCATCGAGTAATGCCATCTGCCGAGAAGCAGTCGGACCGAGACCGCGAACATGATCAGAATCAACGCTAGACTCCCGAGCCCGAACCACTCGCGCACTAGCAAGTTGGCCCATTTATAACCGAGTTTACCAGCTATATTGCTGATATGCACGGATTTATCCGCGACAGGAGCGGCAAGGGCGCTTTGGTCCACTTTCCAAGTGAACACATAAGAGATGGTTGCCAGGAGGGTGAAGACAGTGAGAACTGCGACAAGCAGACCGGCTCCTTTCACCAGTCTCTCCTTGTCGTCATCATCCATTGTCTTCCAGAGCCTGCGCATCGTCACTTCCTGTTTTTGCGGTTATTCTTCTTACGACCCTTGCGGTTTTGTCCGTTCATCCCAAGATTGAGTCCCGGACGTGAGAAATTGGAGTCGAGAGATAATTTCGGACGTGAGAAATTGGAGTCGAGAGATAATTTAGTAAGTTCCAATCCCTCAGGGACTTTAATCCTATAGTCGGAAAGCTTCTCGATATCGGCGAAAATAGTCTCGTCAGCGACGCTGTCCTTGTTCCAGATCAGATACTGCTGCCTCATATAGATGGCAAGGGAGCGGATCATGGCGGTCTTTACATCGCCTTCAGGCTCACCCGCGATAAGATCTATTATGCTCTCGATATTACGCCCGTAATGGTTTGCCCTGACCGGGGATTTATCCAGAGGAATAACCAACGGCCTGGCGGCTTTAGCCTCAGGGAGAGGTGCGGGATAGGGAGAATCAATATCGAGGTCATACCCTGCGATCATGTAGAGGTGATCCCAGAGTTTCTGCTCATAATTCTCCTGCTGATGTACCTGAGGATTAAGTGTTTCCATCACCTTCACCACAGCTCTGGCCTGCTCGCTTCGTTTGGCCTTGTCAGGAATAGCCCTGAGCTGCTCGACCATGATCAGGATATTGCGGCCATACTCGGGCATCTGCAGTTTCTCCCGCTCTGTATTATAGTATAATTTTATCGAATCGCCGTTCGCTTCCATCTGATACAAGTTAAGAGTCAATCACGCGAATATACGAAAAACAATACAAACTCTCTAACGGCGGGGAAATACCAAGCTGACGAGAAGACCCACGACAAAGCAGGTCACGAATCCAACCGACGAATACAGCAGCAGGTGGACAGCCTGGGCACGGGTAACGATCAATTGGACGAAGATTCCTGCCAGTAGTCCAGCCACAGCCCCGGTGGAATTGGCCTTCGGGCATAAGAATCCCAGTAAAAACAGGCCTCCAAGGCCTCCAAGCAGTATTCCTAGAATCTTGGAGAACTCGTCCCATAGGGATTTCACGTCCCAGGTCGCCATCACCAGGGCGAACACGATTCCGACTATCCCTATGATCAAAGTGGCGGTCTTGGCTGTCTTCAATGAGGCCGCCGGCCTACTGATCTTTGAGTGGATATCGGTGATATACGCAGTTGCCGCCGAGTTCATCGAGGCGCTGATCGTGGACATCGCCGCTGCGAAAATACCAGCGATAACAAGTCCGAGGGCCCCCGTGGGAATATGTAGCGACACATACCACGGCAATATGGCGTCCGGGTCAGTGACTCCGAGACTCAGCTCCGATGGACGAGCCTTGAAGAACACATATATGGCTGTACCCACGAAGAAAAAGAGCAGAGTTGCGGGAACACTCAGGAAAGCGTTGGTGTACACGCTCTTACGGGCTTGTTTCTCAGTGCTGGTGGTGAGATATCTCTGTACGACAGTCTGATCGGTGCCGTATGTGGTGATATTAGTGAAAACAGTGGCAATCAACACCGTCCACACGGTGGTCTGCCGCAGGTCGAACTTAAGTGAGCCCAATGAGAACTTGCCGTCCGCGGCGGCAGTCGAGACCAACGCCGGGAAAGAGCCGGGAGTGGCGTGAGCTATGCTGAAAACCACCGCCAACGCGGCACCCAGAAGGACCACCACTTGAAGGGCGTCCGTCCACGCCACAGCCTCAATGCCACCCATATAGGTGTAGATCAACGCGAGAAAGCCCATCACTGCGATGCACAGGAATATGTCCATACCAGTCACGACATTCAGGGCAATGGACGGCAGGAGGAGGACGACTCCCATACGACCTACCTGATAGAGGATGAATGAAAGGCTGCAGAGCACCCTGACAAAGGGGCTGAAGCGCTTTTCCAGATACTCATAGGCGGTCGTCACGCCAAGACTCCTGAACTTAGGGATGAACAAAAGGGTGATAATAGGGACGACCAGCACAATCCCGAAGTTGAACAGAAGGTAGCTCCAATCGGTGGCGTAAGTCTTCGCCGGAATCGACATGAATGTGATGGCGGAGAGAGTTGTGCCGAATATGCTCAATCCCACGATAGGCCACGGGATCCTGCCTCCTCCCTTGAAATAATCGTCAGTGTTTTTCTGCCTTTTCGAGAAATACACTCCCATCCATGCCAGCAGGCCGAAATATAGGATTATCACCAGAATGTCGACCCAACCCATGTGACGGGTACGGCCTTCCACGCTTCCGGTCAATATCACCGGTGTCCGGACTCCCGGGGCGACCTCTCCGCTGCAAATCACGAAGCTATTGCCTGAGCGTATTGTGTTGGTAGTCACAGGGATGACATGATCCTCCACAGGAACTGTCATCATCGATGATGTGACCGTATGGTAAATCCTGAGAACATTATCAGGCACAGAAGGGTCCTCACTCCTTCCTCCAGCCAGGACAATATGGTTTGTGCCGAAAGGAACAGCGCTCCCGGCCATCACGGGGAACTCCCCTTTGACAGGTTTCCATTCACCCAGACGGGGATTCCACGCCCAACCGTCACGGAGGACCTCCCATGGGGAGTCCCCTTCATAATTCCTTCCGCTGAAAAGATAGAAGCAATTGTCCAGCCCGTCACTTTGGACTGTTCCGACGGCGAAAGCCCTCGGAGGGGCGTCAGGCCAAGGAAGTTGTTTGCAGGCCCCTGATTTCAGGTCTAGTGAGAGGAACACATCCAAGGCCTTCTGATCCCCACCCATGGTCGATATTCCTCCGGCGAGATAGACTTTGGACCCTATGAGTCCTCCCGCCATATTCGAAAGAGGCATTGGCAGTGAGCCCCAGTCCTCAACGGTCGGTTTCCCCTCAGAATCAAGTCGAAGTGTCCTGATCTCGGAAAGACACTCATCCGCCCGGCACCCGCCGATGAGCAAGAGTCCCCCGTCGTAAGGGACAGTCACGCCATAGGCGGATTCTTTTCCGAGAGCTCCGGGCCAACAATGCCACCCGGATTCCCGGTCATAAGTGTAAACATCAGAATACCAGACCTTAGGCCCTCCTTCAGAAGGTAATCCGTCAGGAAAATTGGCGCCTCCGGCGACCACCAGACGGTCTCCTATCATTCCTGAATACACTCCCGCCAAACCAAGATTCCCCGCCGTGTCAGAGGGTGATGGAGGGAGTGTCGTGGCGGTCCAGACAAGGTCTTCCGTGAGAGTCAGATTACCTTTCCGGACGCCAGAACCTGTCGAACAGGAAACCAGGACGCCCAGGACCGCCAGAAGGGCCCAGAAATGTCTCATATTCTAGAACCTGTTTTTGAACTCCTCGAATTGGGTCGCGGGAAGTTCTTGAAGGAAAGCCTGATAGCGCTCACCTTCCAGAGTGTTGAGAGGCCTGCGGCAAGGGCCGAGATCCAAACCGGCAGCCCTCATGAAAGCCTTACCGGTACCGCTGCCGTATTTGTCAAGAAGCGTGATCAAGCGAACCGCCTCGAATTGGAGAGCCGCGGCCATCTTGATATCCCCAGCCTGGAAAGCCTCGGTGATGGCATGATACAAAGGTGCCATGTAGCCGTAAGTGCTGCCGATGAAAGCGTCGGCACCGATTGACAATGCCTCTAGAAGCATCTCATCCCTACCCCACATGATGTTGTACTTGCGGTTCTTGAACTCAAGGCAAAGCTGGAAGTCCATCATGTTCTCGTCGGTGTACTTGATACCCGCGAAATTCGGGACAAGGGAGTCGACCTCCTCGAGGAGGCGGATCATCGGGAAAGCCACCTTTGTCAATACAGGGATATGATAAAAGTAGAAAGGCATTTCAGGGACGGCTGAGGCCACTTGGGCGATCGTCAACGCAAGATCCTTCACCGTGGCCGGTCTCTGGTAATATGGAGCCGTCATGGCGACAGCGTCCAATCCGACACTCCGCGCGTGACGAGCCAATTCAATGCAATCACCGACACTGGTCCCGCCCAGGAAACCTATCACAGCGAAACCACCGTCCCGCTGCTTTGACCATTCCTCGAACAATGCCTTTTTCTCCGGCATGGTCAAAGAAGAACCTTCGCCTGTGGTTCCACAGGCGAAGACTCCGCTGACTCCATTGTTCTTGTAAAAACGCGCCTGCTCGGCGACTTTTCCCAAATCCACATTCCCGAGCTCATCAAAAGCCGTGAAAGGAGCGCAAACAAGACCTTTAATCATAATCATTTAAAATAGCGCTTGAGAAGTCCGTAGAAACCAGCCCCGTGGCGAGCCTCATCCTTAGCCATCTCATGCACGGTGTCGTGGACGGCGTCATATCCGAGTTGCTTCGCCCTGGTCGCTATCGCGAGTTTGCCCTCGCACGCTCCAGCCTCGGCCATGTAGCGTTTTTCCAGATTGGTCTTGGTGTCCCACACGACCTCGCCGAGCAATTCGGCGAACTTTGACGCATGCTCCGCCTCCTCGAAAGCGTAACGTTTGAAAGCGTCCGCGATCTCGGGATAGCCTTCCCTCTCCGCCTGGCGGCTCATCGCCAGATACATGCCGACCTCGGAGCACTCTCCAGTGAAATGCTCCCTGAGTCCCTGGAGAATCTCCTGGTCCTCAACTTTGCCGTCTCCAATATGATGCTCACAGGCCCACTGAGGCTTGCCTCCATCATCTTTTATCTCAACGAATTTGCTAGCGGGAGCCTTGCACTGGGGGCAGCGCTCCGGCGGAGTGTCGCCCTCATGGACGTATCCGCATACTAAACATCTGAATTTCTTTTTCATGACAATAATTAATGAGTGTGTTCACAAATATAATAACTATTTTCCATTATATCTGTACCCTGATTTGGCACAAACACAGTTTATCTTTGCGAAACCGAGGATTGTGATTATCTTTATGAAGAAGTAGCGATATGACACCTTTTCTGAAACAAGTTGCTGACCATTATATGGCCTCCGGGGACATCTCTTCCATATGTCTCATATTCCCCAACCGCAGGAGCCAGGTATTCTTCAAGAAATACCTTGGCGAGGCCGTGGCTGCCACAGGTTCACCCATAATCGCTCCCGAGTTACTGACCATCAACGACTTCTTCTATAAGATCTCCGGAACGCAGGCCAGTGACAGGATCAGCCTCCTGCTGGAGTTGTATGACTGCTACAAAACTTTGAACCCCTCCGCCGAGCTACTGGACGAGTTTATCTTCTGGGGCGATGTGATTCTGGGAGACTTCGACGATGTGGACAAATATCTTGTCGATCCCAAGCGGCTCTTCACCAATGTCAAGGAGTTCCGGGAGATCCAAGACTCCTTCTCATATCTCTCCGAGACCCAGAAGGCTGCAATGGAACGCTTTGTGCGCCATTTCAGGACTCCCTCCGGAGATCCGGGCAGACGGAGCGGGGATATGAAGGAGCGGTTCCTGCAAATCTGGAATATCCTCCTTCCTCTTTATGAGAGTTTCAAGGAGGTCCTTTCCTCCAAGGGAATGTCTTATGAGGGAATGACTTACAGGAATCTGGTGGACAGACTCGAGGCTGAGCCGGTCATCGATGTTCTCGCCAAATCTTTTCCCAACGTGAGGGAATTCGTGTTCGTCGGGCTGAACGCCTTGAACGAGTGCGAGCGTAACGTAGCCCGAAAGATGAGAAATGCGGGGGTCGGCTCATTTGTCTGGGATTTCCAAGGCGGGCTCCTCAAGGATCCCAGGAACAACGCCTCGCTTTTCATGTCCCGGAATATCAGTGATTTCGGCCAAGCTTTCCCGCTTGACGACCAGGACATCCACACTCCCGAAATCGAGGTTATCAGCGTTCCTTCCTCGACAGGGCAGGCAAAGCTTCTCCCCTCCATTGTGAAAGACGACACCTATGCCGTGATACTCCCGGACGAGAGCCTTCTAATCCCTGTCCTGAACTCGATACCTCCCGAGATCAAAGACATCAACGTGACCATGGGGTACCCTATGAAAGGAAGCGCGTTCTTTGATTTCATGGGCCTGGTAGCTGCCATGCAGAACCGGCTTCGAAAGAAAGACGAGAACTGGTATTTCTACCACAGCCACGTCTGGGCGATTTTCTCCTCAGGCCTGTTCAAGAAGGTGACGGCGGAAGACCAACAGACAAAGGAGATAGTTGAGGCGGTTAAAAAAGAGGCCAAGTACTATATCCCTGAGGAAGACCTGACAGGCACCGGTTTCCTGGATTTGATATTCAAACCTATAGTCAAGGATTCCACTCATGGGTCCAAGGCCCAGACTCATAGCTATGCCGGATATCTCAAGGATATGATCAAGGGACTCGCTTCTTTGATGGCGGCTGATCCCGACATGGTTATAGAGCTGGAGTTCGCCAAGAAAGCGTACAACGCCATCAACCAACTTGAAGGCAAGGACCTGGAAGTGTTGCCGGCCACATTCTCCAGACTTCTTGACCAACTGTTGTCCCCCATGTCAGTCCCGTTCAACGGAGAGCCTCTTAAAGGGCTTCAGATCATGGGGCCCCTCGAGACCAGGGCCCTGGATTTCAGGCATCTGGTCATACTGTCCTGCAACGAGGGAGTATTCCCCAGAAGGGGCGCCAGCGCGTCTTTCATCCCCCCGGAGCTCCGGAAAGGATTCGGTTTGCCCACTTATGAGCGTCAGGACGCCATTTGGTCATATTATTTCTACCGTATGATCCAGAGGGCTGAGACCGTCACACTCCTGTATGACTCCAGGACCGAGGGATTGAAGAACGGGGAGGAGAGCAGATTCATCAAACAGCTTGAGTACCACTACAACCTGCCGATCAAGAGAAGCCTGGCGAGAGCGGGAGCGAAGACTCACGGCGATGCCGGGGCTATCCCGAAGACTGACGAGCACGTCCGGATAGTGAAGGACACGATCCTTTCCGCGTCTTCCCTCAAAAACTATCTAGACTGCCCAGCGAAATTCTATTTCTCCAAAGTGGAGGGGTTAAAGGAAGAGAATGAGGTTGCCGAGGACCTGGATGCCGGGATGCTCGGAGACATCTACCACTCCACCATGCAGGCTCTCTACATGGGAGAGGGAGCGATGGACTCATCCTATGACATGAGCGACCGTGAGAGGAACGCGGCTTTCCTGGGCGCGTTGAAGGTGATCACAAAGGAGTATATCGCCTCTTGGCTCAAACGGGAGGATGACATAAAAAAGAGGGTCAGAAGCTTGATCTTGACCCAGTTGCGTACCCTTGAGGTCTCCGGCAGGAACCTGGTGTTGGAGAGTATTATCCTTCAATATGTTCTCAAGACTTTGGAAAGGGACAAGGAACTGATGGAAAGGCTCGGGGTGGACTCCTTCAGGATCATAGGGTTGGAGAGGCAATATTTCGGTGAGATTGACGGATTCAAGTTCATGGGTTACGTGGACAGGATGGACAGTTTCCTCCCCGGTGAAGTGAGGATTGTGGACTACAAGACCGGGAAAGTCGAGGAGAAGGATGTGGACATCAACGACGACAATGCCGTCAAGACAGCCGAGGAACTGTTCGGGGAAAAGAATGAGAAACGGCCGAGAATCGCTTTCCAGTTATTCCTGTACGATTTTCTCACCAAGAAGGATCCTGATGTCAAAGGGTGCGTTGTCGTGAACTCAATCTACCAGCCAGCGGTGTTGTTCAAGGAAGGGGTCAGGAGCGTGCCAATGTGCGGCAAATTCAATGAGGAAGTCATGGAACGGCTTCATAAGGTTTTGGGAGAGCTAACGGACACCTCCGTCCCTTGGCGCAGGACCGGCGAGGAAAAGACTTGCTCCTGGTGTGATTTCAAAATGATTTGCGGGAGGTGAGACCATGATAAAGATATTGAGAGCCTCAGCCGGATCCGGCAAAACATATAGCCTTGCGAAGACATACATCAGGCTTTTGCTTTCAGACAGCGACCCCGTCGCCTAC
>ONSC01000223.1 GCA_900320365.1 uncultured Bacteroidales bacterium
CCCATTCCGAGGCGTTTGGCCTCGCGGAGGTAGTCCTCGACAAGATTCAGCCACTCCTCGCCCATGTACTCATACTCCAGACCGCTTCTCGGATAGACCATGAAATCAGAGTATCCAGCCTTTTTAGCAGTCTCCAGAGTGTGTCTCACATCCTTTGCTGTCGGCTTTCCCGATTGGGCTCCAAACAGCACCAGCGGCGAGGATTCCGGAGCTTTGGTGCAGGAGCACACGAGAAGCGTCACAAGCGCTGTCAGCCAGAATCTATGTTTGTGGAATAAAGCCATTGTTCTAGAAGATATGCCCAGACAGCATAAAAATTGGAATTCTTTCTGAATATACGAATAAAAAAGGAGTTTGTCCATTCGGGCAAACTCCTTTTAATCAGATTCTTCGCTTCGCTCAGAATGACAGGGACAGAGTCCTATTTGCTCTGCTCGATAGCGGCCTGCGCGGCTGCGAGGCGGGCGATAGGCACGCGGAATGGTGAGCAAGAGACGTAGTCAACACCGATCTTGTTGAAGAAACGGATTGAGTCAGGGTCTCCTCCGTGCTCTCCGCAGACACCGCATTTAAGGTCGGGCCTCTTTGAACGGCCACCCTGGATACCGAACTCGACCAGCTTGCCGACACTCTTGGTGTCGATGGTCTGGAATGGATCGGAATCGAGGATCTTGTTGCCGAGATAGTCACCCATGAAGGTGCCGATGTCGTCACGTGAGAAACCGAACGTCATCTGGGTGAGGTCGTTGGTTCCGAATGAGAAGAACTCAGCGGCGCGGGCCATACGGTCTGCGGTCAAGGCGGCTCTAGGAATCTCGATCATGGTTCCGAACTTGTAGTCGATGTTCTGGACCTTGATACCCTCGACCTGGGCTTTGACGCGGTCGCAGATGGCTTTCTGGAAACTGAGCTCACGGGCGGAGATAGTGACCGGGATCATGATCTCGGGCATCGGGTGGTAGCCTTCGAGAAGCAGCTCTGCGGTGGCCTCGAAGATGGCTTTGTACTGGGTCTCTGCGATGAGCGGGAAACTAACGTGGAGACGTACTCCGCGGTGACCCATCATAGGGTTGACCTCGTGAAGGGCTTCGCCCCTCTTCTCGATTTCCTCGACGGTGACGCCAAGTTCCTTCGCGATCTCCTTCTTCTTCTCCTCGGTCTTGGGAACAAACTCATGGAGAGGTGGATCAAGCAGACGGAACACTACGGGTTTGCCGTCCATGATCTTCATGGTGCTCTTGACGGCGGCCTTCATGTAAGGCTCAAGATCGTCAAGGGCGGCGCGGCGCTCGGCCTCTGTGTCGCAGAGGATCATCTTGCGAAGCTTCGAGAGAGGCTTCTCGGAATGGGCGCCATAGAACATATGCTCGATACGGAAGAGGCCGATTCCCTCGGCTCCATAGCTGAGAGCCTTGGCGGCGTCCTCGGGAGTGTCAGCGTTGGTGCGGATGCCAAGTTTGCGGAACTTGTCCACGATTGACATGAACCTCTTGAACAGAGGATTCTCGGAAGCGTCCATGGTCTCAATCTTGGTGCCATAGACAAATCCCTTGGAACCATTAAGGCTGAGCCAGTCACCCTCTTTGAAGGTGTCTTTCTCATTGAAGGTCACGGTCTTATCCTCGAAGTTAATCTTCATGGACTCGCAACCGACGATGCAGCACTTGCCCCATCCACGGGCCACGAGGGCGGCGTGTGAGGTCATTCCTCCACGGGTGGTGAGGATACCTGCTGCGGCCCTCATTCCCTCGATGTCCTCGGGAGAAGTCTCCTCACGGATGAGGATGGCTTTCATACCATTGGCGGCGGCTTCCATAGCGGCCTCTGAAGTGAAGACAATCTGTCCCACGGAACCACCAGGTGAAGCGGGAAGTCCGACGGCCAGAACCTTGGCCTTCTTCTCGGATGAAGGGTCAAGGATCGGGTGGAGTATCTCATCGAGCTGAGCGGGCGCGACCCTCATCACAGCTGTCTTCTCGTCGATCATCTTCTCATCGACCATGTCCATGGCCATCTGAAGGGCAGCCAGACCGGTACGCTTACCGATCCTGCACTGGAGCATCCAAAGATGTCCCTCCTGGATGGTGAACTCAATGTCCTGCATGTCGTGGAAGTGCTTCTCAAGCTTCAGGCGGATGTCGTCAAGCTCCTTGTACACCTCAGGCATGGCGGTCTCGAGAGATTCGAGATCCTTGTTCTTCTCAGTCTTGGTGGCCTCGTTGAGAGGGTTGGGGGTGCGGATACCAGCAACCACATCCTCGCCCTGGGCGTTGATCAGCCACTCACCGTAGAACTTGTTGTCTCCATTGGCGGGGTTACGGGAGAAAGCCACTCCGGTGGCGGAGGTGTCACCCATATTTCCGAATACCATGGACTGGACGTTGACAGCGGTGCCCCAATCATCAGGAATCTTCTCGATCCTGCGGTAGGCGATGGCCCTCTTTCCATTCCAGGACTTGAAAACGCCTCCGATTGAGCCCCAGAGCTGTTCCTGGGCTGTGTCGGGGAAATCGACTCCGAGGACTTCCTTGACCTTGACTTTGAACTTCTCGCAGAGGTCCTTGAGCTCG
>ONSC01000088.1 GCA_900320365.1 uncultured Bacteroidales bacterium
GTACTTCTAATGGTGCAGATACATAAATGATGACAACATTTCTTTTTTGTATCAAACTAAATACTTCACCGTAATCTGCATTGGCGACCTGTTTTAATTCACTGTATACTTGATCATCTGGAAAGAAAGCATCTTCAAGGTCAGTTTGGCCTTGAAATCTCCCCCATTCGCGAGCTCATCCATCTCGCGGGCATCCGATGTCCTCTGAGAGACACCGAGAAAACCACTCTTCTTATTCACCAGGGTGTACATCTCATCCGGAGAGAGGTTCTCTTTTTTCATTATGTACAGGATGGCGTTCGGATCAACGTCTCCGCACCTTGTTCCCATGATGAGTCCCTCAAGTGGAGTGAGACCCATGGAGGTGTCGATGGATTTGCCATTATGGATGGCGGTGATGGAGCTTCCGTTACCGATATGGCAGGTTATGATTCTTGACTCGTTGACATCAAGACCGACCATCTTGGCGCCTTTGTTAGCCACGAACTGATGGCTGGTGCCATGGGCTCCGTAACGGCGGATATGATACTTCTCGTAGTACTCGTACGGAAGGCCGTACATGTAGGCATGCGGCGGCATCGTCTGGTGGAAGGCGGTGTCAAAAGTGACCACCTGGGGGACATTAGGAAGCACTTCCTGGCATGCTCTGATACCCAGGAGGTGGGCGGGATTGTGGAGCGGGGCGAAATCACAGCAGAAATCTATCTTCGACAAGACGTCCTCGTCGACTATAGCGCTGCCTGAGAAAAAGTCGGCTCCCTGGACAATCCTGTGACCTACAGCCTCGATGTCCTCGAACGATTCCAGCACACCGTAATCCTTATCCACAAGGGCGTCAAGCACCAGCTGCATACCGACAGTATGGTCTGGAATATAAAGGTCTTTGACAACCTTGTCCCTTCCTATAGGAGTGTGCTGCAGCCTTCCGGACTCAAGTCCTATTTTCTCCACTATACCCTTGGCCATCAGGTCATAGACGTCATCGCTTCTCATGTCAAGCAACTGGTACTTGATTGAGGAGCTTCCGCAATTGATAACAAGAATGATCATTATCCTAAAAAAATAAAATGTCGAGACGCGAAGATACGAAATTAATGAGTATTTTTACAAAAATTAAGGACTTGGCTATGAAGGACTCGGGAGTTATCGCGGGGATAGGGATCCCGTTCGCGGCCGGAGTCGCCGCGGGAGCTTACCTGGCGGCCATATTGCCTCATATCCCGATCCAGATTCCCTTTTCCATGGCGGTCTTATTGCCCCTCATCTCAACCTTCACATATCTGGAAGCAGACAGCCGGCATCCACGCCAGATGGCATTCGCCATGCTGTTCCTTCTCACAGGAGTGTTCTGTTCCATCAACTCCTCAATCAGCGCCGGAATCCATATTCCCGAAGGCCCCATCACCAGACTCGCAGCCACTGGAGGTGGCAGACTACGGAGCCTTATCGACTCTATTCCCTATCCTTCGGAGACGACAGGTCCTCTCGTCAAAGCCTTGCTCACAGGTGACAGGAGCGAGCTCGGAAAAGATGTCAAAGATGTATTCCGGGCGAGCGGAGCCTCCCACATCCTGGCCCTCTCAGGGCTTCACATGGGCATATTATATCTCATTCTATCAAAACTCACGGCCCCTTTGGGTAATAGCCCATTTGCCAAGACGACAAGATACATCTTGAATATATGCGCCGCTGGTTTCTACACATTGATGACCGGTGCCGCACCTTCCATAGTGAGAGCCTTTCTGTTCATCACCATAGGTGAGACCGCCAGGTTGACAGGCAGGAGCCGATTCACCACAGGGACGCTGATCTTCGCTCTGACAGTTCAACTGGCTCTGAATCCGGAGGTCATATCCTCACTCGGATTCCAGCTTTCCTATCTGGCCATCGCTGGAATCGCCGTGATTTATCCTAATCTGGAGAATCTCTACCCGAAAGCGGAGGGCGTGCGGGGTAGAATGGATCCTATGAGAAAGATTTGGGAAGGAGCGGCCTTGTCGATTTCGTGCCAGGCCTTCACCGCCCCGCTGGTATGGTACCGGTTCCATACTTTCCCGAAATATTTCATTATCACCAACTTGACCGCCCTTCCACTGACAAGCGCGGTCATGGTCCTTTCGGTCACCACGATCGCGCTGTCTGGTCTCGGGATATGCCCGGAACTTCTTATTCTACTGGACGATAAAGCCGTCCAACTGCTTATAGGCTGCCTCTGGATTATCAGCTCGCTGTAACCTGACGTCTCGCCTTATAAGACCTCACACCATAGAGGAAAACTATGATGAAACAGATTAGCGGCAAGACGAAGGACACGTTGACCGCAGGATGGCCAAGAATAACCTTCTGGTCTATGATCATTCCCTGAAGCGGTGGCATTATGGCTCCTCCCACGATGGCCTCAACCAGGAAAGCGGCTCCAAGGCTGGCGTCCTGGTTCTCGACATTCTCAAGAGCGATACCATAAATGGTGGGGAACATGAGCGACATAAAGGCGCTGATTCCCATCAGGCAATACAGTCCACCCATGCCAACTATGCTGATAGCACCTATGGAGCATAGTGCTGCCCCTGTGGCGAATATGGCGAGCAAACGGCTGGAATTGACATACTTCATCAAAGCGGTCGCGATGAACCTTCCGCAAAGGAAGAGAGCCATGGCGATAATGTTGTAGGTCTGGGCTGTCGCCTTGTTGATTCCCAGATTGTCAGCATACTGGATGATGAAGGTCCAGGTCATAATCTGGGCGGCCACATAAAACATCTGAGTCAGAACGCCTTCCCTGTAAATCTTGTTATGCCAGAGATTTGACAGGGTCTTTCCGGTGCTGTTGGTCTTTTCTGGCTGGATCTCAGTCTTGGGTACCCTTGCTAGGGCAATGATGACGAGCACTACGACCACGACAATCCCGATGATTACATAGGGATTACGTATGACGGCCAAATCATGAAGCCTGATGTCTGCCTTTTCCGCCTCGGAGAGGGCTGGGAATATGATATTTCCAGCGGCGTCCCTCTTGTCGGACAATAGCTGGGGCAGAACGATGAACGACGCCACGCTCATACCCATCAACGAGCCCATCGGATTGAATGATTGGGACAGGTTGAGACGGCGGGTAGCATTGCTCTTCGACCCGAGCGAGAGTATGAACGGGTTGGCGGTCGTCTCAAGGAAAGCCAGACCGAAAGTCAGGACATAAAGAGAGACACAGAAGAACGAGAACTGCTGGAACTGGGCAGCCGGGATGAACAGGAACGCCCCGACCGCATATAGCGCCAAACCAAGCAAAATACCGCTCTTGTAGCTATGCTTCCGGATGAACAGCGCCGCCGGTATGGCCATAGTGGCATATCCGCCATAGAAGGCGAACTGGACCAGTGAGGCTTTAGCGGCTGAAAGCTCCATCACCGTCTGGAAGGCCGCCACCATCGGGTTGGTGATGTCATTGGCGAACCCCCAGAGGGCGAAGAGTGATGTGATCAGGATAAAGATGAAGAGATACTTGCTCTCCACCAGTTTCTCTTTGGCCATATACTATTTGTAGATAGGTCCGAAATTGGCGCAGGCGCGGAAATCAGCACCCTCCTTATCCATACCAAACGCATTCCAGGCAGCCGGGCGGAAGATATCAGCGTCGGCCACGTTATGCATACACACAGGGATCCTCAGCATGGAGGCCAAGGTGATCATGTCAGCGCCGATATGGCCGTAGGAGATCGCTCCGTGGTTGGCTCCCCAGTTATTCATCACACTGTAAACATCCTTGAACGCATCCTTGCTGGGATCAAGGCGAGGGGTGAACCAGGTGGTAGGCCATGTCGGGTCTGTGCGCTTGTCAAGGACATCGTGAATCTCCGGCTCAACATTGACGACCCAACCCTCAGCGATCTGAAGCACGGGACCAAGGCCGTCCACAATGTTGATTCTCATCATAGTGGCGGGGAAGTCACCCTTCGAGACGAAATGAACGCTGAATCCGCCACCACGGAAATAGTCACGGTCAGCCGGCATCCACCAGGAATTCTCCAGGCACTTCTTCTCGTCTTCGTCAGTCATCTCCCAGAAGGTCTTCATCACAGGCTTGCCCTCGGCGTCCACACTCTGGCCGCAACCGTCCATCGTGGTAGCTCCGGAGTTGATGAGGTGGATGATTCCAGGCGCGGCCTTACCGGTGAGTTCCTTGCCAGTCACCCTCTTGACAGCCTCGGGGCTCCAGTATGTGCGGACATCCGAGAAAATCTGCGGGAGGTTGGTCACAAGGTGCGCGAGCAACATCGCTGCGCCGTTGAGGGAGTCGTTCTCAGTGGCGAGAATCGTAGGCTCACGGCGGCCGTTCCAGTCGAAGTTGGTGTTGAGGAGAGTCTCGGTGAAGTCTCCGTTAGGCATCCAGTCGGTCCACTGGCGCTGGCCCTGGAAACCTCCGGCGATGGCGTTATGGCCAAGTGCCTCCTCCTTGAATCCAAGCTCCTTGAGTTTAGGATTGCCATGGAGCAGATCCATCACGATTATGGTCATCTTGGTGACGAAATCCCAATCCTTGTCCTTCTCCTCACGGGTTTTCTGCTTCTCGGGACGGTTCTTGTCCCATCCTTCCTGAGGCATGCAGTATTTCTCGACCCATGCCTTTGCTTTAGCGTACTCCTCAGGATCGTAAATTCCAAGATCCATACGACGGAGGATCTCGACCTCATCGACGCTTTCATTCCTCATTCCCAGGTATTTCTGGAAGAAATCGCAGTCCACGATAGATCCGGCGATACCCATTGTCACACTACCGATTGAGAGGTATGACTCGCCTCTCATCTCACCGACAGCGACAGCGGCCTTGGCGAAACGGAGGATCTTCTCAGCGACATCGCAAGGAATGGAGTTGTCATCCAAATCCTGCACGTCATGTCCATATATTCCGAAAGCGGGCAGACCCTTCTGGGCATGGGCGGCGAGAACGGCGGCAAGATACACGGCACCAGGACGCTCTGTCCCGTTAAATCCCCACACGGCCTTCGGCCAAAGAGGATTCATGTCCATTGTCTCAGAGCCGTAGCACCAGCAGGAGGTCACAGAGATAGTACCCCAGACACCCTCACGCTCGAACTTCTCGGCACAAGCGGCACTCTCAGCGACGCGGCCGATAGTGCTGTCAGCGATCACGCATTGCACGGGTGTGCCATCGCTATACTTCAGATTTGAGGAGATAAGCTCAGCCACATTCGCGGCGAGTGTCATTGTTTTCTCTTCCAGACTTTCACGAACACCGCCCTGGCGACCATCGATGGTCGGGCGGATACCGATTTTAGGATGCTTCATAACTTATGTGGTATTTTAAACTGTTTATTGATCTTTCCAGACTATAAATATAAGGTTTTTATTTGAAAATAGAGCGGAATAACCACACCGCTTTTTCCCTGAGTGTGCTCTCCGGATCCTTCCATGCCGGAATCTCGGTATTTCTGCCTGTGACACCAAGGATTCCAGGCGCTATCATCCTCGCCACGCCAGCTTTGACCACCTTTTTTCCATAGCCATAATAAAGAAGGCCCTCACGGAAAAAGTCAGTCGGGTTCTCAAGTTTGGAGAAAGCGTATCCGGGAACCAAGGTTATGGACATGTCAAACAGATGGCATGGGACAGGAATAACCGGATCAGGCTCAAGCAGACGGCCGCGGCGAGTCCTTCCACCGAATACCAGGCCCTTGTCCGGCCGGGTCACCGTGCCGGTAATCACAGCCTTATGGCGAAGAAACTCCGAATTCTCGAGCAGGCAAGCGATCGCTCCTTCTGACAGGTTCAAGTCATGGTCAATCCACAGGAAAAAATCCGCTCCACCTTTATCCGCCTTTTCCCAAGCGACGGCAAAGCCACCTTCCCCCTCGTCATTCAAGAAAATCGAGAAAGAGTATTTACCCTCAGCGGCTATCGCGTCAACCTGACGTTGACACTCCTCAAGGCAACCGGCGGAACCGTCGTCTCCTTCCTTTATAGTGATGATTATAGCGACTTTAGGCATCCGATGATCAACTATCAAGTTTCAAGACAGCCATGAAAGCGCTCTGCGGGACCTGTACGGTTCCTATCTGGCGCATTCTTTTCTTACCTTCCTTCTGCTTCTCCAAGAGTTTGCGCTTACGTGTCACATCACCTCCGTAACACTTGGCGGTGACATCTTTCCTGACTTGCCTCACGGTCTCCCTCGCTATAATCTTAGCCCCTATAGCAGCCTGAACCGCGATATCGAACTGCTGACGGGGAATCAACTCCTTCAACTTCACGCACATCTTGCGTCCGAAATCATAAGCGTGATCCTCGTGGATAAGAGAGGAGAGCGCGTCGGCAGGATCTCCATTCAGGAGGATGTCCAGCTTGACAAGCCTTGCCGGACGGAAATCTATGACATGATAGTCAAACGAAGCGTAACCCTTTGATATTGACTTGAGTTTGTCATAGAAGTCGAATACTATCTCTGAAAGCGGCATGTCATAGGTGAGTTCCACTCTGTCGGAAGTTATATAATGCTCCCCTATCAGCGTGCCCCTCTTGTCCATGCAAAGCTTCATGATCGGGCCGTAGAAATCGGTTTTGGATATGATCTGAGCCCTGATATAAGGCTCCTCAATGTGGTCGATGAGAGTCGGTGCCGGAAGCCCTGAGGGATTGTGCACATCAATGACCTCACCTTGGGTAGTGTAGACTTTATAAGACACGTTAGGTACGGTCGTGATGACATCCATGTTGAATTCACGGAACAGACGCTCCTGGACTATCTCCAGATGCAGAAGGCCAAGGAAGCCACACCTGAATCCGAACCCCAGAGCCAGTGAGGACTCCGGCTCATACACGAAAGACGCGTCGTTGAGCTGGAATTTCTCAAGTGTCGCCCTCAACTCCTCGAACTTGTCAGCCTGCACAGGATACATACCGGCGAAAACCATCGGCTTAACCTCCTCAAAACCAGCGATAGCGCTCTCGCAAGGTCGGGCCGAATGGGTTATGGTGTCTCCGACTTTGACCTCAACAGCCCTCTTGATTCCGGATATGATATACCCGACATCTCCAGTCGACACTTTCTCTGTCGGGCAAAGCTTCAACTTTAGGACACCCACCTCCTCAGCCTCATATTCCATCCCGGTGGCCACGAACTTGACTTTGTCACCTTTCGAGATTGACCCGTTCAAGACCTTGAAATAGGCGATGATTCCCCTGAACTGGTTGAACACGGAGTCGAAAATAAGGGCCTGCAGAGGAGCCTCTGGGTCACCCTTGGGGGCGGGAATCTTCTCCACGATGGCGTCCAGGAGCGGCGGGATGCCTTCTCCGGTGCGGGCAGAGACTTTGAATATCTCATCATGGTCACAACCCAGCAAATCGACTATCTGGTCGGAGACGACCTCCACTTGAGCGGATTCCATGTCAATCTTATTGAGGACCGGTATAATCTCCAATCCGTGGTCCACGGCCAGATAGAGGTTGGAGATGGTCTGAGCCTGAATACCTTGTGAGGCGTCCACCACCAGGAGAGCCCCCTCGCACGACGCTATCGAACGGGAGACCTCATAAGAGAAGTCCACATGCCCGGGAGTGTCTATCAAGTTGAGAATATATTTCTCCCCTTTGTAGACATATTCCATCTGTATGGCGTGACTCTTTATAGTGATGCCCTTCTCCTTCTCAAGATCCATGTCATCAAGAACCTGAGCCTCCATGTCACGGGTGGACAAGGTCTGTGTCAACTCAAGCAGACGGTCCGCCAAGGTGCTCTTACCATGATCGATATGGGCGATTATGCAGAAATTGCGTATATGCTTCATAATTGCAAAAATAATCAAATTGTCGTACATTTGAAAGATAACGGGCTAGCGAAAAGAATGACGGACAAGGAAATACTGGACCTTTACAATTCAGGGCAGCGGGAACTCGCCTTCAAGGAGTTAGTGAACTCCTACAGCGAGAGGCTGTACTGGCATGTCCGCCGTTTCCTATGCTCCCATGAGGATACAGATGACCTGCTGCAGGATATTTTCGTGAAGATTTGGTCCTCTCTCTCCACTTTCAGAGGTGAATCCCAGCTATACACCTGGCTCTACCGCATAGCCACGAATGAGTCCTTGAATTTCCTCCAGAAGCAGAAGATCAGGGCCGCCCTGCAATTCGAGAGCATGACTTCAAAAATTGAGGAAAGAATCGATGAGGACACGCTGTTGGATGGGGACCAATTGCAGAGAGATCTGATGAAAGCCATCCAACGACTTCCCTCCAAGCAAAGGACCGTCTTCATCATGAGATGGTTCGATGATCTATCCTACGAAGACATTTCCGAGATACTTGGAACTTCGGTAGGTGCCCTTAAAGCTTCATACCATTTCGCCTCAGAGAAAATCAAGGCGGAACTTGAGAAAAGTTTAAAATGATTTTAAACCTTATATTCAATACATTGTCAAAGTATCGGAAATGGAAATCGGAAATGACATATTCGAGAAGATAGGGAAACCTTCCATGGGGGTTCCTGAAGGCTATTTCGACAGCCTCAAGTCCCGCTTGGAGTCAATTCCCTCCGCCAAGGTCTCCAATCCTGGAGTCTGGGCGGGGATGAGGCCATATCTGGCTCTCGCCGCTTCCTTCGCCGCCATCGTGCTGATCGGCAACGCCGTCCTCCGTGACACCGTGAAGAACCAACCAGCCGACCCGTTCTACGGTGAGGACTCTTACGCTGACATGATCCCCATCACAAATCCAGAGATTATCTACAACGAATCAGAATTCGACATGGAGGAACTCTCGGATGAGGACATTATCAATTATCTTATTGAATCCGGAGTAAAGACAGAGCATCTCGCCTACGCCGGTGACCAATATTAATCATAAAGCAATGAAAAAAGATATTAGAATATTGATAATCACCTTCTTGACCCTGGCGTTCACATGGAGCGCCTCCGGACAGGAAAGAGCCAGGAAGAATGACTGGCAGGACAGGATCAAGGCTGAGAAAATCGCTTACCTGACTGATAAGATGGATCTCTCCTCCGCCGAGGCGGAGAAGTTCTGGCCAGTCTATAACAGGGCCGAGGCTGAGACCCGGGCTTGCTGGGAACTTGTGATGGAGGCTTACAAGGCTCTTGAGGCAAGCATAGACTCCGGCAAGGATGACAAGGAGATCAGCGCCCTTCTGGACAAGTATCTTGACGCCCGCGAGAAAGGAGACGGCATCGAGCGCAAGTACA
>ONSC01000063.1 GCA_900320365.1 uncultured Bacteroidales bacterium
GAGAGGCAAGCTCCCTTATAGCGGAAATGACATCCAGACTATCGAGATCATGAAGGAATATGGAGCCGACAAGCTCATATACAGGAACTCTGACATCGCCGCCGGAAAAGCGGAGGACGGAATGTTCCATGTCTCGATCGTGGATGACGTGCTGGCGACCGGAGGCACTGCCGAGGGCATAGCCAAGGCTCTGGAGGCCACCAAGTTGGTGATCGATGGGAAGGAATATGGGGTCAAGGTGAATGAGTTCATATTCATTGTCGAGCTGGACGGCCTCAACGCGCGTGACCGGCTTTCAGAGATAGCCCCGGTATATTCCATAGCTAGAGTTTAATCCGTCAATTCCGGCGAATATCAAGTAATATGAAAAGAAGAGCGGCATTGATATTGGCGGCAACCTTCTGTTTGGCGGGTTGCGGCGTGGAGAGTCCTTCGGATTTGAGGTGTGAGTATCAGGACGGGATTGTTCTGGTCGAACCGGGATCCGCACCGAGGATGAGTTGGATCAACCATAGTGATCAAAGCGCCTACGAGATTGAGGTGACCTCCGGGAAGGATGTCGTATGGGATTCAGGCAGAATTTCTTCCGCAGAGTCACATCTTGTTCCTTACTTTGGTCCCGCCACCGAGCCGATGAAAGATTATGTCTGGAGAGTCCGGACATGGGACAGCAAAGGTAAGGCATCTGGTTGGAGCGAGCCTGCGAGATGGACCACCGGTCCCTCAAAAGACGGATGGGACGCCGAGTGGATCGGAGCCGCCTGGCAGGAGGACGAGCGGGGGAACTGGTACACCCGCTATCCGATGTTCAGGAAAGAATTCAATGTCGGAGCCGGACTTGAGAGCGCCAACCTGTTCATCAGTGGTCTTGGTTATTTTGAGGCCAGGTTGAACGGAGAAAAGGTTGGTGACGATTTCCTTGCCCCGGGATTGACAGACTACACCCGCAGACCCTATCTCGGGGAGAATCCACGCATCCCTCTTGATCCAGATGTGACGGCATACAGGACACTCTATCTCCACTACGACATCTTGGATATGCTCAAATCCGGTGAGAACGCCATCGGCGTCACCTTGGGAAACGGTTATTTCCATACCCGCCCCACCCATCAATCTGCCCAGTGCGAGCCGTTCGGCGTCCCAAGGTTGATCGCCAGGATAGAGCTGACCTACAAGGACGGTCACAAGGAGCATGTCTCCACAGACACTTCATGGAAAGCGGCTGAGTCCCCGTTCATTTTCGGAGACATCTGGGCTGGAGAGGCTTACGACGCCAGGGAGGAGCAACCCGGCTGGGATAAACCCGGTTTTGATGACTCCAGGTGGACCGCCGCCGTGAAACGGACTGCCCCAGACGGAGCTCTCACCGCCAACAACGGTCCAACGGACAAGGTTACCGAGGTATTCCATCCCGTCTCATTCGAGAAGCTTGATGACGGGTCATATAAGGTTGATTTCGGTACTGTCATCTCCGGATGGGTACGTTTCAAAGGACTGAGCGGGGTAGCTGGTGATACCTTGAAAGTCAGTCACTTGAGCGAGTATCCGAGTCCCCGTTGCGAGTACATATTCGCCGGTTCCGAGCCTGTGGATTTCGCTCCCCGTTTCACTTGGTTCGTGTTCAGGGAGGCTGTTATCTCTGGAATCAAGGATCTCACTGCGGACCAGCTGACCGCCGAGGCTGTCAATACCAATGTCCCGGTAAACTCGACATTCACGAGCTCCAATCCCTTGTTCGAGAAGATATTGACAATCTTCGAGCGCTCGCAGATGGACAACATGCACAGTGCTGTCGCCTCGGATTGCCCTCATCGTGAGCGACTTCCGTACACCGGAGACGGAGAGATAGCTATGGCATCTGTCCTGACGTCATTCGACGCTGCATCCTTCTATAATAAATGGATAGGAGATGTCCTTGGAAGCCAAAATCCCAAGACAGGACATGTTCCCAACGGTGCCCCGTGGGAGCCTATGTGCGGAGGCGGTCCAGCCTGGGGTGCCGCTATCTGCGTCATGCCTTGGGAGTTCTACCTGAGGTATGGCGACAAGGATTTGCTGGAGAAGAGTTTCGAAGGCATGAAGCGCTACACAAGGTTCTTCGAGAACTGGACACGAGAGGACGGGACCGTATTTGTCAAGAAAGCCGCTCTTGACGGAGCCGAGACCATGTGGTTCAGCCTGGGCGACTGGGTGCCTCCATTTGGCCATCCTGACGCCTCGCTGGTACACACCTTCTACTACTGGCTCTGCGCCCATAACACTTGCCTCGCCGCGGAAGCCCTTTGTAAGAATGCTGAAGCGAAGGAATATGCCAAGCTGTGTGAGTCGATCAAGGATGTTTTCGGCAAAGCCTACTATAATCCGGAGGAGAAGTCATATGGAGATGCCGGCAGCAATGTGTTCGCCCTCTACATGGGAGTTCCGGAAGATCGCTATGCCGATGTCTGCGCCAGCCTCAGGAATGAGTTGGAGGTCAAATACAAAGGCCATGCGAACACAGGGTTTATCGCTACCCGGTTCTTGTTCGAGACCCTCGCGATGAATGGGATGGCTGACCTTGCGTACACCATCATGGACCAGCGGGACTTCCCGAGCTACGGTTGGTGGCTGGAGCAAGGCGCGACCACAACATGGGAAGAATGGAACGGCAACGGATCAAGGAACCATCCGATGTTCGGAGGTGGCCTGACATGGCTGTCAAAGAATCTCGCTGGAGTTGACACGGATCCTAAAGCGCCTGGTTTCAAGCATATTATTATCCGTCCTATACCAGTCAAGGACCTGCCCGAGGTGAAGTATTCCACGCAAACTCCTTATGGCACCGCTGAATCTCATGTCAGCCATGACGGGCATACCGTCAAGGTTGAGGTGACCGTGCCTTTCGGCTCCACAGCGACGATATACGTTCCGAAGAGTGTTGAGACAGCTACAGCAAATCCACTGTCAGACGACAGCTACACCATCCACGAGGTCGGCCCAGGCCATTATGCTCTTTAGCGCTTAAGACTCTCTACCAAATAATGTTAACGCCGGCGACAAAGTTAGGTGCGCCGGACGTGGAACGGAGGAACGCTGTGCCGGAGGTACCTATGAGATTGTCGGTACCTGCGAAGATATTCACGAAACCGAGCTTGGCATTGGCGAAAGCGCCCATGCTCACACCTAAAGTACCGACTCCCACGCTCCCGATAAGCTCAACATGCTTCATCGGCAAGTAACTGACACTTCCGCGCACATCCCAGAACGGGCAAACATCGTCGTAACGGAAAGTAGCTATGCCTCCAAAGGATATATCGGACAAGTAAAGATACTTGGCCCCCAAACGAACGGTGAGAGGAAGAAGGCCTAGAGTCTGGTATTCGTCCTCCATAATGAAATTAGCCGCATCACCAAGCAGCACACCCATGTCAGTGAATTCCCTCTCCAGGGCATCACCACGCTGATGCTTGGGATAAGTTGCCGTATAGGTCTTGGCTTCCGAAGGCGAATGGCCATAGAAATTATGGAACCAGAACACGCAGCCTATGTCAGAGATGGAGGCGGACAACTGCCATGAGCTGTCATCAAAGAGGATGCCCACATCAGCCCCCACGCCATATCCGTTCATGATTCCTCGCGGCTTGCCTACCTTGGTCCTATGAAAATCGATGAGCGGAACATCAGGGTCATAATATGCTGGCAATGAGGCGATCCTATACCCATCATACGCTGAGGCGATCACTCCCGTGGAGCTCACTGTCCAATTGTCCCCGGCATGATTGATAGTCATTCGGTCCATGTCGATATAAGAGTTGACGAAACCGATCACGCCTTTGAACCTCATGCCTAAAGTCAACTTGCGGGTGGTCTTCCAGGAAGAGGTGATGCCAAGCTCGAAAAAGGTTGTTGAATGTACCTTAAGTCCTGACAGATCATAAGTTCCGTCAGTCGATGCGCCATCTTTCAGGAATCTGGCCAAGTCATAAGGGAGCTTGCCGCTGGCATAATTCCTCATATTGACATCGACAATATTGTACAATCCGCCGGCCTCGAAACCCACTGCGGCCAGATTGGTGTACGACTCGAGGTTGATCTTATTTATCCCGCTCTTGAAGTTATCGAGGAATTTGGCAGAGGCCACGGACTCGTTCATGAAAGTCACCCTCTCTTTCCCGTTTTTATAGAAAATATCGTTCAAGGCGAAATCGCCCTTGTAGGCCCCTGATGTCAAACCAGCGAAAGGTAATCCGACAAAACTGTATTCAGGATGAAAGGCAGGGTTCAACCTGTAGGAATATGTGTAATCGTCCGAGAAATAAGCTGTTTGCAGGGTTTGAGCCCCGAGAGAAACGGAAACCAGAACACCCAGCAAAGGGAAAATTACCTTTTTCATATACAAACACTTGCGATTCAATTCTCAAATATACAATAAAATCCGTAAAATGTTAACGTTCTTTTGTTACCTTTGATACACGCAAACAATCCACATATGAGAATAACCACATCGATAACCGGCATCTTGGTGGCTTTAATAACCACGATGTCGCTTCCAATGACGCAGAGTTGCTCTGACAAGCGAAACATTAAGGACTGCATCGTCCTTGAGACTGAGTCTTTCAAGCTGACAGTAGGGAAAGACGCCATAGTAAGATCCCTTGTCGTCAAGAAAACCAATAAGGAAATGGTTCTGGGAGGGGCGGAAGTGCCCCTGTTCTCGACCACACAAGAAAGGCCCTTCAACAATGAGATCAAGCTCCAGCATCCGAACACCAGGACAACTTACGATGCCAACTCGCTCTCCTGGGACGGAGAGAAACTGACCGTAGGGTTCGACACCGCTCCTTACGATGCCGTCGTCAAAGTTGACAAAGGGGCCGGATATCTCAGGTTCACCCTGGAGGATTTCATCTGTAAAATACCTGGATATGAGGCTCTTGTCATGGATGCGCCTCCTGTGGCCGAGTTCCGTATTCTTCAGCTTCCCGTAAAAGAGCGTGAGAACTTCGGAGAATGGCTGAACTGTATGTGGGATGACGCCTCAGCTGTCTGTGTGGCTGGATGCGACCCTTGGTCACAGATCTGGCATGAGGACCGCCCCGGCGGCAAGATTCTCACAGCAGACCTCTTTCCCGGCAAGAAACTCCGTGGTGGTTCCGCAGCTATAATCGCGGCTGACGGCAAGGATCCCTTCCTCGATGCCATGGACGGCTTTGAAGTCGACCTCGGTCTTCCCAGAGGCGTTCAAAGCCGGCGCTCCCCCATGCTTAACCGCTCCATCTACTGGACAAGTGAGGCTGTCCCTTCAAATATCGACCATATTATAGCCGTCGCCCAGAAGGCAGGTCTCAAGATGATGCTGTTCTACTACCCTTGTTTTGTCAAATCCAAAGGCTATAAACTCCTCGGTGATTATGACCTTAGAGATGAGTACCCGGGCGGTTATGACGACATCAAGAAGATGCTTGACAAAGTGAAGGCCGCTGGAATCACTCCCGGATTCCACACCCTCCAGACCCACATCGGAATGGAAAGCCGTTATGTCACTCCATCGATCGACCCACGCCTTAACCTCAAGCGCCTCTTCACCCTCAAGGAACCCATCCCCTCTTCCGGAGAGGTCACGGAGATCCTCGTGGAAGAGAATCCTATCGACTCTCCACTGCATGACCGGGTGAGAGTTATCAATTTTGGAGGTGAAGGGTTCTCCTATGAAAGCTACACCACAGAACCTCCATTCAAGTTCACTGGCGTGAAACGAGGATCGTTCAACACTAAAGCGGTTCCTCATCCAAAAGGCGAGATAGGAGGAATACTCGACATTAGTGAATACGGGGCAACTACAATCTATCTCAGCCAGGACAACGACCTTCAAGACGAGATCGCCGAAAAAATCGCCCGCATATATGACTGCGGTTTTGAATTCCTATACCTTGACGGGTCCGAAGGTGTCAACCCTCCGTGCGGAATCAACGTCTCTCTCTCGCAATACAGGGTAGCTTCAAAGCTTGCCAAGATGCCCGTCTTCACAGAAGGCGCCGCCAAATCCCATTTCGGTTGGCATCTTCAGGCGGGAGCAAACGCCTTCGACGTATTTCCCCCTGAGGTCTTCAAGGAAAAAATCCTCGAATTCCCCTACGCCGAAGCTCCTAAAATGGCCATGAATATGACTCGTGTCGACTTCGGTTGGTGGAACATAAGACCGGAAACCACCCCGGAGATGTGGGACTTCGCTGACAGCAAGGCCGCTGAATGGCACTGCCCCGTCACCATCCAGTTCTCATTAAAGGCCCTTGAGTCCAATCCCCATGCGGATGAACTGCTTGCGGTACTGAAAAAGTGGGAAGAATACAGGGAGAAGGAAAACTAAAAGAAATGGCCTCGGAGAGAATCCGAGGCCATTTCTTCTGTGCGCGGGATGAGAGTCGAACTCACACGTCGCAATTGACACTAGCTCCTGAAACTAGCGCGTCTACCATTTCGCCACCCGCGCCTTAAATGGATTGCAAAGATACGAATTGTAATCGAATTCACAAATATTTTTGGCGCGGGGCTCTTGACTCTATTTCAGGTACTTCTTGAACGTGTTAGTGATCAACGACTTCTTTGATGGGCAGACGTAGATGAGCTCATCCTTAAAGGCCTCAGCACTTGTGACAGAAGGTTTCAAGGAAGCGCAAATCTGGGCCCTTGTCACGCCTCCCTCCTCAAGAGCGGCGAGAATCTCGGGATGGAACCAGTTGGAACGGCCATGCTGCGGATTGACTCCGTACCTCTCCTTGTAAAGCATATTCTCAAGATAATATGCCCACATCTCGGCCACCTCGCAATAGCCGGCGTTCTCGCCGTTTCCTGTCCCATAACACTCCCCAGTCGTAATGTACGAGGAAAGAATATAAGTCGCGAAAATGTTCCAGTAACCGCTACGTACGCTTGTGAAGTGGGACGCGTGCGCCAACTCATGGGTGGTGGTGCTGTATAACTCCTCATATTTGCCGTTCTTATCCTTCGAACCTATAGTGATGTCCGGTGAGAACATCTGGACCACTATCTTATAGGCTTCCAGATAGTTGCTGACTAGTTTGCTGTCGAGAATGGCTCCGTGATGCATCATCAAGGCACTGGAGGAGTTGAGCTTATTCAATATCCAGAACCTGAGCTTCCTTGGAGGGGCGGCCACATCCGAGGATGAGCATTTCTGATAATAGTCATATGCGGCATTATTCACTACGCACCTCCGGAAAAGCGTCTTGTCAGAATTGCCGTCGATCGTCACGTCAATCCCGTCGGGATCATCCTTTCCCAATGTCGATACTGATGCCGGGACAAGGACCAGATTCATTCCGATCGTGAAGCCGAGCTTGTTCTGGAAACAGAGGCTGTATTTGGGCTTGGCAGAGAACTTGGCGGAGAAGGAATAATTTCCTTGCGCGTCAGTGTAGGTTGTGGAGACCTTCACGAAAACATTCGCGACCATCTTCACTCCCGACACCCCGACGGTTTTCTTGAGTTTGTCATCCTTGATCGTGATTTTCCCCGATGGTTTGGTCTTGGCCTTCGCCCTGGTCTGGACCTCGAGCAGGTCACCGTTACCCGTGGACCTGAAGGAGCATTCCTCGACGGAATCCCAATCAACGTCCTCAAGTCCCCTTGTCTCAACACCTTCCTCAGGGATATAACATTCCTCGAGAACCTCTTTCACAATCCCGTCCGGGAAAGGGAAACCGGCGGGAACAACAGCATACTGCCAAGTCATCTCATCCTCTGGAATCGAGGGATCATGATAGTAATCCCCATCCACAAGGATCTCCCTGTCCAGGGGATGGTCAAACAACTCGGCCCCCAGGTCTTGCAGCAAGAAATAATCCTCAACGGACTTGGGCAGGAACCTGACATAGAGAGAGCTCACGGGAACGTCCGCCTCCGACCTTGTGGGATAGATTCTTGAGAGGGCTTTGGCCATATTCGCCCGGGAATACGGATTGTCAAGTTTCCGTCCAAGCTCCATGGCTCCGTGCGATATGACCTCTACTTTTCCTCCTGTGCTTTCGGGAGCCTCCGGAATTGGAGTTCCCGCTTCTTTGTCACACGACGCCAGCACCAGCGCGGGCAACAACAATCTAAAGAACCATTTCATAATTTAAAAGTTTAGTTACGGAGGCAAAGGTACGGGAGGTTATCCGTTGGATGAAATATTCAACGGATAAAACAAAAAAACGCCGCTAGGCGGCGTTAGAATGCGTTATTCACTCTGGTGAGAGAGCGGAAAAAACGGGAAAAACTAGAAATAGACCACTGTTTTCCCTTCAATCGCGGACATGAGCGAATTGGCCAGGCGGCTGACTCCGAACCTGAACAGGCTCTTATCCAGCCATTCGGTACCGAGGAGGGTCTTGACTATGGAATAATATCCAACGGCGTCTTTCGCGGTGGATATTCCTCCAGCGGCCTTGAAGCCGACTTTGCGTCCTGTCTTGGCATAGAAGGCCTTGATGCACTCGCACATGACAAAGGCGGCCATAGGAGTGGCGTTGACGCTGACTTTCCCGGTAGAAGTCTTGATGAAGTCCGCACCTTCCTCCATGGCGAGGAAAGAAGCCTCCGCTATCCTTTCAGGAGTGACGAGAAGTCCAGTCTCAAGAATCACCTTCAAGACCACTTCCCTGCCCAACTTGGAAGCCGTGGTTTTGATCGCTTCTCTCATGGCCTTAATCTCCGCCCTTGCCTGGGCGAAATCGCCGGCCATGAAGGAATTGAGAGCCAATACAATATCTATCTCATCAGCTCCAGCCTCAACCGCCATCTCGCATTCCTTGACCTTGACCTCGATGAAACTCTGGGAGGTAGGGAAACATCCCGATACTGCTGTCACATGGACACTGTTATCAGACAGGTTCTCCTTGACGACAGAAGCGAGATTCGAGAAGACGCAGACAGAAGCCGGAAGAGGGTACTCAGGATAATCCTCCTTGAAGGAATTCACCTTTCCGACAAGCTTGGCCACGGAAGTAGGCGTATCCTCGGTACGCAAGGTAGTGAGGTCCATGATGGACATGCATTGCCTCAAAATCTCAGGCGTGGTCACATTGTCGATATTGGCGGCGATAGCGTCGAGCCTTTTACCGATTGCCTCCTCATCAGGAGCGTAACCATATTTCTTTAATAACGAATCCATTATATCTATGATTTAAATTACTGATTCTCAGCCTCTGATCTGGACCTTGAGTCCAGCGTCCACAAGCGGTTTCGTCAAAGACTCCATCTCTTCCACGGTGAACTTCTCCAAGCCGGCGGCCGGAGCCTCCCTATCCAAAGTGTAGACCATGACCTCTCTAGGCCTCAATTCCTTGACTATATCCATCCACCCCTGGAGAACCTCCGGAGAAGATGAGTCAAAATCACTTGAGCGAAGGAACATGGTCTGCATGACAAAATCCCCCTCGAACTTTCGCATTGATTCAACAACGTCCGCCACATGATAATTCCCTTGAGGTTGGTTGATCTTAGCCACGAGCTCATCTGTGGGAGCATCCAGTTTCAGAATGGGATTGTCCACCTTCCTGAGCGCCTCGAAAACGCTGGGGATACCTATCCTCGTGGCGTTCGTCAACACAGAGACTACCGCCTTAGGGAAATACTTATCCCTCAACTCGATAGTGATGTCGATAATCTCCGGGAAGGCCGGATTCAAAGTCGGCTCCCCGTCTCCAGAAAACGTGATTGAATCTATGGCGATGCCTTTAGCGGAACACTCTTCCAATTTGGCGGTCAATGCCTTCCTTAGCCTTGCGGCACTCGGGATCTTCTTGTCATCCCTCCCGTCCTTGTTCCATCCGCACTCGCAATACACGCAATCGAAATTGCAGAGTTTCCCTTTCTCCGGGAGAAGATTGATCCCTAAGGATGAGCCTAATCTCCTGGAATGGATGGGGCCAAAGACTATCTCCTCTCGCATCATAAGCCTATATCAATCTGTATGAGCAACTTCCAGCCGTCAAACGGCCATCAGCACCGAGGTTGTCAATGAACACCAGCCCGGGACATTTACCGATCTCAATCGTGCCGAGGGTCTTCTCTTTCCCCAGAAACTCCGCCCCATTCACGCATGCCCATGTCAGTAGCTCTCCCAAGGACAAATCCTCGGACGCTCCCTGAAGGCAATAAAGCTCCCTGACAATATCCAAGTCGTCGTTGCTTGAGAGGGAATCAGTGCCGACAGTTAGCTTCAAGCCATTGCGGCGCATCAGGTCAACAGGAGGCAAAGTGTTATGAATAAACAAATTAGAGCAAGGGCAAAGAGCAATGTACGGATGTCTCATCACCGACTTAACAGCGTCAATCCCCTCTTGGTCCATACAAACCTCATGGACGAGCAGGATATGCTCGTCAAATGGAGCGGAATGAGCTTTCTGAAGCATATCAATAAAATACAGGAGAGAGGATTCGCCTGTCACTGGAGGCACACTCATCCCAGCAGCCTTACGGTTCTCCCACATGGCTCCCCTTCCGTACTTGATCATATCCTCTTCCTCCTCCGTCTCCTCGGAATGGTAGGACAGGAATCCTGATTTCAACCCTTCCGCCGAGACAGCTGTGAGCAGATCAGGGCTCATGGTGTAACAAGCATGAGGAGTGGGGGCCGCATCCAATCCCATCTTGTCAGCTTTCTCTTTAAGCCTCATCACGCCATCCATCACCGATCCGCAATCCTCCGGTTCTGTACCGAATACCTCAAGGAAAGTCCTGGTGTACATCGGAGACTCTCTCTTGATCTCGAACGAATCGTCGCAATTGCTGATGTCAGCCATGGCGGAGACTCCACGCTCCCACATGACATCCATCCAATGGCGGATGTCTGCTATCTTCTCCGGAAGGGGCTTGGTGTCGCGCAGAGCGTTTATCTGGTCGATGAATCCAGCCATTCCCGTTCCCTTGCGGAAAAGCTTCCACATATAAGACAGCTCGACGTGACAGTGGGTGTTGACGAAACCAGGGACAATCGCACCCTCAAGGAATATCTCCTCCTTTGAAGGATCCTCGCATACTCCCACGGCGGTCACAACCCCATCGGGGGAATACTCAACAAAACCGTTCCGGATTGGATCCTGACGGTCAAGTGTATAGACGTAATCTGAAGCTAGTCTCGCCATTTGAGCGGTTTTGAGTCAACTCGTGACTTTGATTTTTTGGATTTAGCGGAGGATTCCACAACCACGATGGGCGTGAAATCGGCGATGGGCTCCTCGACCTCCGAAGAGGCTTCGGTTGTGTCCTTGATTATCAGTTCAGGACCGTGGAACACAGTGTCTTCCACCACCGGAACCGGGAAATAAACACCTTTGCTGTTTTTACGAATATCAATCCTGTCTGTCATGGAATTGACATAGAAAAGATCTCCGTAATAAGACAAATCGTCTT
>ONSC01000120.1 GCA_900320365.1 uncultured Bacteroidales bacterium
AGGAATTAGCATGTTAGGCCGGTTTGATCGTTGGGTGGATACCCTGGGCGACTATCTTGAGAACAACAAGGCCTCGGTCATCAAGGTCGGGGGCACCGTTCTGGGATGGGTTTGTGTTGTCATAGCTGTTGTCTATGCGGTCATTTTCTTCCGTCAGTTAAGCGCTATGTAGATATGGGTATAGATGACAGGAAAAAGGGCATGCTTCTTCTGCTTGTCGCCTCGGTGGTCCTGGTGGTGCTCATCGCCGTGGCCATGGTCTCCGGCAGGCGGGAAAAGCCCTCCGACCCTCCGAGGCTGGAGAACGCCGTGGCGGAGATCCCGGAGGGCGAGGAAGAGGATATCAGCGAGTCGAAGATTGACGCGTATAACGGACGTGGCGGAGACCGCAGGAGCAATATCGAGCGTTACTGGGATGACGTCGCCCGTGAGGACGATGACCCAATGGCCTCCCTCGGTGAGGACAGGAGGCCGAAGTATAGGGAGGTGACGGAGGAGGAGCTTTTCGGGACGGGGGAGGAGACACCCAAGACTGCGCCAGCCGGGGCTGGAGGGACCGCCAGGAAACCTGAACGGACTCCACCGCCGGAACCGGCGCCGGAGTCCGCCCCGAAGGAGGAAGAGGACAGGATAGACGTGCACCGGGTCGCCGTGAGGCGGTCAGGGCTCGTGTCCTCCGTCGAGGAGGGTTTCGGACCCGTGGGATCGTCAGGCGTATCGTCTCTCGACGGCGGGGACGACGAGCTGACCGAGGACGACTCTTACCCGTTCAAGTGCATGTTTGTCCGTGACGAGAGAATACGCGGCGGGGAGAGGGTGCCCGTGAGGCTCCTTGAGGATATGGTGGTTGGTGGACAGCTCGTCCCTAAGAACACGCACCTTATGGCCTCCTGCAGCGTGGGGAAGAGGCTGGAGATGAATATCGCCAGCATCGAGATCGCCGGTAAGATCCTGACACTCGATTACGACGCCTATGACGCGAATGACGGTGGCAGGGGCATCTATTGCCCCGATGTGGATAACAGGGTGGCGAGACAGGTCAAGCGGCAGGCTGGGAACAATATCTTCATGAGGGCCCGCTCGAAGGCCGGGGAAGTGGCCCAGGACGTTTTGGAGACCGGATCCGTCGTCATGACGGGAACCGGCAACGAGGTGTCGGTGACTGTCCCGTCCGGGTATCAGTTCTATATCGTCAAGTCCCGTAAGGGCGGGGCTTAACAACCTTCAGACAATACCATATACTGTATACCATATATTAATATTATGACACGGAGATTAACATTGGGCGTCCTTCTGGTATTCTGGTGCGCCCTCGCGGCGGGTGAGCGTATCGATACGCTCCGGATATCGGCGGCTTACACGACCCATATCATTTTCGCCACGGATCTGACATACGCCGACCTGTCGAACAACCGTTATGTCGCGGCGAAGATCATCGAGCAGAACAAGAACATGTTGGCCCTGAAGGCGAGGGAGCGTTTCGGGGATTCCTGCAGCGTCTCGGCTCTTGAGTCCAACGGTACCATGCGCACTTTCATTGTCGTTTTTGACGAGCATCCCAAGGAGCTTGTGGTGGATTTGCGTAAACGGGGGGAAGGGACGAGGCTTCCTGCCTCCGCCCCGGAAGGCCGTGAGCCTTCGCGGTTACGTCCCGGATCAGTGGATAGCGGTTCAGGAAGGGTGGTGTCCACCTGGAAGACAGGTTCCGCGCCGCTTCTGTCCGATGTCGTGAAACAGCCGCAGCATCTCTTTCATATAGGATGCAGGGAGTACGACATCCAGGTTCTCTGCGAGGACATCAGCTCTTTCAGTGACATCACTTATATCACTATCTCTCTGAGGAATAACTCCGGTATCAGCTACGACATCTCTGACGCCACTTTTGTGGTCGAGAGCAAAAGGTCCGGAAAGCGTACGGTTAGGGTGGACAAGACAATCTTCCCTCGCAGCCGGTACGGGAGACTGTCGGCCGGGCCGGGGGAGTATACCCGTATAGCCTACTCGTTTGATAAGATGACCCTATCGAAGGATCAGGTGTTGAAGATATACATGTATGAGGAGGGCGGCCAGCGTAACCTTGTCATGACGGTCGACACCAAGGACATTAACAGGGCCAGAACGAACGTCTAGTAAAATCTAGTATAGATAATCAAGTATTATATTATTATCTATTCAAATTATTGCTATTGCAAAACCTAATGTCAATGACAAATGTTTGTTTGCTGGGAAAAATGTCCCTTTGTTATTGTGGTGTCAGGAGCCTGGCATTTTTGACCCTCTGCTCGTTAGTGTATCCGTCAAGGTAGTTCTGTGTGGTTTTTATGCTTGAGTGTCCAAGGGCGTTGGATATGAACTCTATCGAGACATTCTTCTGCTGCAGCACGGTGGCGAAGCAGTGTCTGGCGGTATAGGTGGTGACCTTTTCCGGGATCCGCAAGATTGCCGTCACCGCTCTCATGTGCATGTTTATGTTTTTTACTACCTGTCGTATTTTCGAATGTTCCTCCATCGAGTTCTCTTTTATCCCTTCCAGGTACGGGAGTAGCAGTCTTTTTCCCTTCGAGATCGGTTCGAGAGCCTCGTAAAGTTGGTGAATGAGAGCGACGTGGACCTTTTTTCCGGAGGATTCCTCCGTTTTGTGTCTTGTGAAAACAATCTCTCCATCGCGAACGTCTGAGCGTTTGATCCGGAGAAGATCCCTCGCATTCATCCCGTTACCGTAGTATAGAGCCCTCCAGTGGAGCAGCCAGAAATATGTGTCATCCGGCAAGTCGGACGGTCCTACGGAGAGGATTTTCTTTAAGGATTCTGGTGATATGGAAAGATCGCGGCGGCGCGGCTGGGGCTTGCGAATCCCGTTCATGGGGTTTCTGGTTATCATTTTCGCCTCAATCGCCCTGTTCATGACAGCGGTCAGGTTTCTCATCTTTATCGCCACCGTTGTGGGATTGTTGTGCCTTTTGTCCGTGAGCCACCGCACGAAGCTCCTGCATGTGTCCGGGCCGAAGCTTGTTATCGGTGTCGGCTTGCCTTTCAGGAATTCATTCACGCAGACATACAGGTTGTTGTACATGTCCGCAGTGTTGTGTTTGCCATCTCTTCTCAACTGAAGCGTGTGCTCAAGGAGGATCTCCTGTATGTGGTTCCCCCGGCTTCTGTTCGTCGCCTGGGAGAGGTTGGCGAACGAGAAGGCGTTGTCCCTGACCAGGGACTTGATCGCCTCAAGGAATGTCCGGTACGTGGTCATTGCCAGTGGGTGGAGTAGTACCTGTTAGCGTTTTTGTGTTGTACTCTAATGCAGATCGTGTGTTTGCCGCTTTTCAGCGGCTGGTTGTTTATTGTTAGGTGAAGGGTCACCTCGCCTATTTTTTCTCTCATCGCTTTATTTGTTTGGATTTATTCCAACCTTCAATGTTAAAGAGTCGCCGCGCCTCATACACGTTGAAGAATACCTTCCTGGCGCTTTGCCGTTTTGTTGTGAGTACCCCGGCTCTCTCTTTGTTGAAGAGTGTCTGTTTGCTTACGATAACCCCCTCGAGCGAGAGGGTCTTTACCACATCGTCAGCGCTCATCCACTTCTCTTCAGGGGCTGTTGTCTCGATTGTCAGCGAGCTGGTGAATATCGGGAATACCGGGTGTTTGTCGAGCTTCAGATCATACGATATGTTTTCCATTTCTTAATTATTTTATTCTTAAGGCGAAATTACGATTATTTTATTACATAACAAAACAAATTGTTATATTTTATAAATAATCCGTTTCGTAAGAAAAATATATCGTTCTAACGGGGTATTATTTGAGACTATGGACTTTTGTTATTTCGCCCGTTGATATAGATGATATTTGAAGGTGAGGGAATCAACAAATAAATTGAAAATCCTTTAATCGGGATTTTCCCCTCAGAGAGGCCTTTTTTCTTACTTTGTTGATTTTGATTTAGTTGGAGAATAATTTTGGGCATAAAAAAAGGTTCAGAGCTTGTCTGTCAAGCAAGCGCTCTAAACCAACTGAGCTAAGCCCTCGTTTGTTTGGGATTGCAAAGTTAAATCTTTTTTCAATTAATCCAAATTATTTAGGGTAATTTAATTTGAATAAGATAGGAAATGCGGGAACAAGGGCTTGCCGCTCAAATGTGACTATCGCTAACAATAGTTTAATCGGTGGTACACCGCCTTCTTTTATGCGCTTAGGCAGCCATGGAAAGGATAAGTGATCTTTTATTTATAATTATCCCATGATTGGGTGGTAGATGTCCTATCTAATTTGATGCGGCGATAATGGCATCAAACGAGCCGGTTTTCTTGTTCTTGTATTTATACCCCTTCTCCATCAGTCAACAATCTTGCATGTTGTTCCATAGACAGTCGCTTCACGGACAGCATCCAATACTTTATCCTAATTCTGCTCAGTGTCCGCCTCTTCCTTTAGATTGCTTCAGTTATTAGGTATGTCAATGGAGAATCTTGTCATATAAATCGTGAATGGTACGCTTGACAATTATAGCTTGGGGTATGTCCATAGCGTCAGCTCCGTCCATATATATGGACTTGTTCAGCTCGATCATCATAGATTGATAGGGGTATGGACTTGAAGGTGTGATTGAATTGGAATAGGGACAGTTTATGCCGACCGTATAACCTGCTTTGCTGAAAGTATCCTGCACTATGTCTATCAAATCTCTATGCGGACGGCTCCAGTCATCATTCAGGCCTATGCATACCTCAATGTCGGAGAGGTCGGCTGGGAAGGAGTGACAATCCATCACAAGGGTATGGCTTCCGTTGATATGGGAACATAGCCGATCCAGATGCTCATGATAAGATTGTTTCGCCCAAGATTCTACCTCGGAGGACACGAAGCGTCTAAGGCCATTGAAACTCCTGTAAATAACGCCTTGACCGATACTCTCCAAGGGATCATGTTCAAGACGTTCAACGTCACAAAAGAACCGGGAAAAAGGATAGGAGACGGAAATGATTCTGGGATCTGTCGACTGGAACAACCAATCGGTATACCAATCAGTCCAGCGTAGGATTTCAGTGTCGATCCCATCTTCCCAATAGTGCTTTCCAAACGGGAAAACAGGTGAAGAATGCGGTATATTGAGTACTATCTTGTCAAACATTATTGTCCTTATTCCTATTTGAATCTCTGTTCCCAATGGGTGCAGGAAGCCATACCCAACATAGGACAGCCATTGAATCCTCCACCGGCGCAACGTGCCCTCTCATTATTGTCGAATTCTACCCACTTGCACCAAAAGTCGGCAGATGTGCTTCCACACCAGTGGGAGCATGTGGCGCAAATGCGCCAGTCGCTTGGAACTTTATTTGCCATAGTGTCTTGCTTTTCCTATATATACTATCAGTTTTGAAATATCTTTCAGTTGATCTCAGAAGGATCCAAACTCAAACCTATGTGCTTTGCGATAGAACTCAATATGCCTCGCAATCTCATCTTCTGAGTTGAAGATGGACTTGTCATTAAGACTATTTGAATAGATACGAATCCGGCCATCCCCTGAGAGCTCCCATATCTCACGCTTGCCGAAAGAAAAGAGCTTACCTTTGATGCAACACCAACGATTCATGAACCGCATTGTAGACTTTGCAAGTTCCTTTTCCGATCTTGCCTTGAAGATTTTGGTCTCATCGCAAATTGAGGTCAGCAACATATAAGAGTCTTTTGAAAGAATCTGTTCAGAATCAAGTGCGTCCATTCCTTTATCAACTTGTATCCAAATGTCACCTACCTTATGGAATATAGCCAAGTCATCATTCCTCTTCCTTAATAGCACATTCTCTCCCACTTCAAGAACGATATCTTCATCTGCTCCCATAGAGCGAGCCACCAAACGTGCATCAAATAGGCTTAAGCCATACTTTGAATGCAAATCCCTTACTTGGGAGATCAACTTTCTTTGAGGAAATCTCGCATTCCATGTATTGACATACTCCTTAAAACAGCCCTCTCTTATCATTAGGCGGGCCTCGGATTCTTCACAGATTCGTATTGTTCTCATTCTTGTTGGTTTTTCGGTTAAAAAGCCGGCCGGAATACCAAGAAAGGCATTTCCGGCCGGAGGAATATATTGACCTATGGATAGCGCTCGGGGAACATTGACAAGAACGCAATCAATAACCCGGACGACTCGAAATCGAGTGCGATAGCAAAGTCAGCCATTTTTGTTAACGCGGCCTATGGTTGCTCCCGTAAAGGATTGCGATTAAGCTTACCAACCTGGCTCTCGGCCGCTAAAGAAACCGCGCCGTCCGGAAAAACATGTCGTATCAAGACGAAACCGGCTTCGCTTATCCACTGCCAAGTCGGCAACTTCGAGCCCCACTGAGTGGGTGCCGGTTCTCTTTCTTGATTGTGGGTGCTGGATGATCAACTCCCCTCGGCCATCCATATTCGGACCTTCAGCCGCCTAAACTGGAGGCTTGGATCCTGGACAATATCTCAAAGAACTTATGAATAGTGGGTGGAATGCTACTTGGCATTCGCAACTGCATTCACCTTTTCATACACTTCCCTCAGATTTTGAGGGATCACAATCTTCAGCGCCTTCACCTCGGCGTCATATTGAGTTCTTTCCACCTTCCTGATGTCAACCCAAAGCTTCATGGCATTCAAGGCATCATTAGCGATCTGCTTGTTTGCTTCAGCCACTTTCTCATCCACCTCAGCCTTGAGTTTATTGAACTCAGCTTGAATGGTTCTATATTCCTTCTGGAGTTCAAAGAATACAGAGTCAATCTGCTCTGCGGTAAAACTGCTAAAGAAAGAATTTATTTCCGCCTCCTGTCCTTTTCCAACAACCTTGATAGGGTCTTTTGTGTGCTCCAAGAACTCCTTGCGAGCCTTGGCAAATGCCCCGTCAGGGTGAATAAATGAGCCAATAGTGGCACACTTTGCCTCAAGGGCATAGTACTTAGCTTTCTGTTCGGCAGAAAGCTTTGCAAACTCTTCCTCAAAAGAGACCTCTTTCTTTGCCTCAGGCCTCTTAAGGTCTTCACGGCCAGATTTGATTAGCTCCTCAATATGCTCTTCAAAAGCAGAATCAGAGTTCATTTGATTCTTTGCCTTTATACCTTCTCTCAAATAGGCAATCAATGATTTGAGTGCACCGATCTCCTTGAGACCGGCGGCAAGGGTTCCCAATTCGGATTTCTCCGACTCATTCTCCACCCTAAAAGTCTTGCCTGCGATGGCTAGCATATAGTCCCTTGAGTAGAATCTCAAAGACTCAAGTTTGCTCACCAGAGCCTCATACATCTCCTTTGCAATGTTTGCCAAATGATTGGCACTTGTAATGGTAAGGCCATCCTTACCCAGCATGTTGTTCAGCTTCATGTTCTTTTTCTGCGTTTGTTCTTCCACTTATACCGTGACTATTTCAGTTTCTTACATGCTATATGATAAATATCTGTAAAATAATCATACATACCCCCATAGTGATAATATGTCTAGGATACCGCTGCGTCACTCGCTCGATTCCTCTAAATAGGTTCACCTCATGATCATGCTCCAGTGTGATGTGTTTCTCATTGTACCACTGTCGTTCAATGGACGAGCGCAGCTCTCTGAGCCTGTGCGTCTGGGTTAAGAGTTCGACGACAACCATGTCAAGGACGAGCATTACATAACTAACTATCAGCAATGTATTAGCAATCCCGGTGTTTGGTACCGTCATCCATCTTTCCACTCCAACTACAATTAAGGTAAACCCGAACACACACTTGGTTATATTGTGCATACAACTGACTAAGTCAGTGGCCTTTGTTGTCTTCCGGAACTTCTCTATACAATATGTATCCCTATCGATGTAGAGGCTTCCCCATACGCGGATTTCAAGAAAAGAGTAAATGAGGATTGACAAACCCAGCAAAATCATCAAGATGTTTAGGATCATGGCAGTTTATTGTTTTGGTCTTTGAAAACACATACTGTGGACAAACATGATTCTTACAAGAGATGAGACACACCACGATACAGAAGAAATAATAGCGTTCTTTTTTAGTATAAATACTCGGAACCAACGAACAATTACCATGATAGTCGAAACAAAAGAAAAGGATCTGCGTCACCCAGAAGGAAAGATCCTATTGAGGAACGGGAAAGTGCTGGACTGCTATCCTAAAAGTAGCCAGCCACAAACCATCATTCCGGACGATATTGGCTTGGATCTGAGTTGTGAATACCTTCGGATCAAGGGTGAACCAAAGAAAACAATACACAAATGCGGGCGGGAGCCCTGGGAGGAGCTATTCTTTAGTGAAGCATTCTTCCTATATGATCACAAGGAACAGATTCTGGCCGATAGCCGGATGTTCTTAACTCCACTACCTTTCGAGAACAACTTGGCTTACTCCGGCACATCAGGATTAAGGAATGCCACCCTTGGAGTGTATCTTGAGTGGTGGGATGAGTGCGAACATGCCGTCATCAAGATGGATGATCAAGTCCAAGCATTAACCTATTTCATTGCCGGGAGTCCGTTAAGTGGGGGGAACCATTGTTCGGCTGTTGATAGGAAAGGAGAGACAATCACCATTCAATTCTCACCTTTTCTCCCGATTTGGAGTTCCTTCATGCGGATTAACCAGCGATATGACGAGGCAAAGCGAATCTACCAGGCCTATACCCTGGAAGAGACCATCTCAAAACTCCGAAAGGTATGAGAAACGCAATGGCCGTGGTCATGGCCGTAGGTACGTTACCGGGAACTCCCGAACTCGTCTTGGAACGCTTTAAGGTTGGCATTTCTTGAATTATGGTCCTCAATAATCGAGAAAGTGATGAGCCGGAATTTGTCCTTAAACTCCGATTCTTCCATAACCTCATGGAAGAGTCCCGCAATCTCTGATGGGGGATTCCGGAATGCTCCACAGCCAAAAGCACCGAGAACGAGGGCATCATGACCATACATCAATCCGATGCGGAAAACTGTCCGGATCTTATTCCGGGTGATGTTGATGGCCGTTTGGGGCATATGGCCGTCCGGAGTAAGTTTGATAGGATACTTCCCGTTTAAGTTCAGAGCGGCACATGTTATAACGGCTACATCATATGGATCCTCCATCAAAAGACAGTCAATTCCTTGCCGGAAAACGGTGACGGAAGGGGAGTAGACGGCGCTAAACTGTGAAACTATTGGATAATGCGCTCCTGCCTCCAGCGCATATCCGTATCTTGATGCATATTTCGCATCGAATGAGTAAATTGATCTCGTGAGTGTGCTCCGGCGGCATATTGTCTCTTCCTGAGCCCTGGCTCCGGTCTCGACACCACCGCCTGGATGTCCGGCGCTTGCAAAATTAAGGAGGGCTGGATTGTACCCTTCCTTAACCAGCCGCTCAGCGGCGACAAGGCAGTCGTTACATTCAACCATCACCGTGGTCCCGCCCTCAACAGCGGGTGCGGAAACGGCAGGAATCTCCAACTGGAAGCACTTACCATGCTGGAGCATCCTGGAGAAATCAAATCGAATCTGCTTGCCAGAGGGCGTGGTATACCCACCGGCTTTAATTAACCGTGTTGTCTCACGGAAGATGTCCGCATTCTTCTGCTTTCTGGCGGCAATCTCCGGGTTATAGTTCCAATTTGCCATATTCCTATGATTGTGTGGTTCTAGTTATTGTCAAAAATAGTTATTTTTCATCACTATACCTCTTCAAAAATATTCACATATCCATACCTGTAGCCATTGGGATTATTACAAGAGATGAGGTTATATCTCTGTAGCTTCGTAATCGCCTAAAAATCTATGCTATCCATCCGTTCCACATCTTCCAAGCGCCGGAAAGGGGCCACACCGTTATGTTCGTTTTTGTATTGTTGAGAGGCTCGACCACTGACATGACCTCGTCCATGATTTGAAGGAGCTTCCCTTCCCGGATATCCTTATATTTGACAATAAAGGTCATAGCGCTACCGCACTCGAGTTTTATTGAGACTTTGACACGGAGTTTTTGCCAGATAAAGGAGAACATGAATCCTCTCTGGCGGAGTTCATATGTGATGAGGGCTTCAGCAGTTGCTTTATTGATTTGCTGGATTTTCCTGTTCTTCAAGCATTTTGAAGCTTTGATATAAGCCCTTGCGCGAAGATCGGTTGTGATACGGCAGACAAGCCGGGTGATTTCATCCTGATCATCCCACGTCAATGTCTGATGGTAAGAGTAATGCCGGGCCTTCTTCCAGATATCTTTGACTGATGCGATAACATAGTCAATACAGTTATTGATGTTGAACTGATCTTCCGGATGACGGTTGGCATAATCCGTCACTGTCTTCAAGGCCTCGCGGATGACCTCTTCATCGGTCATAGGGAAAGGTTCTCTCTTTCGCTTGAACATATGTTATTGTCTTCCGATAAACAACTTACCACCAATACGTATAGCAGCATTCCTTAGATCAACCACGGCAGAGACCAGATCGTCCAGGCTATCATCTCCATGGATATCCTTATAACGAACTTGGAATTGTGCCCATTTCTTGCCGATCAGACGTACACTTACTAACGCAATATATTGAAAATAGACCACTTTTACCTCAAATCCTGCACTTTCAAAAGCAGGAATAATTATCGCCTCGGCCTTCGCTCTATTGATAGCCACTTCCATCTGTTCCTTTTTGTACTGCATCTCC
>ONSC01000044.1 GCA_900320365.1 uncultured Bacteroidales bacterium
AGATAAGGCCTGTTGCCATAGCAGCCGACGACCATGATGTCCTTCGTGCCGTAGAAGATGCTGCAGCCACCGTCAATATTGAGGTTGACACCCTCAGGAATGCCCTCGGGACGCTCAGGCTTGAAGCCACCGTCGAACCAACGGACCTCGACCTCGGGGAGGGCGAGCTTCGGCATGTTCTCACGGGCGGGGAAGGTGAGCTTAATCATCTCAGCGCTAGGGCAGCAGTCGGTGAGGACAGGAGTCGAGCTGGCCTGGACCTTGGTCGGATAGCCGAGCTTGAGGCCGACGAACGGGACATGCATGATGTGGCAGGCCATGTCACCCATTGCACCGGTACCGAAGTCCCACCAGCCGCGGAAGTTCCAAGGATGATAGATCTCATTGTAGTCACGCATGGGGGCGGGTCCGATGAAAGAGTCCCAGTTGAGAGTGGAAGGGATTGGCTGTACCTCGGTCGGTTTCTCAAGACCCTGAGGCCAGATGGGACGGTCGGTGAAGCAGTCGACGCGGGTGACCTCTCCGATCTCACCATTCCAGAGCCACTCGAGAGCCTGACGGGTACCTTCACCTGAAGCGCCCTGGTTACCCATCTGGGTGGCGACTTTGTGCTTGGCGGCGAGCTTGGTCAGGAGGCGGGCCTCATAGACTGTGAGGGTGAGGGGCTTCTCGACATACACGTGCTTTCCAGCGGCCATAGCCTGGGCGGCGATGATGGCGTGGGTGTGGTCGGCGGTGGCCACGACAACAGCGTCAGCCTGGTCGAGCAGCTCGTCGAACATCACGCGATAGTCGTTATACTTCTTCGCGTTCGGATATTTCTTGAATACATGGTCGGCGTATTTCCAGTCGACGTCGCAAAGACCGATGAACTCCTCAGTCTCCATGGCGGCAAGGTCAGCGGCTCCACGTCCTCCGATACCAACGCCAAGAATCTTAAGCTTCTCGGGAGGTACGACTTTTTTCTTCTTCTTGTCCTTGGGGGCCTCTCCAGCCATCATGATACCAGGAGCTACCGCTAGTCCAGCAGCCATTGCTGATCCCTTCTTAAGGAATGAGCGTCTTGAGATGTCGTTACTCATTATTGAATTAGTTAATTATGTGAATAATAAAAATTTCCGTATTAAAGCTCCTCAAAATCAACGTCCACTTTATGATCCTCTGAATCTTTCCAGGTCTCATAGGTGTGCTCAGGGACATCTTTGAGCAGATTATCTTTCATGTACGCTATCACTTCCTCAAGGCCTTCGCGGAATTTGTCAAAGTCTTCCTTGTAGAGGAAAATCTTGTGCTTGTCGAATGAAAAGCTTCCGTCAGCCTCTTGCCTTCTCTTGCTCTCAGTGATAGTAAGATAGTAGTCATTGTTGCCTTTGGTCGTCTTAACGTCAAAGAAATATGTGCGTTTCCCAGCCCTCACAGGCTTTGACCACACGTCGTCCGAGTTGCGGTCTGAATAAAATGACCGATCGTTTTCGTCTTTATACATCTGTAATAAGGTTTGTAATCATACAAATGTAAGAAAAATCTGAAATTGTATGTTATATTTGCATAAAATTTCTCGATATCATGTTAAATAGAAGAATCCTGCGGATAAAAGCCTTTAAAGTTATGTACAGTTTCGCCGAGGACCCAGCTAAGTCTCTGGCCGAGGCGGAATCCGAGCTTAAGGTGTCCTGTGAGGCCACCCGCTCCCTTTATCTGTTCATGCTTGGCATCATTCCCTATCTGACGAGGGAGGCCTCCGCCAGGATCGAGAGCGCGAAGGGAAAGTTCAATCCCACGGAGGAGGAGAGGAACCCCAACATGAAGTTCGTCGAGAACTCGATCGCCCCTCTTTTGGACAACGATCCGGACCTGACCAAACTATTGGCCAAGAGGAAGTTGTCATGGGAGCCTTTCGACGCGTTCATCCGCGACACTTACGACTCGATGACCGGCAAGAAGTATTTCAAGGATTATATGGCCGATCCCGAGAGGTCTGTCGCCAAGGACGCCGCTCTTTTTGTGAAGATGTTTGAGGAAGAGTTCGTGGAGTCAGCCGCGCTCGCTGAAATTTTGGAGGACATGTCGATATGGTGGAATGATGACTTGGCGTATGCCCTCACTGTATGTTGCGACACCATGAAGTCCCTGGCCAAAGGGAAACGCTGGGAGTTTCCTCCGCTTTATCGCAGTGATATGCTATCGCCCAAGCCTGCGGAGAGTGACAAGACCTTTGTCACTAAGCTTCTCCGTTCCTCATACACTTGCTATGACAAGTTCTTCCCGCTTGTGGCGTCAAGCACTGACCAGTGGCAGGAGGACCGTCTCTTCACGACGGACACTGTCTTGATTGTCATGGGATTGGCTGAGGCCAAGGCTTTCCCCGACATGCCTTTGAGGGTGACCATCAACGAATATGTGGAAATCTCCAAGTATTACAGTACCCCCAAGAGCCGCTCTTTCGTCAATGGTCTCCTGGACCGTCTCGCCAAGAAACTTATTGAGGAGGGAGAGATTGTCAAGACGGGGAATTTTGATTAAATTCGCATTTAATATCAAATTGATTTGAGATGAATACGCTTACTATCACATTATTGCAGGCCGCCGGAGCGGGTCAGGCTCCCGCCGGAGGTGGTGGAATGTTCTGGATCATGATGATCCTCCTGTTTGTCATCATGTGGGCTTTCATGATCAGGCCGCAGCGCAAACAGCAGAAAGAGTTGGAGAAATTCCGTTCAGAGCTCAAGAGAGGCGACAAGGTGGTTACCGCTGGCGGTATCTACGGTGTTGTCGATGAGATCAAGGATCGTTCCGTCCTTATCAAGGTGGACGGTGAGGTCAAGCTCAGGGTGGACAAGAACTCCATCGTAAGGGATTTCACTGAGGACGCCCCCAAGGCCTAAATAGTTGAGACAACGGATTCATAGGCTCCCTGGAAGGGACATCGCTGTGTTTGTGATGTCTCTTCTTCTGGCTTTCGGCATTTGGCTGATCCACAATCTCTCCTTGAATTATTCAGAGACATTGTCTGTTCCTGTCATAGCCGAATGCAATATTGAGGGCCATTCCAATATCTCATCCAATTCCAGTACAGTGGCGGCAAGGTGCCGCACATCCGGATTCTCGATACTCAGGGGAAGGCATAAGGCAAAGAAAGAGGCTGTGCATGTGCGTTTCAACTCAAGTGACATGCACCAGGCTGAAGGGGATATGTTCTATATCACCTCCGCCGAGCTTGGCAATTATGTCTCGGACATATTCGGAGAGGGAGTCCAGTTGGAGTCATTCCTCTCCGAGAGTTTCCAGTTCCGTTTTCCTGTGGAGAATCATAAGAAGGTCCCTGTGCAGGCTGTGACGGTGTTCACCTTCAAGCCTCAGTACATGGCCATGGGTCCTATCCATCTGAAACCGGACTCAGTGACAGTTTACGCCGAGCCGTACCATCTTGAGACCATCAGCAAGGTCTTCACTAAGGCGATAGAGCTGAACAACCTCAAGTCCAGCGCCCATGGCTCTGTAAAATTAGAGTCCATTCAGGGCGTCAGGATGTCTCACCAGGAGGTCGGATATTCTTTGGATGTCACTCGTTTCGTGGAGATAGCGACCGAGGTCGCTGTGACTCCGAGAAACGTTCCCGCTGGGGTGAAACTCTCGATTTATCCATCCACTGCCAGGGTGGTGTACAAATGCGGCTTCCCCTTGAGCCATGATCCATCTGATGTTGTGAGCTTCCATATTGATTACACCGATTTCCAGAAATCGATTGGTGGCCGATGCATGGCGATACCATCCAAAATCCCCGATGGTGTGATCGAGTATTCGATTGAGCCTGAGGTATTTGATTGTGTCGAGGAGAGCTCGCGATGAAGACTATAGCGGTCACAGGAGGAATCGGGAGCGGGAAGTCGGAGGTTTGCTCCATCTTATCTTCTCGCGGGATTCCTGTCTACGACTCGGATTCGGCTGCCAAGAGGCTTTACAGGGAAGATGATTCCCTGCTGGATTCCGTCGAGGGTGCTTTCGGGCAGTCTTTCCGTACCACAAACGGGGATCCTGACCTGAAGAAATTGGCCTCGGTGGTGTTCTCTTCACCCGAGAAGCTAAAAACACTTGAGTCGTTGGTTCATCCTGCCGTAAAGGAGGATTTCCGCCGCTGGAAGGCCATGTGCACGTCCAAACTGGAAGAGTTGCCGGCGAGTCCGGATTTCTATGGGGGACTGCCTTTCTGTGTCATGGAGTCCGCTATCATTCTCGAGAAACCTGAATTCCTGTCCATGGTGGACAGTGTAGTCCTTGTCGACGCTCCTTTGCAAGCCCGTCTGAATAGGGCTTGCGCGAGAGATAATGTCGACCCTTCGGAGATAATACGCAGGATGGCCGCTCAACGTTTCGACTTGTCCAAGGCGGACGCTGTGATCCGGAATCATGGCACCATTGAGGACCTCTCCGCCGAGGTCGCCAGGGTATTTCAGGCCTTGAATTCGCGATAGTTTGAAGATAATTGTTTATTTTTAATGGATATGAAAACTGATCTGACAAAAATCCTTTCAATCTCGGGCCAGCACGGGCTGTACCGTTATCTGGCCCAGGCTCGTGGCGGAGCCATTGTCGAGTCCCTCGCTGATGGCAAAAGAACCGTCGCCGGAGCCAAGAACCGCATAACCACTCTCGAGGACATTTCCATTTACACCTCTGAAGGTGAGACCAAACTCAGGGAAGTGTTCCTTAAAATGAAGGAGAAGTTGGGAGATGCTCCCGCACCCGGCCCCAAGGCGGATTCTGAGGAGCTTAAGTCTTTGTTCGCCAAGGCGCTTCCTGACTACGATGGAGACCGTTTCTATGTCTCCCACATGAGGAAAGTGGTTGAGTGGTACAACGAGATCAAGGAATACGCTTCCTTCGATTTCGTCAACCCTGATGAGGAAGAGTCCGAGGAAAAGGCTGAATAGAGGTGAAGTCGCTGCAGGTCATAACGTTAGGGTGCTCGAAGAACACTGTCGACACCGAGCGTCTTCTCGCTCGGCTGGATGGTGTTTACGATATCCTGCCCGAGCGTTGGACCGGGCCGGCTGACATTCTGTTAGTCAATACCTGTGGCTTCATCGGTGACGCCAAGGAGGAGTCCATCCAAGCTGTTCTCTCCGCCGCCGCCAGGAAGAAGGCCGGGGAAGTGGGGAAACTCCTGGTTTTCGGTTGTCTCTCACAAAGGTACATGGGACAGCTTCCAGGTTTGATTCCCGAGGTGGACGGCTGGTTTGGAGCCCGTGACCAAAGTCCATTGATAAAGTCACTTGGAGGACATCTGGAAGGGGATACAAGAAGATACAGGACTGATTCCCACGCCTACGCTTATCTCAAGATTTCTGAGGGCTGTGACCGACGTTGCGCCTATTGCGCCATACCCTTGATTAGGGGACCTCACAAGTCCGTTCCTATGGAGGATCTTGTCAAGGAGGCTGAGCTTTTGGCCAGGAGTGGAGTCAAGGAACTTATATTGATCGCCCAGGACACCACGTTCTATGGACTGGACCTGTATTGTAAGCGGACGCTTGCCGAGTTGATACGAAAGCTGTCGGAAGTAGATGGAATTGAATGGATTAGGATCCATTATTCCTATCCTGCCGACTTCCCGGAGGATGTCTTGGAAGAGATGGCCTCCAATCCGAAGGTCTGCAAGTATCTGGACATCCCTCTCCAGCATATTTCCGACAAGGTGCTGTCCAAAATGCGGAGGCAGGTCGACGGGGCTTGGACAAGGGAGCTTGTCCGCAAGATGCGCGAGAAGATACCTGGCGTCGCCCTCAGGACTACCATGATCGTCGGCCATCCCGGGGAGGGAAAGAAGGATTTCGCCGAGTTGCTTGATTTTGTGCGTGAGGCTCGTTTTGAAAGGCTCGGAGCTTTCATGTATTCAGAAGAGGAAGGCACTTTCGGCGCGGCAAATTACCGCGACCGTATCTCCAAGAAAGAAAAGCGTGAAAGACTAGCCGAGCTCATGAGTGTCCAGCGTGACATCTCTATGGCTTTCAACCAGTCTCGTGTCGCCACTGTGGAGAGAGTGCTTGTCGATGATTATTCCGACGGGGTGCTCGTTTGCAGGAGTTCGTTGGAGAGTCCGGACGTTGACGGAGAGATTGTTGTCCGTTATGACGCGGAAATTTTCGGCGAAAAGACTCCGGAAGAGCTTTGCGGCAAGTTTATTGATGTGAAGATTACCGGCGCCGATGAGTATGACCTCATCGCGGAGCCGGTAAAAAGATAAACATATGGATAAGACTTCATTTTTCAGAGGAATAACGCTCGCGTCAGTATTGCTGGCGCTAGTGTCATGCGCCCCTCAGGCGTTCGTCATTAGGCCGGAGATGAGGACCCCTTCGAAATCGGGTCTGAACCTCACTGGAAAATCAATGGCTGTCGTCTATCTCACGGGCGACGAGTCCAGGGTCAACCAGTTTAACGCCTCGATAGCTAATGGTTTCGCCTCTCGTCTGGAGGAAGATTATTTCGGTGGTCACCAGGAGATCGGGCTCTTCAAGATGGAATATGAGAAAGGTTCTGATTATTCCGCAAAGGACACTCTTGTCCACTTGGTCATGGAATCCGGGAAGGACGTGGTCTTCCTTTTCGATCTCCCTGAGTTGGGTACTCCCGAAGTGGGAGAGCCGCTTAAGTTGTCAGGAAGGAGAAGATCACCAGACTCGACCTACATTTCCAATGTGGCCATTCCTTTCTCGACCAAGGTCTATGTGTACGACTCGATGAACAAAGAGGATAAGGTCATCGGTTTCAACGGCAGCAAGACACTGTCCACAGAGGTTTACAGTGACGGGAACACCGGCAAGGACAACATAGCGGTTCGCTCAATGAAAGCCATTCCCGCTATCGCCGACAAGGCTGGCTCTTTGGCCGCCAACACTTTCCTTTCAAACTGGAAGCAGGATTATTTCCAAGTGATCTATTACGAGGGGTCGGAAGCCGCATGGAACAGGGGAGCCGAGTATGCGTACAAGTTCGAATGGGACAAAGCCATCAAGGAGTGGCTCACCCTGATTAACTCGAAGAACGAGGAGAAAAGGGCTTGCGCCGCTTATGACATCGCTCTCGGCTGCTTCATGTCGGGAATGCCTGATCTCGCCCTGGAGTGGCTTGACAGGTCTGACAAGGACATGCCGGTCAGTATCTCCAAGGATCTGCGTAAGAAGATAAAGGAATATACAGGGCGCTGATGGAAGAATTCGATGTCATTGTCGTTGGAGGAGGCATCACAGGTGCGGGTACCGCAAGGGACTGTGCCCTGCGAGGACTGAAAGTACTACTCATAGAGCGGGATGACATCGCCACCGGAGCTACTGGAAGAAATCACGGCTTGCTCCATAGCGGCGCCCGTTACGCCGTGACGGACAGGGAGTCCGCATCTGAGTGCATTAGCGAGAACATGATCCTGAAGAAGGTCGCCCGCCATTGTGTGGACGACACTTCCGGTCTTTTCATCACCCTTCCGGAGGATGATCTGGAATATCAGGACACCTTCGTGAAAGCATGTCTCGCAGCTGGAATCAAGGCCGAGGTCATAGACCCTAAGGAGGCCATGAGGATGGAACCTTCTGTCAATCCGGATATTATCGGTGCCGTGAGAGTCCCTGACGGTTGTGTGGACCCTTTCAGGCTCTGCTCGGCGAACATGATGGACGCCAAGCTCCATGGAGCTAAAGTCGCCCTCCGTTCCGAGGTCGTGGGCTTCATTAAGGAGGGAGACACAGTAAAAGGTGTCAAGGTCCTCGATCGCTCCACTAATCAAGTCTCTGAGTATCATGCCCAAGTTGTGGTCAATGCGGCTGGGATATGGGGACACCATATCGCCTCTCTGGCTGGCGTCAACATCGGGATGTTCCCGGCAAAGGGTGCTCTCCTGATATTCGCCCATAGGGTCAACGGAATGGTCATAAATCGCTGCCGAAAGCCTGCCAACGCCGATATTTTGGTTCCTGGAGATACTGTCTGCGTCATAGGAACCACTTCTACCAGAGTTCCTTACGAGGAGTGTGACAACATGAGGGTGACCCCAGAAGAGGTCAGTCTTCTTCTCTCAGAGGGAGCTAAACTCGCTCCTTGTCTTCAGAACACCCGCATCCTCAGGGGTTATGCCGGAGTCCGTCCGCTTGTCTCCGCTGACAATGATCCATCCGGAAGGAATATCAGCCGCGGAATCGTGTGTCTGGATCACGAGACGAGGGACGGGATCAAGGGTCTCATCAGCATTACAGGCGGCAAACTCATGACATACAGGTTGATGGCTGAGATCGCCACAGACACTGTTTGTCGCAAGCTTGGGGTTGACGCGGTGTGCGAGACCGCTAAAAAGCCTCTCCCTGGCTCAGAGGGAGGGGGTCTGGAGGAGATCGCGAAGAAGATTTGGGAGTTTCCGACGATGGCGCAAAAAGCTTCTGTCGGAAGGATTGGAGCCAGCGCTGTCCATCTTGATTTTGACGATGACAAAGGCGGGGTAGTCTGCGAGTGCGAGGAAGTTACTGTGGCTGAGGTTGATGCAGCTATTGAGCATCTGGAAGTGAATGATCTGGTTGACCTTAGGCGAAGGACCAGGGTCGGCATGGGTACCTGCCAGGGAGAGCTCTGCGCCTGCAGGGCAGCCGGTCGGCTCGCTAAGGCCAATGGATGTGCCGCTAAGGCTAGGGAAGACCTGAAATCATTCATGAGGGAGAGATGGAAGGGTATGTATCCCGTTGCCTGGGGGGAGACTCTTAGGGAGAGCTCTTACACGCAATGGGTTTATTCTGAAGTACTTGGATTGAACGAAGACTAATGAGATTCGACACTATAATCATTGGAGGAGGGCTTTCCTCGCTTGTCTGTGGTATTAAGTTGCAGAAAGCGGGGGAGAAGTGCCTTATAGTTTCCGCTGGGCAGAATGCTCTTCATTTCTCTTCCGGGACTTTCGGGCTTCTAGGCAAACTCCCTGATGGAACTGAGGTCCGGGAACCGATGAGATCCATGTCTTTCCTTCCGGAAGGACATCCATATTCGAAGATAGGTGTCGACAAAATGTCGGAGTATGTGGCTGAGGTTCCAGCGTTTTTCGAGTCCTGCGGTGTGAGACTTCATTCCGCTCCTCTTTCCGGAGAGGGAGGCTTTCCTGTAAACGGTTACCGTCTTACTCCTTTGGGTACTCTGAAACCTTGTTGGCTCGCCATGGAGGATGTGACCTTACTTCAATCAAAAGATGATATTCCATGGTCTAAAGCTCTTATAGTCAACTTCTCCGGATTCTTGGATTTTAACGCTGGTTTTATCGCTGAAGGGCTTGGAAGAAAGGGCGTTGAATGCCGTGTCGAGAATGTCACGATCGAGGATGTGGAGAACTTGAGGAGGAATCCTACCGAGATGCGTTCAGTGGGGATCGCAAGGGTCATGACAAAGGAAAACGACTGGAAAGAGTTCGGCTCTAAAGTCAGGGAACTGTCCTCTGGAGAGGATCTGGTGATTCTGCCGGAGGTGTTCGGCCTCGGAGATCCTGTCATCGTTCAATGGCTCAGGGAGATGATTCCTGGCGAGGTCATGTTTGTCGGGACTATGCCTCCATCAGTTCCTGGAATACGCGCCCAAATGAGGCTTAAGAAGGCTTTCGAAGCGGCAGGAGGCACATTCCTCTCAGGAGATACAGCCGAGAATCCTTCAGTTGAAGGTGGTCTTGTGACCTCGGTTCACACTGTTAATCTAGGTGAATTGAGGCTTAGCGCTGATAATTATGTGCTGGCGAGCGGGCATCTATTCGGGAAAGGCCTGGAAGCCACTCCCTCGAAGGTTATTGAGCCTGTGTTCGGTTTGGACACTGATTTCCCTACAGACAGGACCTCCTGGTGCGACGAGGACTTCTTCGCCCAGCAAGGTTATGATGGCTTCGGAGTAATATGCGATGAGTCATTCAGGCCTTTCATTGATGGAAAGCGGGTGGATAATCTGTTTGTGTGCGGTTCAGAGGTCGGCGGCTGCAACTCCTTGTATGAGGGCAGCGGCGCCGGGGTTGCGATCATGACGGCCATGAGTGTGGCGGATAGTATATTAGCGGGAAAGTAGCCATGCAGGAGAAAAACGTCAGCTTCAATAATTTCGAGCAGTGCATCAAATGCACGATCTGCACGGCTTATTGCCCTGTGGTCGCTGTAAACCCGTCTTATCCGGGTCCCAAGCAGGCTGGTCCTGATGGCGAGAGGCTCAGGCTTAAGAATAAGTTCTTCTTTGATGAGAACCTGAAATATTGCATGAACTGCAAGCGATGCGAGGTGGCTTGTCCGTCAGGCGTGAAGATAGCGGACCTGATTCATTCCGCTCGCCGTCGCTTCGCCCGTGAGATTCCCGACCTTAGGGACAGGGTTCTGGCGAACACTGATTTCATGGGCAAATTCGCCCGTCCATTCGCTCCTGTCGTCAATTCAGTCGTGGCTTCCAAACCTGTCAAGGCATTCATGGATGTGATGATGGATATTGACCGGGAGAGGACTTTCCCGAAATACCAAGGTAAGGGCTTTATTCGTTGGTTCAAAAAGGAAGCCGCTGATTCTCAGGCCGCTTATTCAAAACAAATCGCGTTTTTCCATGGATGCTCGACAGAATTCCAGCATCCTGAGGTCGGGAAGTCTTTCGTCCAGGTGATGAATGCGGTCGGGTTTGGCGTGAATCTGATTGACGAGGAGTGTTGCGGAGTCGCGATGATCTCCAATGGATTGTGGAACCAAGCCAGACGCCATGCTGAGCATAACACGAAGGTTTTTCGTAAGGCTGTAGGGGAGGGACTGCCGATAGTTGGCGTGTCTTCCACTTGCGTTTTCACGATGCGTGATGAATATCCCGACGTGCTGGATGTGGATAACTCCGATGTGAGGGACAGTATCACAATGGTCGAGAAGTTCCTTTTTGAGAAGGTTGACTCAGGTGAGGTCAAGCTTGTTTTCAAGGAGGATTACCGTGCCAGGATCGCTTATCACTGCCCATGCCATAACGAGAAACTTGGTTGGGGAATATTCACGAAGGCTCTCGTGGGGATGATTCCTGGTGTGTCGTTGACTGTATTGGACAGCAATTGCTGCGGTATGGCTGGCACCTACGGATTCAAGAAGGAGAACTATAAGTATTCGCAAGAGATCGGGCGCCCTCTGTTTGAGCAGATCAAGTCTTTGGCTCCTGATTTCGTCTGCTGCGAGTGTGAGACTTGCAAGTGGCAGATCGAGATGTCCACTGGCTACACTGTCCTCAATCCCATTGTCATTCTCGCTGACGCCCTCGACCTCGAGGCCACTGCGGCAGCGAATTCTTAAGTAGGCGGCGGGCCAGCCGCCCAAGGCCTGTTACTCTGGCTGCGGGCCCCATGGCCACGGCCGCATCCATCCTCGCTCCGCTGCGGCTGAGTACGGCCTAAGGCCAGTGGCCCCGCAACCCGTGCCCAGAACATGCTGTTATTCGGCACGGCCCATCCATTTCAAGCCTCCCGTGCCGGGAAATGCCCTTATTTCGGCACGGACACTTCCTCTACGGGCTGTTGTGCCGAGAATCAGCATTATTTCTGCACGGAGTGGCTGGCGATGAAACTTTTTTAGTAAATTCGCGGCACTTTAAAACAGGTGGGGCGATCCGCCGCGCTTCGGGGCTCCGGCTCCGTGGTGAGGAAAGTCCGGACAGGTCAGGGCACCCTGCTGGGGAAAGCCCAGGCGGGAGAGATCTCGCGCGGTCGTGACAGAAAACAACCGCCGCAAGGTAAGGGTGAAAACGCGAGGTAAGAGCTCACGGCGCGGTTCTGGCGACAGTCCGCGGGCACGGCACCAGGGCCTGCAAAACCAAATATACTGGCAGATGAGGGCTGCCCGTCCGATGCCAGGGGGTAGGTCGCGTAGATAAATGGCGGATTTAAAAACAGAAACCGGCTTACCGCCCCACCTTTTTTTATTTCTGAGTCACAGTCGGTAAATAATTCATTCATATGCCATCAAAGAAGAAAGTAGAGGAAATGTTCGACAGCATAGCTAAGGACTACGATTCCTTAAACCATGTCCTGTCTCTTTCTATAGACAAGATATGGAGACGAAAGGCACTCAAGAAGATTGTCGACGCCGGTGAGAATCCGCGGGTACTCGATGTGGCATGCGGCACAGGTGACTTCTCAATAGCTATTGCCAAAGCTATTGGAAAGGGTAGTGTCATTGGAATTGACATATCCAATGAAATGCTTGAGGTAATGCGTCAGAAGGTGTTGAAAAACAAGCTGGAAAGTGTTATTTCTGCACAGGCTGGAGATGGGGAGGACCTGATCTTTCCTGACGGGTCTTTCGACCGTGTCGTCAATGCTTTCGGAATTAGGAATTTCGAGAACAGGGATAAGGGACTTCGGGAAGCTCTCAGGGTTCTCAAGCCTGGAGGTAGGCTCGTTATCCTTGAGTTGTCGAGACCTGAGAATAAAGTCATCCGCTGGTTATATGACCTTTATTTCCTTAGGATTCTCCCGATAATCGGGGGTAAGGTCTCAGGCGATAAGGCCGCATATGCCTATCTCCCTGCCTCGGTCAAGGCATTTCCAGGCAAAAAGGAGTTCATGGAGCAGATGCGTCAGGCTGGCTTTACGAACGTTACCCACAAGGCGTTCACCTTCGGGATTTGCCGAATGTACTGTGGCGGGAAGAACAACTTGGAGTGATTTTTGATTAAATTTACAACCTGGATAAAAGCTTGAGATGTCGATGAACAGGAAATCGTTGATACTATGTATATTAGCTGCAATGACCTTGGCGCTTTCCTCGTGTGCGAGCGCGAAGGTCCGGCAGTACAAGGTCAAGGTCGTTAAGGAATATCCCCACGACGAGATGTCCTATACCCAGGGGTTGTTTTTCCAGGGCGACAAGATGATAGAGACCACGGGACAGTATGGGGAGTCAACTTTGAGGCTTGTGGATCCCACCACTGGCAAGGCGATAAAGAAATTCAGTTTCGCCCGTAAGTATTTCTGCGAGGGATCGGCAGAGTTGGACGGGAATATCTACATCCTGACATGGCGTGAGAAGGTGGCTTTCATCTACGACGCAGCCACCCTGGAATACAAGCAAACATACAGTTATCCCCGTGAAGGATGGGGGTTGACCACAGATGGTAAAAACCTGATAGCTAGCGACGGGTCATCAAGGCTGTATTGGCTTGACGGCCAGTTCCGGCAGCAGAAGGCCCTTCAAGTGAAGATGAATGGCAGACCATTAACGCAACTCAATGAGCTTGAGTGGATTGACGGGAAGATTTGGGCGAATGTCTACATGACTGACATGATAGTTATCATCAATCCGGAGACGGGCAACGTCGAGGCTACGGTTGATTGTTCAGGACTCCTTCCAAGGCATCTTAGGGATGAGTACACAGATGTGCTGAACGGGATCGCCTATAATCCAGAGACTAAGAAGATATATCTGACGGGGAAATACTGGAAACGTCTCTACGAAGTGGAACTTGTGGAGAAAAAATAGTATATTCGCGTACGTAAAAAAGCGGGGGTACCGGGAGAAGTCCTGGTTGAGATCAGACCCATTGAACCTGATGCGGGTAATGCCGCCGAAGGGAAGCGTAATCTCATAAGCGCCAAGTTGGCGTGTCCCTCGCATTAATATTTATTATTATGCGAGTTTTTTCTTTTTTCGCGGCGTTCTCGGCCGCCATCATTTCTTGCGGCGTATTGGCTGCCCAGGAGCGTGACACCTCAAAGGTCGAGGCCTTGGAAGCATCTGTGGTCCAAGGTGTAAGGGCATCCAAAAACGCGCCTTTCGCTGTCTCTAATGTAAACCGTGAATCCCTCAAGGACTTCTCTGTGAGCGGGAAAGAACTGCCTTTCCTCCTCTCCGGAACACCTGGTGTCCTGTCATGGAGCGAGAACGGTGTAGGGACTGGAACAACGTATCTGCGGATTCGCGGTGCGGGGGATTCCAGGATTAACGTGACCATCGACGGAGTGCCCCTCAATTCTCCTGAGGACCAAGCGGTTTTCTGGGCTAACATGAATAGTTACAGCCACTTCCTTGAGAGTGTGCAGATCCAGAGGGGAGTGGGTACCTCGACCAATGGAGACGGCGCTTTCGGTGGCAGTGTGGCTCTTCGAACCAAGGCTATCTCATATGACCCATCCGTCACGTTAGACGCCTCCTACGGCAGCTTCAATACGTATAATACTGGTATGTCTATATCCTCGGGTTTGCTGGGTAATCACCTCAGTGCAGACGCATCCTTCCACACTACTGGAACTGACGGGTATATCCATGGAACCGCCGGAAAGTCAGGATCATGGTATGGGGGACTGACGTGGCTTGGAAGAGGATTCATCTTGAGATACAGGAATATAGGAAACTACGAGCGGACAGGTCAGGCCTGGAATGGAGTGACAGCGGGCAACGGCGACTATAGCCTGATGGACGGAAGCTACGATGATGGTTCTTGGAGTTACGCCACAAAAACTGGCATCAAGACCTACAAAGACATGTGTGAGGTTGGGCTCGGTCGTTTTAATAGCCTGTATGAGTATTTGGTGACAGGATCGGATGGCCTTTTCGTGACAGATTCGGACGGTAAGTATTCCATGGCACGCTACAAGATGCGTGATGGCTCTTATTGGCCTAAAACCACTGATAATTTCTGGCAGGACCACAATATCCTCTCTGCTTCTTTCGGGCTTGGAGAAGGATGGGATGCCAGCGTGTCAGCGCATTACACCCATGGTCACGGCTATTATGAAGAGTTCCGCCCGGACAATAAGCCTAAGAAGTTCGGCTTGACTTATCCCGGGGTTAAGAAAACAGATTTTGTCCGCCGCAAAGGCCTCGGCCAGGACACATACGGAGTTGTCGGGAGTGTCAGATATAATTCCGACGCCTTGGATCTGGTTGGTGGTTTCTCTGTTCAGAATTTTGACGGAAACCATTATGGCTATGTTACTTACATTAAGGATCAGGGAATGTCCGACACCTTCCTGGCGTGCGGACCTTATCAGTATTATGACTCTGATGCCACCAAATTTCAACGACAAGTTCTATGAGGAAGGTGATCGGTGGTATAACCAGGAGCTTGACATTGATGAGAAATATGACTTCTTCAACCCGAAGATCGGTATCAGCTGGGTGAAGGGTTCCAACCATATTTACGCCTCTGCCGCCATGAGTCACAGGGAGCCGCAAAGGGACAATTTCACCGACAACTATAAGTATCCTTTCCCCGTGGCCGAGAGTGTGCTTGACTATGAGGCAGGGTATAACTTCACATCGCAGAGGCTTCAGGCCGGAGCTAATCTTTATTATATGGATTACGACAACCAACTTGTACAGACCGGGGAGCAGAGCGAGATAGGGGAGCCGTTGACCACCAACATAAAGAGTTCTTTCCGGACCGGGGTTGAACTCACAGCTGCTTATCATGTGGTCAGGTTCCTCTCGCTTGAAGGCAATGCCGCGTTGAGTGTCAATAAGTTGAAAGATTTCACCGAGATGGCTAGCGAGGACTGGGATGATTCTTTCAGGCCTATCCATTATGATGATACGCCTCTCGCTTTTTCCCCATCCGCTATCCTGAACGGTTTCGTTAGGTTCCACACAGGCGGGCTCGAGGCTGTCTGGCACACGAATTATGTATCCCGCCAGTATCTGGACAACACCGGCAACGCTGACCGCTCTCTCCCCGCATACACTTTCTCGGATTTCAACATCTCCTACAAGATGAGCCTTCCGAGGCTGATGGTCGAGGAACTGAAACTTACTCTATCGGTAGGAAATGTTTTCAATGGGAAATATGCTACGGGCGGTTGGGTCTATTCATCGATTCTCGATGGCTATAACCATCCGGACAGCAACCGTTATTACCAGATCGGATTCGTTCCGATGGCCGGTCGTTCCGTCATGGGCGGGGTGTCGATAAAGTTCTGACACTTATTATTATGCCATTCATCGAATTATTGCTATATTCGCATGATAATTCGTTTTTATGGCGCTTCTGTTGACTTTCCTTCTCGGGACCCTATGTATCTCGTTCCTTTGCTCCATCTTGGAGGCGACACTCCTGTCTACGCCTCTCTCTTTCATCACAATGAAGAAGGAGCAGGGGTACAAGCTTGCCGATAAGTTCCTCAGATACAAGACCGACACGGAAAAGCCATTGGCAGCGATCCTCTCACTAAACACCATCGCCAACACGATTGGTGCCGCGGGAGTTGGCCGCCAAGCCACTATTCTCTTTGGAAGTACTTGGTTTGGAATCATTTCCGCCATAATGACGCTTCTTATCCTGGTCTTCGCTGAGATTGTTCCCAAGACCATAGGAACCTCCTATTGGAAGCATCTTATGGGGTTCGCCACCAGGATGATCTCTCTCCTGATCGTCTTGATGTATCCGTTGGTGCTCTTGGCCGGCCTTCTCGGAAAACTCCTTTCCAAGGATGAGGATGAGGCGGTTGTAAGCAGGGAAGAAGTCACGGCGATGGCCAATATAGGTGTGGAAGAGGGTGTGATTGACTCGGACGAGAACAAGGTGATTCAGAACATTATGAAGCTGGACAATGTTCCCGCCTACGAGGCTATGACGCCGAGGATAGTGGCGATGACTGCCCAGGAGAACATGACCCTGAAGAACTTCTACAAGAACGAGCAGTATCTCCATTATTCCAGGATCCCGGTTTACGGCGATTCTCCGGAATATATTACCGGCTACATCCTTCTCTCTGACGCGCTTGAGGGACTTGCCGACGATGAGTTTGACAAGAGGCTGAAGGAAATCAAACGCCCTATCTCGTTCTTCAATGAGGAGGATTCACTCAGCAAGGTCTGGGAGGAGCTTCTGAAGAAGCGTGAGCAAATGGCTTTGATTATTGATGAGTACGGTTGTTTCGAGGGCATTGTCACCCTGGAGGATATCATTGAGACTATTCTTGGTCTTGAGATCATCGATGAGAACGACCAGGCCATCGATATGCAGCAGTTCGCCCGCGAGAGATGGGAACGCCGCCAGAAGCGCTTCCGCGCCATCAATCTACCCAAAGATGAGACCCCAGCCTCCGAGTAGGCTCTATTTCGATGCTTTATATTCCTTGACTTTCAACGTCTTACGTCCAGGCATGGACTTATAGGCGTCGGCCATTCCTTTCTTCGTTATCTGGATTGTGCGGTCAACTGTCTTGACGGAATCTCTCAGAGAGTGCTTGAGGAACCACTCATAGGGCTCTTTCATATAAAACACCCTGCCCAAGTAGGAATGGCTGACCTCAGGATGGAGATCGTAACGGAGCAGGGAAGTGTCTCCAGCTGCTTTCATGGCATCCACGACCGCTTGGGATTGTTTCCAAGACACTGCCCTGTCAGCAGTCCCGTGTATGATCCAAAATGGAACCTTATTAAGGCCTGAGTAATTCTTGAGCGAGCCACCACCACACATGGCTATGGCCGCTGCGACTTTATCCGGATAGCTTCCGACAAAATCTATGGTTCCGTAGCCTCCCATGCTCATTCCGAACACGTAGACCATGGAGGTGTCGACCGGATAATGCGCCTCCGTCCAGTCAAGCACTTTCTTGACCCTTGATGGGCTCCAGCCGCCCTGGGCCTGTGGGGCGAGAATGATAGCGTCTATCTTCCTCCCGAACTTGAGCGCCTCCAGCGGGCCATATTCCCGGACCTTCTCCAAATTGTTCCCTGACAGGCTTTTTCCATGAAGGAAGAGCACCAATGGCAACTTTGTCGTGTCTTTCGCGACTCTTTCCTGAGGCATATAGACCCAGAAATCATACCCTCCCTTGACTACGCCATGGTGGGATATGAGCTGAGCCTTTGCCGTCAGCTGGAGAGCGAGGGCAAGGAATATGACTGATAATGCTCTCAATCTCATTTCAAGAAGCTTTGAAGCTCATCATAGAAACGCTGGGTAGGGAAGCCCATGACGTTGTAGAAAGACCCTTCAATCCCTGTTATCCCGATATAACCTATCCATTCCTGTATGCCGTAGGCACCTGCCTTATCGAAGGGTTTATAGGTGTCTATGTAGTAATCTATCTCGCTGTTGGATAACTCTTTAAAGAAGACACTTGAAGTGACGGAGAAAGTCTTTTCATGCTCTTGGTCACGGATAGTGACGGCGGTGATGACTTGGTGTTCACGTCCTGATAAAAGCTTGAGCATCCTCTCGGCGTCTTTCCTGTCAGCAGGTTTCCCGAGAATCTCCTTTCCGCAAAGTACCATGGTGTCGGAAGTGACGAGTATCTCGTCTGAATCCAATTCCCTATGGAATCCCAAAGACTTTCCCCTGGACATGAGCTCAGGGACTCTCTCGTGGGGGGTGTCGGGGGAATATGTCTCTACGAAGGAGGTGCCGGTGTCGACTGTGAAATCTATGTCCAACGCAGCCAGAAGCTCTTTTCTTCTTGGGGAATTGGAGGCCAGGATTATTCTTTTACCATTAGTGTCCATCGGCTAGAACCTTTTCTTGTAGACTTGGACATCGAAATTCCAGCGTCCCTGAGCCTTCAAGACTTCTTCGAAGTGCTTCCGCACGCAGCCTTTACCACCTGGCCTATCTGACACTATATCAGCGGCTTCCTTGGCTTCTTCGACTGCGTCTGACGGAACCACTCCGATGCCGGCCGCAAGGATTACAGGAATATCGGGAATGTCATCTCCGAAGAACATGACCTCCGAGCGGTCGAGGGAGTGGCGACGACAGAAATCGTCAAAGTCCACTATCTTATCACGGGAACCAAGGTAGATGTCCTCGGGTGGGATACCATTGCCATTGAACCGGGCGCGGACACTTTGGGAACGGGCGCCTGTTATGACAGCCACGGGATATCCATTCATCGCGGCCATCCTCACGGCGAAACCATCTTTGGCGTCAAAAGTCCTGTAGAGCTGACCCTCGAGGTCGGCAAGGATGCCGCCATCAGTCATAACGCCATCGATGTCGAAGGCGAATCCTTTAATATCTTTTAAATCAGTCATTTCAGGATTTGGCTCCACCGGGGCCGAACTGAGGGAGGTCACCGAGGTTGAAAGTGTTGTCTTGCTGAGGCTGGCCGCCAAGGGAGATCAGCCCGAACTGGTTCTCATACTTCGTGACATTGTCCATCAAAGCGTTCAGGAGCCTTTTAGCATGCTCGGGAGTCATGATGATCCTGTTGCCGATGTCCGGCTTCGGAAGACCGGGGAGCATGGTGGCGAAATCGATAATGAACTCGCTGTGGGAGTGGGTGATGATCGCCAGGTTCGAGTACGTGCCTTTCGCGATCTCAGGCTTGATCTCAAGGCTTATTTCCTTCTTCTCTTCCATGATAGTCTGTTTTGATAAGGCAAAATTAGTGAAAATTGTGTTATATTTGTATTCTTGGAATAAAGTATATAACGAAGACTGTAAAGACATGAGCGAGAAGAAAGAGCTCTCCGCGAAGTACAATCCTGCTGAAGTGGAGGACAAATGGTACTCCTGGTGGTTGGAACACAGGTGTTTCCATTCTGAGCCGAATGACAAGGAGCCGTACACTATAGTCATCCCGCCGCCCAATGTGACCGGGAT
>ONSC01000174.1 GCA_900320365.1 uncultured Bacteroidales bacterium
GGAAGAAATGTGCAATGATTATGTCAAGTTCCTTAATGTCCCTAACCATCATTTTATCATAATATCCGATTCCACGGCTACGCTTGTACATAGACCTTAGGTTTTTGACCACCATCTCGACGCATACCTGCCGGTTGAACTCCCCGGCAGGCTTGATTTGGTCAAGGTATTCTGGGATAGCCTTCATTATCTCATTGAGGATCTGGTCCTCTGTCATTTCGTCAAACTTCATCAGTTATCGCAACTCAATTGTACAAACTCGTCCGGACTTCTCCATCCAGTGGTGATGTGCCTCATAGCAGCTCTTGTCTTGACACACCCAGATGATCTTGCAATGCATATTATCCGGAATCATCGGCTCAGGAGCATAACCGTCCGTCAGGATCAGGAGACCGTCGTATCCATTCTCGGCGGCGTACTCAATCGGCTCCTGGAAACTGGTCCCGCCGCGTCCGATGGCAATCACCTCCCGCATTACCTTCTTGAGGCTCTGTACCACGCGCACGCCACAATCGAACTGGATAACGTCAATGGATTCAAATCCGTAACGGAAAGCACTGTTGATCACTCCGTAGAAATAGCTCAGACTCTCGCTGGAAATGGATCCGCTTACATCTACGGCGACAAGCAGTTTAGTGTCGAAACGGCGGATGGACCCCATGTTCGCGAATCCGGTCCTGCGATTGGGCTTCATGCGTGTGAGCTTTCTCTTCGAGGAAAGGATACTGGCCCTGAAGCCGCTGAAGACATTGCGCCAGTTGATCTTGGCTTTTGTGGACGCCTTCAATTGCTCAGCGAAAGCACCGGCCAGGGAGCCCCAGGATGTGCAGCCTTCTATGATGCCGTTGATTAAGGCGACGGTCAGGTCGTCCTCATCCCATAACTCGGAAAGGTCCTGATTTTTCTCCGACAGGCGCAGAAAGCGGTCATCATATTCATCGTTTCTTGAAGAAGACATGCCGGATTCACCTTCTCCGCTCTTCGGATTATTTCCGAAATCTCCATCTGATCCGTCACCACCCGCACTTGCGGGCAGCATGGCCTGGATCTTCCTGGAATACCATTCATACGCCATTCCGGCAGGCAGCCCGTAATCATAAGGCCTCTCAATCTTGAAGGAGTTGTACTTGTAATTATCTCCGACCACCACGTTGGAGCCGATAGCGATGGCTTGCTGGCTGCACCCATCTGGCTTCCGCTCGTAAGGGTGCTTGAGCAGGATGCGTACAGCCTCGGTGCGGAGAGCCTCTTCCAGCCCCTGGTCCGTCATCTCGCGGAGGTAATCAGGATTGTACTCGATACGCCTCTTGCCACTCCTAACAGGACACGCCATTTGTGTGTTGGACACAAGCTCGTGGGTACAAAGAACCTGGAAGAGCGCTGGCTCTTGAATGAACCAGTGCTCCAGGATGTTTGCAATGCGATCCCTCATCTACTTGATACCTTTTACATAGGAGATGAACATCATGGTCAGGACCTGGCACTCCCTGGCGATGAACGCCACGGCGTTAGGGTACGTCTTCTGGACGAAAAGGTTGGCGAAATGTGCCGCCGCTTCTTTCTTGGTACGTGTCAGGTACTCGAAGTAATCCTCAAGGTTCTTCTTGGCCATTTCCTTGTCCTTTGCTGGCACCTTCTCAACCTCAAGGAATCGGTAGATGCCGTCATTGACCACCGAGAGCTGGTGCAACTCATACTTGTCCAGTTTCTCTTTGACCTTAGGGAAGTTGAGTATCACCTCACGTCCGGAAACTATCTTCCGGCTTGAGACATTGCTGACAAAGGCACTGGCTGCCTTCGGGCCAACCACGGCAGAGATTGCCTTGGTAAGCAGCGGACTGAGCTCGTCGGACTGCTTGAGGATATCCGAGACGCGCTTCCAGCCGCGACGGTCAGTGGTCTTGTCCAGGCCGGTGTCTTCACCCTCCTTCGCATCGGGGTCTTTGTCCAGCCAAATCTGGTTCTCCTGGATGAAGTCGATGACACGGCCATCCACATCAGCCTTGCGGGCCCAAAGCAACCACTCCTGCACGGTAGGACGGAAGTTCACGATATTGAAACGACTGACCAGCGCCGGATCAAGATCCGTAAGCTGGTACTGGTCGCCAGCATTCACGGCACTGATGATGCGGCTGCCCTCCGGGAGCTTGCGTCCGGCTAGTTTACGGTTGAGCGCCAGGTCCATGATGGTCTGGAGGATTTCCGGCCTTGCGCGATTCAGTTCATCAAGGAAGAGGACGATGGGCTTGCCATCCAGCGGAAACCAGTAAGGAGGCATGAAGTCCGTCTTGCCGGTCTCTTCGTTCTTGTTGGGAATGCCTATGAGGTCCCCTGGGTCGCTCATCTGGCCCAGGAAGAGCGCCACGACCGGTATACCCTTCTTGGAGAAATAGTCTGTCAGTATCTCGGACTTGCCGATGCCATGCTTGCCGACTAGCATGAGGTTGTGGTCGGCGGGAGTCATGTCGAGGAGCTGAATGAGCTCGGTTGTATTTACGTTGATGTTAGCCATAATGATATTTATACGAGGTTATTTGAGTATTTTTTCGCTAGAATCCAATCCTGTTACGATTGTCATTCCGTACCATGCTCTCTTCCTTGCAATAGGTCTCCAGCAGTGAGAGCGTCGGCTCGTTTCCGGAGAGGATATACTCCACGGTGCTCTTTCGGGCGATGTTCTCGATGTTGCCTCCTGAGAATGCGAACTTACCTGCGAGGGCTTCAGCATCGCCTTCAGATAGAGAAGGGACCATGGATTTCCAGATCTTGGCTCGGGAGCCCTTCTCTGGCATCTTGAACTCTATTTTGAAGATGAACCTGCGCTCGAAGGCGGGATCCAGATTAGAGAGAAGGTTTGTGGTGGCGATGAGGATGCCTTCGAGGTTCTCCATCTCCTCCAGGATGATGTTCTGGATAGCATTGTTCATTTGGTCAACGCTTTGCTCAACATTTTCGATTCTTCTCGAGAAGATGGCGTCCGCCTCATTGAATAGCATTATTGGTGCTTTCGGGCATTTACGGCACATCCTGCGGTAGATCTTGAATACCATTCTGACGGATTTCTCGCTGTCACCGACCCACTTGCTCTTGAGCTTGGTCACGTCCACGAGAAAGATATCACGACCGGTCTGTCGGGCGAGCTCATACACGCTTGCCGTCTTTCCTGTGCCCGGGGAGCCATAGAATATGGCGTTGAAGCCCCTGCGCATGCCGCTGGCTGACAGACGGTTCTGCACTTCCTTGAAATTATGCTCATCCAGAAGACTGGCAAGGCGGTCAACCTGCTCACCCTCGGCCTTGTTGTAGAAAAGCTCCTTTGCGTCAATGCTGTCAGCCCTTATGATATCGCGGTACTTGGCTGATTCCTCTGGCGCAGCCTCAACATCTGTGAAGAATTCGGCCTTAACCTGATCGGAGAGCGAGAGCGAATTGATATCCACAAAGCCATCTTCATTCGCAAAACTGACTAGCCCGGCCTTCTGAAGTGACATCTTCTCATGGGTGAAATGACGTTTCAGGCACTCATCATCCTCCATGAACTCCGTGAAATTGGTGAGTATGTCAAGGGTGACTGAGGTATCGCCATGCGTGACGAACCTATGGCACAGGTAATAGAACATCCGTCGTTCAGTGTCGGTGCAGTCGTTATACAAGGCTGAATCCAATGCTTTCCTGCAGAACGACAGGTGGTCATTGAACCTCACGAGGGTATCGAGCTCCTCTAGTAACCGTTCACAGTCAATGGTATCGTTCCTGAACGAGTCAAAATATTTCCTGAAGCGGGTAAAAACTTCCTCTGTCGAGAGGCCTGACATTTTTACTGGTATGAAATTCCCGTTGCTTTCCACCGCCTTTAGTGTCTCATTAGTCACACTGTAACAACGGTGGTTACATCTACCTCCTAAATAACGGATAATCCCTGCCTTTTCCATGTCACGTAGCTTTTCATGGAAACGTATGAACTCAATATTAGTACACCCTAGATACATTGCCAGATCCTCGTCATCCACCTGGTTGTTGGTCCCGGATTTCTCAAGGATAGCCGCGAGCAATACGGCACTTTCCTCGTCGATCCTGAATCTATCCGCTACAAATTCGGCGTCCGGCTTAAGCTCCCGCATCGCTTCGGGTGATAATCCGCCTGTCTGCACACGGCGGTATATTCGATTCATACAGGCCGTAAGGGACTTAACACTCGTGTCTTCTGAAATGAATGACTTATCTTCCAAAAGGGATGAATCAAGTTTTCTTCTCATATGCGACTTCGTTTTTATAGTCATACTTTAAATAGGTCATTTCCTTACGAGTTTCTGTCAAGTTTCTCACGCAGGGCCCTCCGTGCGCGGCAGCACTTTATAGTGGCCGCATTGGGTGAGCAGCCCAGTATCTCAGCGATCTCCCCGGGGCCCTTGCCCTCCAACAGGAGAGTGATCACTATCCTATAGGATTCCGGAAGGGCGTTAACGG
>ONSC01000076.1 GCA_900320365.1 uncultured Bacteroidales bacterium
CGGTGGTGTCGTGGGAACCGCTTTGGATATAGACGGAAAAACGAAACGTCTCGTCTCAAGGTTCGGAGGAGACTCTTTCGCCAAAGGGCTCATCTCCGCATGCTTGCTCTACTGCATAGGCACATTCTCCATCGTCGGGCCTGTACTCAGCGCCCTCCAGGGGGATAATACCTTCCTCTACACCAACTCAACCCTTGACCTGGTGACTTCGATGGTCTTCGCCACCACATACGGTATCGGTATGATCCTGGCGGCTCCCATTCTTTTCCTATGGCAGGGGATGTTTTACCTTATCGCCACACTCGCCTCGGCTAGCCCTCTATTGCAAGGCACACTGGTAAATGAGCTGGCGATAGTGGGAGGCGTGCTGATAATTTCCTCTGGCCTGTCTATTCTTGAGATAAAGGATTGCAAGACACTAAATTACCTTCCGGCACTTCTTGTACCGGTCCTCTGGTTCCTTATAAAAGCCTGGCTGTTTTAAGAGAAATCACCCTTGATGCGCTGGCCTAAGCAGGTCCAGGACGACTTTCACTGGGTTGAATGTTATCAGCGGAACCTCCACGAAAAGGGTGTTCCAGTCGCTCATGGCTCCGTTCCACAGGCCAGGAAGTTCCAGGGCCTTCAATTCCCTACCCTGATAACTCTTTGAACTGATGAAACCGGCGTCCTGATCCACGTGGGAAAGAAGATCGAACTTATTCCCCCTGCAGTCCCTAAGCAAGCAGACCAGGTCAACTGGATTGAAGTGTGTGGCCTGTGACATAGCCTCGACGGCATGCGGGTCATCCTTGTTGATCTGGACACTCTCAAGAATCTGAAGTGAGGTGCAACCGTCCTTCCCCTCAATGATATACGGGCCTCCACCGGGCTCTCCCTCGTTACGTACCATACCGCAAACCCGGATCGGACGGTTTAGCTTTGAACGCAGCAATTCCGCCTTAGCTTTCAGGTCACTGACCTCAGGAATCTTGACACAAAGGACATCGGCGAGGAATTCCTCTATCTCCTCGCAAATCTCTTCTGAAGGATTAGCGTTCAGCCGCCTGATATACAGGAATATCTGGTCCCGCAAACTAAGCGCCTCACCCATTAGGACCTGCTTATAGAAGGAAGTCTCCCCTAGGTATTTCTCATGGGAGACATTGTCGATGTTCTTGATCGAAACCAGCTCCGCATCGACCTCGTTGAGATTGTGGATAAGCGCTCCATGACCTGCCGGGCGGAAAAGAAGTTTCCCGTCAGAGGTACGGAAGGGTTCGTTATCCATACCAACCGCGATCGTGTCCGTAGCCTTGTCCTGATAGGTGAAGTTGATGTCATAATGGACACCATAGCGCTTCTCATATTCCGGAACCACCTCTGAGACAGCCTTTTCGAATAGCTCCCGGTGCTCAGGTGATATGGTCACCACGAGATGACAGACATCCTCCTCCGCGAATGGATCAGTATCACGCATATACTCTTGAGCCTCAACAAGATGCTCAGCGATAGCCGTCCTGACCTCGGAGGGATAACTGTGGAACTTCAAGACACCCTTTGGTTTGGAGCCATAAGCAAGGCCATCCTCACCCAGAAGCCTTGACAAGGCTTTTTTCCTGTACTCGCGGCTATCCTCAGGCTCACCGAACAGCGTTTCGTCGTAAAAAGCGAAATCCTTGATCCTCGCGGCGAGCTTAGCGCCAGGCGCATCAGCTGGAAGGTCTTCGCCAGCCTCAAGTTTAGCAAGCCCTGAGAACATGTCCTTGAACATCCTGGATGCCGCTCCGGAGGCCGGGACAAATTTGCATTTGCCCTCGACTGACGCTCTACGGTAATAATCCACCGACTCCTTCGCATCTTCAGCCGAGAGAACCTTGATTCCTTTCCCGGGAGTGGCCGGAGCCACTATTCTCATCCAAGGAAAACCCTTCTTGAAACGCTCCACCTGAGCCTCGACCTGACAGAGGTCAACGCCACGCCCCTGTATCTGGGCGATATCTTCTTTTGTGAACATGGTTATTAGTGTTATCTGTTATTCGAAGCAGTAACCGAGTCCGCCCTTATTAGCGATATGGCTGGACAAATCCCCAAGTTTGCCGCGGATATCACGGATGCTTCCATCCACAACCTTGGCGCTGACAGAAGTATCCTTGGGCCATACGGATTCAATGAGTTCCTCACGGGTGAATACTCTGCCTGGATTGGAAACCAGGAGACTCAAAAGCTCAAATTCAGCCTTTGTCAAGTCAAGAGGCTCTCCGTACAATAAAGCGGTCTTGCGCTGGTGATCGATAACAAGATCGTCAAGATTCAGTAAATCAGCGTCTTCCCTCTTACCCATCTTAGCCTCGACTGCATTGATCACATAGTCGCCGCACTTCTCGCACTCTCGGACAATGTCAACGAATATGGTACCCAAAGAGAAGGAATATTTTCCGGCATCCACATCCATAGTGTTCTGGGAGCGCAGTTTGTTACGAAGATCATCAATGTCATTCTCAAGAGCCCAGGACTCATCAGGATCTCCCTCACCCTCAAGCACTTTGATCATATTGACGAAGGCTTTGTCCAGAAGGTCGAACATGGCGGTGATTCCCTCTTCCTGAACCGGAAGGAACTGCTCTTTCTCCTTATGGCGACGCTCAATCATCCTGGAGAGGTTCAAGCAGCTGTCTCCTATACTTTCCAGCTCACTCACGGCACGAAGCATGGCGCGGATCTTACGCTTAGTCTCGTCACTAAGATGAGAGTTGGAGACTTGGGCCAGGTAGCTTCCGATCTCACTCTCAAGACGGTCGGACATCTTCTCCATCTCCCGAACTCGCTCAATCTTCTTCTCAAAAGCCGAATCATCAGTCTCAGCGTACAACTCCCGGACAAGGGCGAACATCTGGCGCATTCTGTCCGCGAAGAGAGTGGTCTCCTTTTGTGCCTGAAGGACAGAGATTTCCGGGGTCTTCATGATACCGGACTGGATGTACTGGAGGCGGAACTCCTCATCAGTGTTCTTCTGAGGAATAATGTAGGACACCAGTTTCTGAAGCTGCGGGATGAACCAGATAAGGATAGCGGTGTTCGTCACGTTGAACATCGTATGGAAGGTAGCCAGCACGAACGAGAGCCTGGCTGGACTCTGCGAGTCGGCATGAGGATCTACCCCGACAATCGAACATGCGGCGTTGACGAAGGGATAGAACAGGCACAAGACCCATAGCACACCGAACACATTGAACAGCAAATGCGCCAAAGCGGCCCGCCGGGCCTGCGTGTTCGCCGAGAGCGCCGCCACATTTGCGGTCACGGTCGTTCCAATATTCTCACCCATGACTAGGGCTATACCCTGATAGATGGTCAGTACCCCGCTTGTGCAGAGGACCATGGTGATGGCCATAAGGGCGGCTGAGGACTGGGCTATGACAGTCAGTATTCCACCAACCAAGAGGAATAGCAAAATGGTCAGATAGCTTCCGGAATCAAAGGAAGAGAAGAAGTTGACAACTCCCTCATTGTGAGCCAAATCCATTTCGCGGCCTGTCATATTCAACGTGCCTAAGGCGAAGAACATGAACGAGAGACCGAACAGGAAGTCGCCGAGATAGCGGTGTTTCCTGCTCTGGATTAAAATGACCGCCACGAGGAATACCGGCCAGACAAGATTCGCGATATTAAATGAGAATCCGGCCGACATGATCCATGCTGATAAAGTAGTTCCGATATTCGCTCCCATGATCACCGATATGGCCTGTGAGAGCGAAAGGAGCGCGGCGTTGACAAAGGAAACTGTCATCACCGTCGTCGCGGCTGAAGACTGTACAGCGACGCAGACGAGCATTCCGGTGAGCACTCCGGTGAAACGGTTGGTAGTCATCGCCCCGAGGATGTGTCGCAGGCCGGGGCCGGCCATCTTCTGAAGGGCCTCGCTCATCACCTTCATACCATACATAAGGAGGGCGATTGAGCCGAGAAGCTTGAAAACTGTGAGGATCATGCTACAAATTTACATGCTTTTCATCTTATGGGAAAATCATTTTTCATTAATTTATCAACAATTTTTCAATCAGTTTAATTGAGTATATTCGCGAAGGAAAGAATAATGAACCATACTATGAGACTAAAGAGATTGTTTTCAGCCGTTGCCCTCGCGGCTTTGGTTTTCACCTCTTGCGGAGGATCAAGGAATATCCAACCTACGCCCACATCTTTCAATAACGCCTCAGAAGGGGCAACAGTATATTTCACTTCAGACATAAGCCCGAAAGGACTCGTGGACATCTACAAAGCCCTTGGAGTGAAAGCGGAGGGCCGTGTGGCAGTGAAAATTTCAACTGGAGAGTCCGCTAAGAGCAATCACCTGCGTCCTGAATTGATTAAAGACCTTGTCCATGAGGTCAACGGAACCCTGGTAGAGTGCAACACCGCCTACGGAGGAAACAGGGCCAATACCGAGGCTCACCGCAAGGCGATTAAGGAGCGTGGTTTCGAGACCGTCGCCCATGTGGACATCATGGATGAGGATGGAGATATCCGCATCCCCGTCAGGGACAAGTCCCACATTCAGTACGACCTCGTCGGGAGCCATATTCAGAACTATGACTTTGTGATCAACCTGGCGCATTTCAAGGGCCACGCCATGGGAGGATTCGGAGGGGTTCTCAAGAATCAGAGCATAGGTGTAGCCTCATCGGCCGGGAAATTGTACATACACTCAGCCGGTAGATCTTCCACAAAATGGCTGGACGATGATCAGGATGGTTTCCTTGAGTCAATGGCAGCGGCGGCCCAAGGCGTCCATGACTATTTCAAAACTGAGGGTAAAAACATAATCTACATCGATGTGATGAACAACATGTCGGTGGATTGTGACTGTGACGGCAATCCTGACAAGCCCCGCATGAGAGACATCGGCATTCTGGCGTCTACTGATCCCGTGGCCCTGGACCAGGCCTGTATCGATTTGGTCTTCAACCATCATGACACTGACGGGAACACCGCCATTCCTCTTCAGCAGAGAATAAACCGCCAGCATGGCCTCCACATCCTGGAGTATGCGGAGAGCATTGGCCTTGGCGGCAGGAAATACAAATTAGTCAGCATTGATTAATAGCCCCACGATTATAGCCGGACGGGAATGCCTGTTATCTGAGGCGGAATCCCCTGAATTAATTCTGATCCAACCTCTTGGCAACCATGAGAGGAAGGACTTTCATGACGAGGTAGAGATGATAAGGGCGTCCTCCTGTGTCCCTTTCGCCATGGCCGGCTTCCAGGTCCTCGATTGGGATCTGGATCTCAGTCCCTGGCACGACCCAGCCATAAACCGGGACCCGGTGGTAGGTTCCGCCTCATACGACACGTTGAGATTTGTCACCGATGACCTGTTACCTGCTCTGTTTGACAAATACGGTGAGCTGCCCGTGATTCTTGGAGGATACTCTTTAGGAGGTCTTTTCTCTTTATGGGCAGCGACCGTCTGCGACAGGTTCCCCGCAATCGCGGCCGCCTCCCCTACTTTATGGATTAAGGATTGGGGAAAATATTCACTTGCCCACCCCACAAAAACGAACATGGTGTACCTGAGTCTCGGCGACAAGGAGGAACATGTCCGCAACCAGTCAATATCGAAAGTAGGCGATGCCGTGAGAGGAGAATATGCCCTTCTCCGGGAAAGGCTTGGCGAGGACAATGTCACCCTGGTTTGGGAAGAAGGCGGACACTTTACCGACAACGCCCGCCGACTAGCTTCCGCATTCGCATGGTGCCTGCGTCACTGGCTCAGTATTTGCGAAAACAGCTGACCGGATTATTCCTGGCTCAGCATGCACATTCAGGACCACATATCACTCACATGGCGCTACGGGAAAGTAGTGTTTCTGGTTGGAGCGGTATACAATTTGGTCTGTACGCTGCTTCAACGGGTTGATTTCTCTTACTCTTTTCTCGTTGATGCCTTTATCCTGAAAGTGCCGCTAACGGCAATCACCGTTTACATGGTGAAGCAGTTCCGTGAAAGGGACGCGGTTTTCTTCTATATCAATTTAGGGCTTTCCAGCCGAAAAATGCTGACACGGATCATTCTCGCTGATTATTTGGCATTCGCCATCCTTATGACCATCATGCTCCTGATCCATGGATAAGCATAAACTCATAGTGGATAGCGTGGTGGTCCGTTTTCGTGATAAGACGGTCCTGAGCGGTGGCTATATCACTTCCGAAACAGGTATGGTGACGGGCCTTCTGGGCCGGAATGGCGCGGGAAAATCCTGTATGTTCAGGGCTTTGATGGGTGGTCTCAAGGTGGAAAACGTGATGGTGAGCATCGACGGAAAGCAGGTGGACCGCAAGATTATCGGCAGGTCAATCAAGTATCTTCCGCAAGGACGCTTGATTCCTGAAGGAATGAGGTTGCATCGCGCGTTTGAACTGTATGGCGTTAACTACTGGGCCTTCGTGAACAGAGTGCCCAAATATTCCCGCCACTATGATTCAGCCATATATGAGCTCTCTGGTGGCGAGGCGCGTCTCGCTGAGCTTTATCTGGTTCTCATGAGTGATGCCCCTTTTTACATCCTTGATGAACCATTCACTCTGGTCGATCCCGTGAACATAGAAGAGGTCAAAGCACTGATTAGAGAACGCGGCCAAGATCACGGCATCATAGTTACCGACCACAACTACGACGCAATCTCCACGGTCGCCGACAACCTATTTGTCATATCGGATGGATATACAAGTCCAGTTCAGAGTCGGGACGACCTGATCCGGCACGGCTATTTGAGGCCATAAAACAAATAACCCGCTGAGATTCAGCGGGTTACCGTGGTGCTGGGAAGAATCGAACTGCCGACACATGGATTTTCAGTCCATTGCTCTACCATCTGAGCTACAGCACCAGTTGTTTTGGGATTGCAAAGATAGGCAAAAAACATTTCTATACAAATTTTTTTTGGTAAATTCGCCTTGATGCACAGATTACGGTACATACAAACGCTGCTCCCGCTCCGCTTGAAGTGGGAGCCATTCTATTCATATTCCGAAGAACAACTCCCTGGCTCAATAGCCGTTGGAGACAGGGTCAGGGTCGAGTTCGGAGGGAAGGAATATGTGGCCGTGGTGACAGCCGTGGATGCGGAAGACGAGGCCGGCGCCGTTGGCTACGACAGGATCAAGCCGATAATCGGACCGGCAGAGGGACTTGACAGGATTTCCCAGGAAGAGACAGGTTTATGGAGGATGGTTTCGGATTATTACCTGTGCACCCCCGGAGAAGTCTACAAAGCGGCTTATCCAGCCGGCAAGGTCGAGGAGGAGGAAGTCAAGGCTCGGGTCAAGGATAGATTACAGGAAAGAATCGCTAGACTGGAAGAAAAGATAGCGAAAGCGAGAAGGGAGGACACGAAAAAAAGGTATATCGCTCAGAGAGATGTTCTTCTGCGGCAAGGCCACTGTCCAGGGGCCGTACTCAGCCGCAGCGAAGCGAGAATGGACGCGGCCACGGACAGGTGGCCTGCCGCCATAGAACTTTCTGATGCGCAATCGGAAGCGTATTCCAAAATCAAAGAGATACTCAACAATCGGAAACCTGCTCTCCTTCGAGGGGTGACAGGATCCGGGAAGACTGAGATCTATCTAAAACTTGCCGCCGAGACTCTCGCACGTGGAAAGAATGTCCTGTACATGGTTCCTGAGATCGCCCTGAGCAGGCAGCTCGAGGACAGGATCCGTGAGCACTTCCCCACGGAACTGATAGTCTTCCATTCCGGGGAGACTTTAGCGAAAAGAGCCGACGCGGCGGCTCACATCAAGAGCGATCCATATCTGGCTCTAGGGACCAGAAGTTCCTTATTATTGCCACATAAAGATCTTGGGCTTGTCATAGTTGACGAGGAGAACGACCCTTCGTATAAGCAAGACAATCCGGCTCCCAGGTATAATGGAAGGGAAGCTGCGATCATGCTCGCCGGACTTCATGGGGCTGCGATAATCTTGGGGTCTGCTACACCGTCCCTCGAGTCCCTGTACAACTGCTCCGTAGGAAGGTTTGGACTTATCGAACTCAATACCAGATATTTCCAAGCGGAAGACTCAGATGTCGAGATAATTGACACGATAGCCGAGAGAACGAAAAACGGCATGGTCGGAAGCTTCTCACGGAAGCTCATCGACAGGATCAATGACTGCCTTGAAAAAGGCGGACAGGTAGCACTATTAAGGGAGCGAAGATCCTACTCCCCTATCCTCCAATGCGAGGAGTGCGGGACCATTCCTAAATGCGACCGCTGCGACGCCGCTTTAAGTCTGCATATTAAGGATAATGGAGAATCGAAGCTTGTCTGTCACTATTGCGGCAGGGTAAAGAAATACCTCGGAACCTGCCCTAAGTGCGGTGGCTCACTCAAGCCTCTAGGAGCGGGTACACAAAAGATTGAAGAAGAAGCATCTTCACTGTTTCCTGGCGCCAAGATCGGGCGTCTCGACAGCGACAGCGCGAGAAGCAGGAAACATGAATCCGAGATCATACGGGGATTCGCTAATGGTGAGATTGACATCCTGGTTGGGACTCGGATGGTGGCTAAAGGCTTTGATTTCAGCGGCCTGTCCCTTGTCGCGGTGATCCAGTCAGATTCTCTCCTCGGGCAGCAGGACTACAGAGCGGATGAGCGGGCTTTAACCCTATTGGAGCAGTTCAGGGGACGTTGCGGACGTAGGACGGAAAAAGGCATGTTCGTTGTCCAGACTTCGCAACCTGACCATCCCGTCTACCAGGCCCTCACAGGCAGTCTGAGCGATACCGAATCCATGACCAAGTTGCTGTCCGAAAGGAAGTTATTCGGGTATCCTCCTTATTCAAGGGTAATCAACACCGTTCTTCGTGACCGCAACGCCGCAAGGCTGGAGCTTATGAGCCGTTCGCTGGCGGAGATCCTCGTCAAGGCCCTCGAGGACAAGGTCAAAGTAATCGGTCCATATTCTCCCGCCATCGACAAAGTGGGAGGAGAAAACATAAAGATCATCCGGATTCTTTTACCGAAAAACAAGTTCCTGAAAACCAATAAGGCCGCTCTTGAAGAAGAAGTGAACGTGTTCGAAAGCGGCAGGAAGTATTCCGGACACATATCGCTGGACGTGGACCCTGTTTGACAAGCGATTAATTTTTATTACATTTGTAGATTGAATATAGAGTCCAGTCATGGGAAAAGTCATAGCAATCGCCAATCAGAAAGGTGGAGTGGGAAAGACCACTACCGCCATTAACCTCGCGGCCTCCTTGGCCGTCCTGGAGAAGAAGGTCCTGATCATAGACGCGGATCCTCAGGCCAACACCACTTCCGGCCTTAATTTCTCTCCGGATAATGACCAGAAAAGGACTATCTACGAGGTACTGATAGGTGAGATTGACGTCCGGGATGCCTTAGTTCAGACGGAAATACCTGATCTTCAGATGATTCCGTCCCACATAAACCTCGTAGGCGCCGAGATAGAGATGATTGACGAGGAGAACCGCGAGTCCTTCCTCAAACGTAGGCTTGAGCCCATAAGGGATGACTATGACTACATCATCATCGACTGCTCCCCTTCTCTCGGATTGATCACGATCAACGCCTTGACAGCCGCTGATTCGGTGATGATTCCGGTCCAGCCTGAGTTTTTCGCCCTTGAGGGACTTGGCAAGCTCCTTCAGACCATCCGCCTGGTACAGCGTGAAATCAATCCAGCGTTGACCATAGAGGGCTTTGTGGTCACAATGTTCGACGGCAGGACAAAAGTGCATGCCCAAGTTGTCGGTGAACTTCGGGAACACTTCAAGGAGATGGTGTTCAAGACAATAATCCAAAGGAGCATACGCCTGAGCGAGGCTCCCTCTCATGGAAAGCCTATCATTCTTTACGATGTTGTCAGCAATGGCACATCCAATTATATGAACCTCGCCAAGGAGGTTCTCGACAAGAACGAGAAGTGATGAAAGACAAGATGAGCGACAAACGGGAAAGCAGGTTGGGCAAAGGGCTCAGCGCCCTGTTGGGCGACATGGATATTAACGAGCCGGAAAGGAAACCGGTCGGTTATATCAACAAGGAGATCGCCGGTGCCAGGCCATCACAGGATTATGGCGACGTGTTACGTATCCCAGCCGGTCTTGTAGACCCCAATCCGTACCAGCCACGAATGGCCTTTGACAATGATTCCCTGGAGGAACTGGCCGAGTCGATCCGTACTTTCGGCCTTATCCAGCCAATCTCTGTGAGGAAACGTCCGGACGGTCGGTACCAGATCATCAGCGGTGAGAGAAGGTTCCGCGCCTGCAGGCTCGCCGGTATGGATGTCATCCCCGCATATATCCGTGCCACGGATGACCAGGGCATGCTCGAGAT
>ONSC01000077.1 GCA_900320365.1 uncultured Bacteroidales bacterium
TATTCCTTGGATTATGATGTTGTGGTCGGATTATTCGACGGGGACTGGCTTTCCGCCGCTGAGATTTACAGGGAATGGGCTCTTGACCAGAAGTTCTGCAGGGACAGTCGATTACGTGGCGGAAACATTCCTGGATGGCTTCCGAAAACAGCTTTTTGGATATGGAACCGTGGCCGTTCGGATAATGTCTTGAAGGAGGCGGAGGATATACAGGCCAGGATAGGGCTCCCGGTCAATGTCTACTGGCACTGGTGGCATGGCTGCCCTTATGATGAGGGCTTCCCTGAGTATATTCCTCCGAAGGAGGGAAGGGAATCGTTCGTCGAGGCTGTCGATCATGCCCGTGGGAAGGGCATACACTCCGTTGTCTATATGAACTCTTTTCAGTGGGGAGATTCCACAGAGAGCTGGAAAAACGAGAATCCGGCTCCGTATGCAGCTCAAAGGGAAGATGGAGGAAGCTATCGGCAAGTATTTAACATATTCTCCGGTAAGGGATTGACACCGATGTGTGTCGCTACACAGTTCTGGAGGGATAAGTACGCTTCCCTTTGCGACACGGTTGTGAACAAGTACCATGTGGGGGGAGTGTATATGGATCAGGCCTGTATGAGCAAGGCTTGTTACAACCCTGATCACGGCCATACTTTGGGTGGAGGCGATTATTGGTGGAACGGTTTCAGAAAGCTTACGGAGCAGATTCGCGGCAACTTCGGCGATGGTGCCGACGCCATGCTCACGGGGGAGGGCTCATCAGAGGATTGGATGCCTCTGCTCGATTTATTCATGACCCTGGAACCATCATGGGAACGTTACCGGGGAGTCGGTAGATCTGAACCCGTCCCGCTATTCCAGGCCGTGTATCACGACTATGCCATGAGTTACGGCAGCTACTCCTCGCTTGTGTATCCCCCTTATGATGAATTGTGGCCGAAGGAATATCGTCCAGCGAATGCCGAGACATTGCTTCCGGAAGAATTCAACATGCAGTTCCGTATGGAGCAGGCCAGAGCTTTCACATGGGGCATGATGCCGACACTCGCCAATTACCATTCGTTCTTGTTCGATGAGAGAAAGCAGGAGATGGATTTTCTGACAGATCTCATCAAGACCAGGTATAACGCTCTGGATTATCTGCTTTACGGGCAAATGAAAGCTATCCAGGATATTCCATCGGAGAAGATAAAGATACCGGTCTCCAAAGTAAGTATCTATGCCGGTCGTATGGGCGACACCGTGACAAAGCAAGAGATGGAGGTCAGCACTCTGTATTCATCTGCGTGGCTTTCCAAAGACGGGAATCTAGGTGTGGCCATCACGAATATCGCCGATGAGCCTCAGGAAGTGTCGATTAAGGTGGACGCCGGCAGGTATGGTATTCCGGCGGCAGGCAAAGTGAACCTTATAACCTCCGGAGGGAAAGCGCCTTATGGAGAGTATTCTGATGGGGAATCGCTCCATTATTCAGTTCCTCCAAGAAGCAATGCCGTCTTGGAGCTTGTAAAGTGAGTAAATAACTCTGTATCATGCGTTTGATTATTATTATCCTATCCACTTTTCTGGCTTGGCAGGATCCCGCTCTCAATGAGGAAAATAGGCTGCCGATGAGGGCGAGCGTGGAAACGGATTGCCCTTCCGTCTCGCTTGACGGTGAGTGGAGTTTCAGGGGATATCCTTCACCGGAAGGTCGTGACACCTTGTTTTTCCAGGAGAACTTGGATGAGAGTGACTGGGGAGTTATGCCTGTACCAGGTATATGGGAGCTAAATGGTTTCGGCGATCCTGTATATGTCAGCAACAACTATCCTTGGCGCTGGCATTATGAGAACAATCCTCCTTATCCTCCAGTCAAAGACAACCATGTGGGGCAGTACCGCAGGCGTTTTATCTGGGATAAGATTGATTCCAACGAAGATGTCACTCTCCGGATCGGGGCGGTGACGTCCAATGTGAGAGTCTGGCTGAACGGGCAATATGTCGGATACAGCGAGGACAGTCGACTGGCCGCTGACTTTGACGTGACAGGGTTGCTCCGGGAGGGGGAAAATATAATAGCGTTGGAGGTTTTCCGTTGGTGCGACGGGACATATCTGGAGGATCAGGACATGTGGAGGATGGCCGGAGTATCCAGAAGCGTCGAGCTTATACGCAGCCCTAAAAAGAGGCTGGAGGACATTCGGGTGGAGGCCTCCGCATCTGGGCGGTTATGCTTGTCTCTGAAGACAACCTCCGGAGTTGACAAGCTGAAATTACGGCTGAAATCTCCTTCCGGCCGCACTCGCAGATGGAAAGTGGCTGTCAATGACAACGCCGCCGTTTTGGAGAGAATAATCAGGAAACCCAGGCTTTGGAGCGCTGAGATTCCGAACCTTTACAGGCTTGAGATTGAGGTTCTCGACTCGGACAGGAAAGTGACTGAGACGGTCTGTACTGATATCGGGTTCAGGGATGTGGAGGTCAGGGGGAAAGAGTTGCTAGTCAACGGGAAGCCTGTCCTTTTGAAAGGTGTCAACCGTCATGAGATGGATCCCTACACTGGATACGTTGTCTCCAAGGAAAGGATGCTTGAGGATATCAAGTGGATGAAGCGCCTCAATATCAATGCGGTGAGGACTTCCCACTATCCTGATGATCCATATTGGTACACACTATGTGACCGTTATGGCATCTATGTTATGGATGAGGCGAATGTGGAGTCCCACGGAATCGGATATGATCCGGCTAAGACCTTGGCAAACAATCCGGAATGGGAAACAGCTCATCGCCAGCGTGTTTCAAGGATGGTTGAGCGTGACTTCAATCATCCATGCGTGATTATGTGGAGCCTTGGAAATGAGGCTGGCTTCGGGTCGAACATGGTGAATAATCACAAGTGGTGTAAAGAGGCGGATCCGTCCCGGCCGGCGATTTATCAGAATCTGGGTTGGTCTAACTTTGACCCTGAAAGTACGGACATCGATCTTACCCATTATAATTATCCATCGGCGATTGAGCGTATCGCTAAAGCGGAGGATCGCTCAAAGCCATTGCTGCTGCAGGAATATGCCCATGCCATGGGTAATTCCCTTGGTAATTTCAGGGAATATTGGGATATCATCCGGTCTTGCGAGGGGTTCCAAGGGGGATTCATTTGGGATTTCGCCGACCAGGCTTTGAGCCATAATGGAGGCTGGTCAGTAGGTGGAGACTATAATGACTACGATGCTTGGACCGGCTCCTTTAACAGCAACGGTCTTCTGACAAGCGACAGAAAACCTCATCCCCATGCTTGGGAGGCGGCGTTTGTCCATAGGGACATATTGATGGAAGCGACTCCGGAGGAGGCCTCTGAGGGGAAGATACGTGTCCATAATGAGTTCTTTTTCAAGGGATTGGAAAAATATCGCCTCAACTGGCGTATTCTTTCTGACGGTGAGGAGACAAACCTGAAGGGCACCATACAGAAACTGAAGATCCACCCGGGCGAGACTCGTGAATACACGCTTGGTTACACGCAACAGGATCTGGAAAAGATTGATGGTGAGAAGGTTCTGGATATTTCATTTATTCTGAAAGAGGATGATGGACTCCTCGCCTCCGGTGATGAGGTTTCTTGGGGCCAGGTTCTTCTTGGTGGGAATCCCAAGGAGCGGGAGACATCAGCTCCCGATCAATGGGAGATCGCATTCTCTCTAAAGGATGGCTTCTTGGGAAACTGGAACGTGGGGGAGACCAGGTTGATTGCGGAGCCTATGGAGCCTTGTTTCGGCAGGGCGGTGAATGAGAATGACTTCTCCGCCGACCTGCAGCATAAGATGGGGATGTGGATGTATCCGGAGTTCTCTCTTAAGGATCTGTCTTACGATGGAGATTATCGGATTGATGGAGGCCAGCTCCTGTTCTCTGGACCAGGCAATGTCAAGGCCCTGTACACAATCTCTGATTCTGTCAGAGTGTCAATGTCGTATGTTATCAACAAGGATGGCTCTGTTGAGGTTGAGGAGAGTGTTGACGCTCCGTCCGGCTGCCCGGATCTGTTCCGTGTCGGAGTAGCTTTCGCGATGGGAGGCGAGTTCGAGGATCTGGATTTCTATGGACTTGGACCATTTGAGAACTACATCGACCGTAAAGCCGCGGCTCGTCTCGGACGCTACAGGCAAAAAGTTTCTGAGCAATATCATTGGGGATATGTCCGTCCCCAGGAGTCTGGAAACCATGAAGGGATCCGCTCTTTGTGTTTGACTGACAAGAAGGGAGTAGGGTTGGAAGTTGTTGCGGCTGAGCCTTTCTCGGGCTCTGCTTTGCAGCTCTCGAGGCGGACATTGGATTTGAGCGTCCATGAGCCTGGCGTACAGCACAGACCGGTTCCTTTCACTTGGCAAAAGCATTATCATTCATCGGATTTGAGGCCCGAAGACAAAACATTTGTCCACCTTGACCTCGTTCAGATGGGAGTGGGAGGCACTAACACATGGGGTGCTCTTCCTTTGCCTGAATACAGGATCCCGGCAGGGAAATATTCCTTCCGTTTCAGCGTCAAGCCCGTTTAATATTCTTATCTTTGTCCCCTGAATCCCGACCGAGTGACACATGACATTACCTGAGAAATATCCTTCCAAGCTTCTTGAAGACGCTGTTCAGGCCATCGGATCATTGCCTGGAGTGGGTAAGAGGAGCGCCTTGAGGCTTGCCCTTCATCTTTTGCGGCAGCCATGGGAGAATGTCCATCATTTCGCCGATTCGATAGTCAAACTCCGGGACGAAGCGAAGTATTGCCAAGTGTGCAGGATGATCTCGGATGGGGACACGTGCCCGATCTGCTCGGACAAGAGCCGGGATCATCGGACAATCTGTGTGGTCGAGAATGTGAGGGATGTCATGAGCATTGAGAACACGGGTCAGTTCCATGGGGTTTATCATGTTCTAGGGGGCATCATATCCCCAATAGCTGGAATAGGGCCCTCCGACATTACAATCTCCGCCTTAGTTGATAGGATCAAGGAAATGGTATCTTCCCCAGCGTCAATTCCTTCCGAAGTGGAAGTCATTCTGGCTCTGAGTGGTGACGTGGAAGGGGAGACAACGTCTTTCTATATCTATAGGCAGATTTCCGGCTATGGTGTGAGGGTATCTTCCCTGGCCAGGGGACTCGGCTTCGGGGATGACCTTGAATATGCCGACGAATTGACCCTGGGCCGTTCTATAACAGGGCGTCAGCCCTTCAATCCGTAAACGATGGTCGCTATACTGGCAGCCCTCCTGTTCGCCTTGTCGCTATGCGCTGACTGCTTCGCTGTCTCGGCTTGTTCAAGCGTGACTATCAAGGAGCTCTCTTGGAAGCGAGTCGCCGTTTTGGCGACCGTTTTCGCCGTGGTCCAGGCAGGTTTCCTTTTGTCAGGATGGCTTTTCGGGGACTTGTTGTCAGGCTTTGTGGGTCGGCTCGCACCCATCATCGGCTTTCTTCTCCTGTTATATGTCGGAGGATCGATGGTGATCTCGGCGGTGAAAGGCACGGAGGAGGCCCGGGACTTGAATGGAATCAAGAATATCCTCATCGGAGCGGTGGCGCCAAGTATCGACGCTCTGGCCGCAGGTATGTCCATGTCGATGGATGGGGAAAGCGTCGGTGACGCGATGATTAAAGTCATCGCTGTGCTTGTGGTCACGTTCATATCCGTTATTCTCGGGGTGAAGGGCGGAATGAAAGCTGGTAGCCGCTATGGGCGACCGGCTCTCCTGACAGGCGGCATTGTGCTGATTCTCATAGGTCTCAACATCGTTTTTAACGTCTTGTAGCTCTGAATCTCTTGTTTTTGCGAAAATATTTATATTTTTGCAGACTCCGGTATTTTGCGGCGATATGATAGCGATCTTCTACAGAAAGGACGGCAAACTGGTGGTGGCCCAGTCCGAGAGGGATCTTTCCAAGCTCAGAAGGGAAGATGTCCTCTGGATTGACCTTCTCTCTCCATCGAGTGAGGAGAAGCACACCGTGGACGACTTCCTCGGTGAGGAGATCCAGAGCCGCGCCCAGGCGGAGGAGATCGAGAGCTCATCAAGGTATTCAGAGACTGAGAACGCGATATTCGCCAACACGAACTTCCTGATGCCTGGCCCTGAGGACTATTCCATGGAGGCCGTATCTTTCACTTTCGTGGATAACTGCCTAACGACACTCCGCGACGTCCCGCTCCGCTCTTTCACCGAACTCCAGCGCAGGATAGTGGCGAAGCCACAGATGTATCCAAGCGGCTACACGGTGTTCGTGAGCATCATGGACCAGCGAGTCGACCTCGACGCTGACATGATCGAGCTCATGAGCAAGGAGATCGCGCAATACAGCAAGAGGATCAACCAGCAGGAGGACATCAACGAGGACTTCCTCCTGGACATCAACCAGCTCCAGGAGAACACGATGATAGTCAGGGAGAATATCATCGATAAGCAGAGGCTGATCCAGAACATGATCAAGAGTGACAAGTACCCTCCGGAGCTTCAGGCTCGTTTCTCTGTCATTCTTCAGGACATCACCTCCCTGATCAACCACGCCAATTTCAGCTTTGAGAGGCTGGAATACCTCCAGGAAACCGTTTTGGGTCTTATCAACCTGGATCAGAACAACATAATGAAGATATTCACGCTTGTGTCTGTGCTCCTGATGCCTCCGACCTTGGTGGCGAGTTTCTATGGCATGAACGTGCCCCTGCCGTTCCAGGATAAGGGGTGGGCATGGCTCAGCTTGTTCGTCTTCATGCTCATTCTGGTGGGGGTTGTCCTATATATCTTCAGAAGGAAGAAAATGCTCTGATTTTTTCCTTCTTTTTCATTGTATATCAGATATTTTTCTCTATTTTTGCACGCTTTTCGACGAGGCTGGCCCGCCGGCCATGTTTCGTGGGGCGAAAAAATATTGTTAAACAACTAGTTATCTTTATTATCCATTATGGCAGAAGAAACAATGAATCCCGCCGTTGAGAACGTCGAGGCACAGCCCGAGGCTCCTAAGGCAGAAGTTAAAGAAACAAAGAAACCTACCCTCAACGCATCAGTCGCGCCTGAGGATTTCGATTGGGACGCTTTTGAGGGCGGCACCGAGATCTACGGCAAGAATGACAGGAAAGAGATTGAGGACGCTTATGATCAGACTCTCTCCAAGATCGTGGAGAACGAGGTGGTCGAGGGCACAGTCACAGCTATCTCCAAGAGGGAGGTTATCGTCAATATAGGTTACAAGAGCGAGGGTGTCATCCAGGCTCCTGAGTTCCGTTACAATCCTGACTTGAAGGTCGGAGACAAGGTCGAGGTCTATGTGGAGTCCGCCGAGGACCGCAAGGGTCAGCTGATCCTTTCCCACAAGAAGGCCCGCGCCCTCAAGTCTTGGGACCGCGTCAATGAGGCTTGCAATAATGACGAGATCGTCAAGGGCTTCATCAAGACCCGCACCAAGGGTGGTATGATTGTCGATGTGTTCGGCATCGAGGCCTTCCTTCCTGGTTCCCAGATCGACATCAAGCCCATCCGTGACTACGACGCTTATGTCAACCAGACCATGGACTTCAAGATCGTCAAGATCAACCAGGAGTTCCGCAATGTCGTCGTTTCCCACAAAGCTCTCCTCGAGGCTGAGCAGGAGGCCCGCAGGGCTGATCTCATCAGCAAGCTCGAGAAGGGTCAGATCCTTGAGGGAACCGTCAAGAACATCACCAACTACGGTGTATTCGTTGACCTCGGTGGTGTTGACGGTCTCATCCACATCACTGACCTCAGCTGGGGTAGGATCGACAATCCTGAGGAGGTTGTCTCCCTCGACGAGAAGATCAAGGTCGTCGTCAAGGAGTTCGATCCCAGCCAGAAGAGAATCGCTCTTGGTTACAAGCAGCTTACCCCTCATCCTTGGGATAACCTCGACCAGAATATCAAGGTCGGTGACACCGTCAAGGGTAAGGTCGTTCTCATCGCCGACTACGGCGCCTTCGTTGAGATCGAGCCCGGTGTCGAGGGTCTTATCCATGTCTCTGAGATGAGCTGGTCTCCCAGGCTCCACAGTGCCCAGGAGTTCCTCAAAGTCGGTGACGAGGTCGAGGCTCAGGTTCTTTCCATTGACCGTGAGAACAGGAAGATGTCCCTCGGTCTGAAGCAGCTCACCCCCAACCCTTGGGAGAGCATCCGCGACAAGTATCCTGTCGGTTCCGTCCACAAGGCTGTTGTCCGCAATATCACCAACTTCGGCGTGTTCGCTGAGCCTGAGGACGGAGTCGAGGGACTCATCCACATCAGCGACCTCAGCTGGAACAAGATCAAGCATCCTTCAGAGATGGTTTCCCCTGGAGACGAGATCGACGTTGTCATTCTCGACTTCGACGAGGCCAACCACAAGCTCAGCCTTGGTCACAAGCAGCTCACTCCTAATCCTTGGGATGAGATTGAGCGCAAGTACGCTGTCGGCTCAACTGTCGAGGGTACCATCGCTTCTCTTACCGACAAGGGCGCCAATGTCAAGCTCGAGGGAGATGACGAGGGCTTCGCTTTCAGCCGTGACCTCATCAAGGAGGATGGCAAGCAGGCTATCGTTGGTGAGACCCTTCCTTTCAAGGTGGTCGAGCTTCGCAGGAGCACCCGCAGGATTCTCCTCTCTCATGTGAGGACTTACAGCGAGGCTAAGGTGGCCCAGGTCGCCGCTGAGGCTGACAACACCAAGAAGGCTGTCAAGAAGATCAACTCCAACTTGGAGAAGACCACTCTCGGAGACATCGATGCTCTTGCCGCCCTTAAGGAGAAACTCGAGAAAGGTGAGTAATTTATGAACTTCACTTTGACGGTGCTGGGCACGGCTTCGGCCAAGCCAACCGCCGGAAGACATCAGAGCGCCCAGGTACTTTCAGTGCATGGGCGCTCTTTCTTGATTGATTGCGGGGAGGACGTCCAGTCACGTCTTCAGGAAAGCCGCATATCCCCGATGAAGATTGAGTCAATCTTCATCTCACACATTCATGGGGACCATGTATTCGGGCTTCCCGGGCTGCTGTCGACCATGGGCATGCTCTCCAGGGTGAAGCCTTTGAATATCTACGCCCCAGCCAATTTCGGTCCCCTCCTGAAGTTTTTCCTGTCTTATTATGGGGAGGGCATATCTTTCGAGATCAAGCATATTCCCTTAACCATGAGCGCCCCAGAGGTAGTCTATCAGACTAAGACATTGGCGGTGAGTGCCTTCCCTCTCAATCACGGAATTGAGACGTTCGGATTCCTGTTCCGTGAGAAAGAGCCTCAGTTCAACGTGAGGAAGTGGAAGGTAGATGAATATGGCCTCTCGCTTTCCGAGATAGCCGCTGTCAAGAGGGGAGAGGATGTGGTGCGTGAGAACCATGACGGCTCATTCACGACCCTGCCTTTTGATGAGCTGGGTTATAAGCCTTTTGAGCCAAGGTCCTACGCCTATTGTTCAGACACCGCTCCTTTCCCGGAGGAGGCTTCATGGGTGAAAGGGGTGGATATCCTTTACCATGAGGCGACATATCTGGAGGAACTCTCCGATCTGGCTGAGGCTCGACATCATTCCACCACGTTGCAGGCAGCTCGTTGCGCGCTTGACGCAGGCGCCAAAAGACTCGTTGTCGGGCATTATTCTTCCAGGGGCAAGGACATATCCCTTTATGAGGCTGAGTGTCGTTCCATATTTCCTGATACCTGCGCCGCCTCCGACCTCGACATATTTGACGTCCCTCTCGTAAAGTATCAATAAATCAAAGGTTTCCCTCCTGAACCGCCGCTTCGCGGCCCCTCCCATCGCAAAGCGATGGGCCCCTCCCTCTTACGAGCCGAGGGTGGCTACGGGTTCTGGAGGGAATACCTTTGATTTTCAGTTAATGACGAAAAATATATTATATTTGTATAATATGAGACGGCTTATTATAACAGTGCTGGTTGGGCTCATGGCTGCGGTCGTGTCTGCGCAGTCGCCGATTGAGAACTATGTGGTGCAGTGGGCTCCGACAGCGGTCAAGGAAATGTACCGCAGCGGAGTTCCCGCGAGCATAACCCTCGCTCAAGGCATCCTGGAATCCCGTTACGGCTTGTCAACCCTTGCGGCTGACGGCAACAACCATTTCGGGATAAAATGCCATAAGGACTGGACAGGGAAGAAGCAGTACCATGACGATGACGCGAAGGGGGAGTGCTTCCGTGTATATGATACGGCGGAGGAATCCTTCCGAGACCACTCGGATTTCCTGCGTTACCGGGATCGCTACAAATTCCTCTTTGACTTCGAGACAACTGATTATAAATCATGGGCTTATGGCCTGAAGAAAGCCGGGTATGCCACTGATCCAGGCTATCCCGGTAAGCTTATAAAATACATTGAGGA
>ONSC01000092.1:0-8968 GCA_900320365.1 uncultured Bacteroidales bacterium
CCTCGCTCTACTGTTGCCACTACCACGGAAATATATGATTATCTGAGGATTATCTTTGCTCGTATAGGTAGGACATATTCCCCGATCAGCGGGCGTGAGGTTAAGTGCCACGGACAGGGTGATGTCATGGCCAGTATCCTTTCGGGTGATTCGAGGACCGTATACATATTGGCGGACCTTGGCTGGGAGGCTAGGGAGGACAAAGTCGAGTTGATGCTCCGCCTCAAAGAGGAGGGATATTCCAGGTTTTACGGAGAAGATGGTATCATCAGGATTGAGGATATAATGAGAATGGCTGACAAAGGAGAGTATCCGAAAGAGCTATACCTCCTTGTGGACCGTCTCAAACTGCCGGTGTTCAAGTCATGTCTGCCGTATTATGATTCTGGTGAGCCATGGCCCCAGACTGATTGGGAAGATCTTCAGACCAGGCTTCGTTCCTCGATAGACAATGCCTTCAGGGAAGGTCAGGGTAAACTTATTCTCGTGAAGGATGAGGGTAGGGAAGAGTTCATCAATCGCTTTGAGCTTGACGGGATGACATTCCGCGAGCCGGACGAGTATCTGTTCTCATTCAACAGTCCGCTCGGCGCTTGTCCTGTGTGCGGTGGTCTCGGCAAGATTATCGGTGTCAGTGAGGATCTTGTGGTGCCCGATAAAAGCAAGAGCATCTATGATGGCGCTATAGCGTGCTGGAGAGGCGATAAGATGGGGTGGTTCAAGGATCATCTGGTCCAGGTGGCTGAGAGGTATGGCATCCCTATTTTCGAGCCATATTGCAATCTCTCTAGGGAAGTCAAGGATATCATCTGGAACGGTCACAGTGTCGAAGGCGATGAGAATTCCATAGTGGGCATAAACGAGTTCTTCTCGTGGGTGGAATCAAACCGCTACAAGATCCAGTACAAGTATATGCTTAGCCGGTTCTCCGGAAGAACAACCTGTCACGCTTGCCACGGGTCCAGATTGCGTCCCGAAGCCTTGTATGTCAAGGTGGGAGGAAAGAATATATCGGAGTTGCTCGACATGAATGTCGGTGAGCTCACCTCTTTCTTCCAATCTTTGGAGCTTACTGATTATGAGAATGGCATAGTGCATAAGGCGGTGGAGGAGATTCTCTCCAGACTTGGGTATATCAACGATGTCGGGCTATCTTACCTTACATTGAGCCGGGCGTGCAACACCCTCTCCGGTGGAGAGAGCCAAAGAATCAATCTTGTGACAGCCCTTGGCAGCTCTCTGGTGGGGTCGATGTATATCCTGGACGAGCCAAGTATCGGTCTACACCCCCGGGATACAGACAGGTTGATATCCGTTCTCCGCAAGCTGAGGGACATTGGCAACACAGTCGTAGTGGTCGAGCATGATGAGGAGATTATCCGGGCTGCTGACATGCTTATTGACATGGGACCTTTGGCCGGTGTCGATGGAGGTGAGGTTGTCTTCCAAGGCAGGATGTCGGACAAATTGCCTGCTTCAGCCTTGAAGAAGTCTCTCACACTACAATACCTAACCGGAAAGCGAGGTGGTTATGTCCGCGAGAAGAGGAAATGGACATATTCCATCAACGTCGAAGGTGCGATGGAGCATAACCTTAAGGACATAGATGTCAAGTTTCCCCTTGGCGTCCTGACTGTTGTCTCCGGAGTGAGCGGGTCTGGGAAATCATCTCTTGTCGGGGATATCCTCTATCCAGCCTTATATCGTCGTATTAACCAGACAGGTGATCTTCCAGGAGTGTTCAGGAAGCTTTCCGGCAATCTTGACAGGGTCACCAGGGTGGAATATGTTGACCAGAATCCGATAGGCAAGAGCTCGAGGTCCAACGCCGTCACATATCTTAAAGTGTACGATGACATACGTAAGCTATTGTCGGAGCAGCAATACGCCAAGATTAACGGCTACACGCCATCCTTCTTCTCATTCAACCAGGAGGGTGGAAGATGCCCGGAGTGCCAAGGAGATGGCTTCGTACGTATACCTATGCAGTTTATGGCTGATGTGACCATGGTTTGCGAGGCCTGCGGGGGCAAGAGGTTCAAACCGGACATCCTGGAGGTCCGTTACAAAGGGAAGAATATTGATGATATCCTCAACATGAGCGTTGAGGAGGCAATCGCCTTCTTTGGCTCCCAAAGTGAGGAACTCGCCATCCAGATAGCCCATAGGCTGCAGCCGCTTGTGGATGTGGGGCTCTCATATATCAAGCTCGGTCAGAGCTCATCGACCCTTTCGGGGGGTGAGAGCCAAAGGATAAAACTTGCGTATTTCCTGGCCCTGAGCGAGGATTCAGCCTCTGTCAGGAAAGAGAAGATCCTGTTTCTATTCGACGAGCCTACCACCGGCCTCCATTTCTATGATGTGGAGAAACTCTTGAAGGCCTTTGATGTGCTTTTGGACAAAGGGCACACAGTGATTGTCGTGGAGCATAATATGGATGTGATCAGGGCAGCGGACTGGATTATCGATCTCGGTCCCGATGCTGGAGACAATGGAGGTGAGGTGGTGTTCTCCGGCACTCCTGAGAATATGGCGCTCACAGGTACTTCTTTCACTGCCGGTTATCTCAGGAGCCTCTCAAGAAAATGAGCCGCATTCTCGTCATAATTGTCACGTACAACGGCCTGCGGTGGCTGGAGCGTTGTCTTTCATCGGTTATGTCCAGTTCCGTCCCGGCTGACATCTTCCTGTTTGACAACGGCTCGGATGACGGGTCGGCGGATTATGTCCGGGACCATTTCCCCTCGGTCAAGTTGGTCCAGTCAGACGTGAATCTAGGTTTCTCCAAGGCAAATAATATAGGTCTCAAACACGCTCTTGAGGAGGGATATGATTTCGTGTATCTTCTGAACCAGGACGCGTGGGTCATGCCGGATACTTTCGAGAAGCTCATCCGGGCGTTCGGGAAAGGGAAGTGGGGGATTCTCAGCCCCGCTCAGATGAGGCCGGATCTTCAGACGCCGGATAAACGATTCAACAGGCACTTTCACGGCACGCTTGACCCTGTTAATGAGGTTCAGCCCGCGCGGTTCGTCATGGCTGCTCATTGGATGATCTCAGCGGAGTGCCTCAAAGAAATAGGCTTATTCTCACCAGCTTTCACCCATTATGGTGAGGACAACAATTATTGCGACCGGGTGAGATATCATGGTTTCGGGATAGGGGTTCTCACCTCCGCGGTCGGTGTTCATGACCGCCAGGCCAGGAATATGCCAAAAGAAAGGCGCATTTACCTCAATTGCCAATATTCCAAGGTCCGCCTCAGCGATCCCGGGTCGTCTTTCCTTCTTCAATCTTTTTGGCAGCCTTTGCGGCAATCCGCGATGGCTCTGCGTTGGTTATCGTTTCTCCCTCTCAGGAATATTCCTGAACTTGTGAGGGAGTATCCATCTTTGAAGAGATGGCGGGAAGAGTCCCGCTCCAAAGGAGCTTTCATCTCTCTTGTTTAAGAATTAGCTAAATGCATGGATGCTGTCATCACATATGTAAATGGTCTCGATCCGGTCTGGCAGGCGGAATATGCCGCCTCCACTTCGAGTGAGAAGTTTCTGGCTAAACGCTACCGTGACTGGGGTACGCTGAAATACCTCTTGAGGGGAATCGAAAAATATATGCCTTTCATAGAGAATGTATTCCTATTGGTCTCAGGAGAAAGCCAGGTCCCAGGGTGGATTGATCGTTCCGCCGTAAAGGTGGTTCTTCATAAAGATGTGATTCCCAGTCGTTTCCTGCCCACTTTCAACAGCACGACCATAGAGATGTTCATGCACATGATTCCAGGCCTCGGAGAAGAGTTCCTGTACTTCAATGACGACATGTTCCCTGTAAGTGATTGTACTCCGGAAGACTTTTTCAGGGATGGAAAAGCCGTAATAGGCTTCTACCGCCATTTCTTGGCGGGAAGCAGGTATAAGAAAAGGGCGCGGAATTCCGACCATCAGGCAAGGAAGGCTCTTGGTATGTCCCCGGGATTAAGTTTCGTCAGGCCTCAGCACACTTGTTCGCCGATGCTTAAGAGTGAGAACGAGACGCTTTACGAGTTTTCCAGAGATGATATATTCAAGGTCATCTCAAAATTCAAGGCCACGGAGAACTTCAACCAATATCTTTATTTGGATTATCTTTACTATAAAGGGAAGACTGTCCGTGGCAGGATATCCAATAAACACCTCTCTCCGGTTGTGCACAACCATGAGATTATAGCCTCACATATCTTGAAGCCATCTACAAAGTTGTTGTGTATCAATGACGTGAGTATGTCGGATGAGTCTTATGCCCGTTATTCTGAGGCTGTACTGTCTGCTTTCCAGACGCATTTCCCATTGCCATCCAGGTTTGAGGTGAAATGAAATAATCCCGCCCAAGGATAAATGGATGTTCAAGATGATGCATGGCTGATGCGAGTGGATTGCGGCAGAACGCCGCTGCAAGGTAAAGAAGAGCCTGAGGCGGGATTATTTGACGCGAAATTACCTTCCAGCCCACTATTCTTTGTCATTATGAAAAAAAAGCGTCGGAATTGTTTAAGTTTTTTGTCAAGATTGGGTGAAATCTCTAAATAGGTTGTAAATTTGAAAAATAGATAAGTCAGTGGCTGTTAATCCGCGTTTTTTTTATGGGGCTTTACAAAAATATTAAGATGGCTTTGAGGGGAGGGAAACACGAGTTTATCCCGATCTTGGTCCAGCAGGCGGACTTTTTGTCGAAGTCTTCCACTTTGTTGGCAGATATGTTCTCCTCATCGGATCGTGACTCGTGGCTTTCTAACGAGAAAGAGATCAAGGCATGCGAGGTTCAGGGAGACGCGCTTTTGAGTGAGTTCCATGAGATGTTGTCCGGCGGGCTGATGATGAAGGTCAATAAGCTTGACCTTCAGTCGGTTTCGATGGCCATGGATGATTGCATAGATGTCATCAAAGACACCGCGAAAGCCGTGCTGATCTATCAGCCTGAGCATATTGACATACAACTTGAGGAGCTTTCTCAGATAGCCAGGGCTCAGTCAGGGGTTATCCAGGACATGATCCCCTCTCTGTATGACATCAAGAAAAACCTGTCCGCCATCTCGCTGTGCTGTGATAGGGTCACTGAGCTAGAACACACGGCGGATGAGGCCTACGAAGAATACATAGGCCTCATATTCAATAAAGTGAATGATGTCCGCGAGTTAATCAAATATAAGAATCTCGCGGAAATGTTGGAGAACACGACGGATGCCCACAAGAAGATATCCGATCGTGTCCGTAATCTCTTGCTGAACTATTTGTCGGATTGAGGATCAGTCCTCATCATGCCTTGATACTCAATAGGTTCCCGGTTACGGCTTCTCACCCTGATGCTGGTCTTCCCGTTTGAGAACACGTCTATTACAAACACGAACGAGTCCTCGCCATTATTAGTGGTGAGTGTGATCTCCCTTAGGTCACCCTTTGGAACTGTCTCAATGTAATCCCTGATTGTGGATTCGAAATTCATTCCTTTGCCACCGCCATATGGGAGGTTCCATGCTTGGCCGAAATAGGGGAGACAGGAGATCAAACGATCTCCATCCACCTGGAGTGAATAATTGTTGACATGCCTTGTGCCACCCCTGAGCGGGTTCATTTGGTCAACCTCGATGGTGAAAGAGCGGTTGTCCAGATTCTCTTGTACCGTGGCCTCAATGGCGGCCTTCTCCTCGGGAGTCATGCGAAGCGAGGCGCATCCGCACAATGCGATAGCGGCAGTGAGTATTAACGCGAAAGTCTTTCTCATGGTGAATTGTTTTATTTATCGCTCGGAATAATAATTTCGTAAGTCTTGCCGGCCTTGTTGACCAGTTTGCTGTCCCTGAGCCATAAGTTGGCCTCTTTCAATTGGTAGTAGCTGCACCCGTTCTTCTCCGCGAAATCCACGAGGCTCTCGATGGGTCCGCTGACCGTCACTTTATTCTTAGGGGGATAGTAGGGATATTTCTCGAATTGGTCCACCTTGAAACCGAACAGCTCGGGTTTCTCAAAGAATAGCTTCGCGGTTAACACCCTGAACATATAGCGTGAGGTCTCCTCAAGCAGTAAAAGATCCAGAGCGGATTTTTGCCTCTGGTCCGTGAGCCTCTTTGAGACTCCTCCCGGTCCGGCGTTGTAACTGGCCGCCACGGTCATCCAGTCACCAAATCTGGCGTAGGACTTCTTAAGGTATTGGCAGGCGGCGACTGTCTCTTTCTCAATATTGTAGCGCTCGTCAACCTCGTTGTCAATAACGAGGCCGTATTCCCTCCCGGCGGTCTTGGTGAATTGCCACAAACCGGCGGCTCCGGCAGTGGATAAAGCCTTGGGGCTTAGGTTACTCTCGATCGCCATGAGGTATTTCAAGTCGTCCGGAATCCCGTAAAGCATCAAGATCGGCTCAACTTGGCGGAAATACCTCTCGGAGCGTTTCAGCATCAAGAGCGAGTTGGTGTGGGAATATGTGAAAGCGATAAGCTCACGGTCCATTCTCTCATAAAGGTCACTGCGGTCGAATCGCACCGTATCGCCGGCGAAGACAACATATCTCGGAACCTTCGGGGATTGGAATTGAAGGTCCTCTTTGACATAGATCTGTCCCATGGCGCTGTACACGCATGCGAAAACCAGGAGGAATGTGGTGGCTAACTTTCTCATATTCCGTTAGTTATTAATAATCACCGAAACGCTTAGCTTGCTCCTCGATCAATGCCTTGTCGTTGAAGTAATCTATCTTCATGGCTTTCTTCACCTCGTCAAGGGTGGCCTGGGCGGCAGCTTCGGCGGCCTCACTGCCTTTCTTGAGTATCTCGTACACGGAAGGGATATCTTTCTCATATTCCTTTCTTCTGGCGCGGATCGGCTCTAGCTCTTCATTGAGTATTTTCTCGAGGAATCTCTTGCATTTCACATCTCCAAGCCCGCCTTTCTGGTAATGGGCCTTGAGCTCATCAAGATTGGCGTAGTCTGGCCAGTAAAGGGCGAAATGCTCGTCGCGGCAGAACGCGTCGAGATAGGTGAACACGGTATTGCCTTCTATATGCCCCGGATCGCTGACATTGATATGGAGGGGATCCGTATACATGGACATGACCTTTTTCCTCATCTCGTCGGCTGATTCCGCAAGGTAGATGCAATTGCCCAGGGATTTGCTCATCTTGGCCTTACCGTCTGTGCCAGGAAGTCTCAAGCAAGCGGCGTTGGATGGCAGCACGGCTTTAGGCTCGACAAGGGTTTCTCCGTAAATCCTGTTGAAAGCGCGCACGATCTCTACAGTCTGCTCGATCATTGGCTTCTGGTCCTCTCCAACAGGCACATCCGTGGCCTTGAATGCGGTGATGTCGGCAGCCTGGGAGATAGGGTAGCAGAAGAAGCCGACAGGAAGTCCGCTTCCGAATGCCTGCTCCTCGCCCTCGGCGTTGAAACCGCGCATGGCGATCTCGGTCTTCACGGTAGGGTTCCTCTGGAGCCTTGCCACGGTCACGAGGTTCATATAGTAGAATGTCAACTCTGTGAGCTGGGGTATCTGGCTCTGTATGAATAAGTTGACCTTGTTTGGATCGAGGCCGACGGAAAGGTAGTCGAGCGCGACCTCTATGATGTTTTGACGTACTTTCTCCGGATTGTCGAAATTGTCGGTGAGCGCCTGGGCGTCAGCTATGAAGACGAACATCTTGTCATAGCCACCGGCATTCTGGATGGCGACCCTGTTCTTCAGTGAGCCTACGTAGTGGCCGATATGCAAACGCCCCGTGGGACGGTCTCCAGTTAGTATTATTCTTCCTGCCATATAATGAAGTTAGGTTTATTTAATCAAATTAAGGAATTCGTTCCTTGTCCTTGAGGAACTGAGGAATATACCTGAAAAAGCTGAGGTGGTAGTGATCGCGTTGGACTTCTGAACGCCTCGCAGGGACATGCAGGTGTGCATAGCCTCGATAACGACAGCCACGCCCAGAGGTTTGAGAGCATCCACAAGGCAGTCCCTGATCTGGACAGTGAGGCGCTCCTGGACCTGCAGTCTTCGGGCATAGGTCTCCACTATTCTAGCGATTTTGCTGAGTCCCGTTATCTTCCCGTTGGGAATATATGCGACATGGCATTTGCCGATGAAGGGCAGCATGTGGTGCTCGCACATCGAGTAGAGCTCGATGTCTTTCACAAGTACCATCTGCTGGTATTTCTCGTCGAAAATCGCTGATTGGATGATCTGTGTGCCGTTTTGGGCATATCCTTGTGTCAAGAATTGAAGCGACTTGGCCACCCTCTCGGGAGTTTTGATAAGTCCCTCTCTGTCAGGATCTTCTCCAAGGAGGCTAAGAATCTCTTTGACTCTGGCTGCTATCTCCCTCGTTGTGTTTTCGTCGTATTTCTCTATCTTCTCAAAAGCCATTTTCTGTGGTATAGTTGTTGAATACTACGCTAATTATGCAAAATTAGCCAAAAAATCATTATAGTTTAGATTTTTTGCATATCTTTGCGGCAAATATGGTGCTACGCATCGATTTTTATTAGTAAGTTATTGATTATTAATTAATTACTTGAATATGTATTGGACTCTTGAACTTGCCAGCAGCCTGGACGATGCTCCATGGCCGGCGTCAAAGGAAGAACTGATTGACTATGCCAACCGTTCCGGCGCTCCTGAGGAGGTTATTGAGAACCTCACCGAGCTCGAGGATGACGGTGAGATCTACGAATCCATCGAGGACATTTGGCCCGATTACCCGACCAAAGAGGACTTCTTCTTTAACGAGGAAGAATATTGATTTGATGATCAAATAGTTACAAAGAATCCCGCGGCAACAACCGCGGGACTTTTTTTATTCCAAATACTTGGTATGCCATATACTATCCTGACGATACCTTTTGATGCCCGTACCGGTCATCCCGGGACCAGAACTCGCGAATACCCCCGATTTCTCACCTACCCGGTTTTGTACTGGACCAGTAGGTGCACCTGTGCCCTTGCGCCCTTGGGT
>ONSC01000092.1:8975-16564 GCA_900320365.1 uncultured Bacteroidales bacterium
CCTTGGGTACCTGCTGTGGTCTCAAAACCGGTAAAAGCGTAATTTGTCCAGTTCATTGTTATTTCAACTGGGCGATTATTGAGTGAGTTTTTTTATTTTTGTGTTTATGAAACAATTAGTGTTCACTTTCTAATGGTTTTACATTATGAAAGAATTAAAGGTTTTCATAGCTTCGTCCAATGAACTCTCCGCAGAGAGGGTGTTTATTGGTGCTTTGGCGGGTAAACTCGATACAATGCTGCGCGAGCAAGGAATAAGGATCAAACTCTTTGAATGGGAAGATTTCGATGCGGCTTACAATGGACGGAGAAAACAAGATGAGTATAATGATAATGTAAGAGATTCAGATGTGTTTTTTGCTCTCTTTATGAAAAAGCTGGGGGCGTTCACCGTTGAAGAATACCATGTGGCTGCAGCTTCATTTGCATTCAAGGGAAGGCCGGAAGTACACGTGCTCGTAAAAGAAAAGAATGGAGGTGAGCCATCTGTGAAATTGCGACAATTCTTATGTGAGATTTCCTCGACGAAAGGAACTACCGTAGAGAAGTTTAGCAGTATAGATGCAATGCAGTACCTATTCGTCAAGCACATCTATGGAGCTTTGCATTTAAACGCATCGTGGAGCGAGGAGGCAGAATGGCTATGCATAGGGTCATTACGCGTTTCTAAGATTAGTAGTATTTTGAAAGAAAAGCCCTCTATTATTCAATGAAGGAGATCACTATTTTTGTTACGTGCGCAGACGAACTCGCCTTGGATAAAGCCGTCATAGGGAATCTTATTCGACAGCTTAATATCGTAAATGAACGAGCAGGACTGACATTCAAATTGCTGGATGCTCAGGAAGCTGGTGTTGAGATAGTTGCTAACTGTGATTTATTCGTAGGGTTGTTCCATGTTTCCGAGGACTCACTTTCCTTCGAAGGAGTTACGCGTGCCATCAACGCTTTCGCAGTTTCAAAGCATCCGAAGGTTTATATCTATTTCAAGGATCTTTCGGAGGGAGAAAGCATTCATGACAACCTAAGAAGTTATAAGGATTACATCTGCAATGAACTCGGCCACTATGTCAACAGATATGATACCGAGGATAGCATCAAATTCTCCATAGTAATGCAGGTAATGCAGATTGACGGGACCCAAAAGGTTGAAGTGAGAGATTCTGCGATCATGTTGGATTGCGAGTTGATTGCAAAATTAGAGAATCTAAACTTCGCAAGCTACAACGAGCATTATAAACAGTTATTGTCTGAAGTCGCTTCCGCCAGAATTGAACTTGAACACCTTGACGAAGACGCTTCTGAACGACAGAAAGAAGAGGTCACGGAAGTTCTCCGGAAAAAGATGGCGGAATTGCACGAGTATGAAAAGAAACTTGTCGAGGCAGCCAATAGATTCGCTTCCGTTCTCCAATCCGGGCCATCTGAAAGAAGCGTCAAAGCCTTGGAGCTGTTTAATCGCGGTGATATTAAAACCGCATTGGCAATCTTTGACGAGAAACAGATTGAAGCAGAAATGGAAGCCCTCATCTCCATCCAACAAGTCTACGTTAGTGCTGTAAAGCAAAAGGCAGATGACCTTCTTCTCAAGATTCAACTGTTATGTCTTGCTCGGGAAGATGGGTGGCTGGAAAAGAGTGAGTGCATTTATCGAAAGCTTATTGATGCAAAGGACAGTCTTCCCCGAGGGTACTACGCAAAGGAAATCCTTTTGGGATATAGCAGAATGCTGTTCGAACAGGGGAAGTTTGACGGCATCGAGGAGAAGCTCATTGAAGCATATAACATTCTTTCGTGCATTTATAAGGAAGAGTCATCGGCCGAGAACCGTTATGCTCTTTCTTTAGCCGAAGACTACTTGTGTTGGTTCTATTTAGATACGGGGCGACAAAGCGAGTTTTTAGTTTATTTCAAGAAAGCTCAGAATAGTAAACAGCTACTTTTCAATGAACATCCAGAGCTAACTATTGTGCAGGAGCAGGCAGCTCAAACCAAGGAGCGTAACGCATTCAATTATGCACACGAATTGGGCCGCTGGAAAAAAGCCGTAATTCTTATGCGTGAAGCAATAGATATATGGGATAGAATCCGCCATCAGGATGCGTCATACCATGTAGATTATGCTTATGCTTGGTTGAGTTTAGGGCATCTCCTGCTTGAGCGCTTCATCCTATTTGATCCCGGTACGAAGGATGAAGTGGAAAAAACCTTTAAGGAGACTCTCGAGCTTCTATCCTCTCTTCCAATAGACGATGATTCACGCAACAAAATGATTTCGTCTGTCCATAAGGATTTGGCAACCTTAAATGATGAATTGGGCAATTATGATTTAGCCCAAAAAGAGATAGAGATGGCGATAGACTATTGTCCTTCTCTCCCCCTTTACGACCAAAGAGGTCTTATTCTTTTGCATAAAGGGGAATTCGACAAAGCAGAAGGCGTATTGAATTCCATCATGAACGTCGATCCTGATTTTATGGATCATACTGAAGGAGGATCGCTTCTTTGGAATGTCATCATGGCACAAAAAGGAAGCATTGAGGCTCTTTATCACCTCGGCTGGATGTATGAAACCGGCCACCTTGTTATAAGAAACACCCACAGAGCGTTTTCTTTCTATTTGGAAGCTGCTCAAAAGGGTTTCCCCGAGGCCGAGTTTAAACTATATCTTTGTTATCAGGATGGTATCGGTGTTCCATTCGACTCGGAGGAATCCAAACGATGGTTAATGACGGCAGCTCTTCACGGACATAAAAAAGCCTCGGAAATTCTGAGAAAACAAAGTGAATGATTCACCATACTTCAGATATTTTCGACGTCGGAATAACCGTCGGGAAAACTGGCATATTCAACACTATTCGAGACCTTTTCAATCTTCCGAAGGTCCTCCAAAAGGTTTGAGGTTTTATCATAGTAGTCGACTAAACGAGGATAGCAAATAGGTAAATAAGTAGTCCTAAACCGATCCAAATAAGCCTTATAATGCCTTCTATGGCCTATTTTTTCTTCTCCAAATGTAGCAGAATATCAATAGCCGGACCGATGGGGGCACTTAGTAACGGATTATTCATTTTCTCTGCAATATATGAAAAGAACAGGAGTTGTCACTTAATCTCATGATAGCGCTTGATGGCGCGTTGTAACTCGTTGTTGTTTTCGTCAAGAATCAAGCGACCGATTTCGATAATATGTTTTAAACAATCTTTCTCATTCTGAAACTGTCCCATTTTATTGTATGCTGCACTTAATGCTTTCCATGCGTATAGCACATCCATATCATTTTCCCCTCGATTAAGGAGACATAGTTCAAGGTCTTTTTTCATGAAGACGACGGCATTGTCATAGTCTTCCAGCATATAGTACATTTTACCGATATTATAGAGCAGCGGCTCAAGTTTAATGCTTTCTTTTCCATATGAACGCGTGTAAATTGGAAGCGCTTTCAGATAGTAACTCAATGCGTCCTTATAAATCTCCATTCTTTTATAGGCCGCCCCGATGTTTCCATACGTTATTCCTACATGAATATGGTCGGCTCCTATGGACTCTGAGAGGATTCTTATTGCCTTCTTGTAATTCTTGATTGCTTCCTCAAAATTGTTTTCGTCATGATAGATCAATCCTATCTCATTGTATGAGCCAGATACATCTGGATGATTCTCTCCATATAGTTTTGTTTTAATGTCCAGCGACTCTTGTAAACACATGATGGCTTTGTCAAAACAGCCTAGTCTTCGATATATGATCCCGATATTGTGCATCGATGCTGCAACGTCTGGGTGAATGTTGCTAAGAAGCCGCCGTCTGATTTCAAGAGACTTCTCAACCAACGGTAAGCCTTTCTCATTCTCTCCGTTTTCCGACATCGCATATCCTAGATTGTTTAAAATCAAGGCTGTGTCGGTATGATCCTCTCCATAAAAACGATAATAAATCTCTTTTGCCGATTCGAAATAGTCTATGGCCTTTGCATACTCTCCAATTTCTAAAAAAGTGGTCGCCAAGGAATTACAGGAAGATGCATACTTGAGGCTGTCTATTCCGAATACTATTCTCGATATCTCCAAGGATTGTGTCAAATAATGAATCGCCTGATCGTATTTTCCGCAGACTCTATACAGGTTGCCGATATTATTGTAACTTGTTGCTACCCCAGAAGAAATGTCGCTATTTGTCTTTTTGTCCTGTTCCAAGGAAAGAGTATAGAACTTTAAGGCCAAATCCATCTTCCCACTCAGCATATAAGCGTTACCCAAATTATTGGATATGGCAATCTGCATCTCAATATCGGACGTGACCTCTTTGGCACGCATCAGCGTTTCAATACATTCCTCATACTTTCCCTGTTCTTGATAAATAGAAGCAATGGTCAATAACGCTTTTTGAAAATCTGAATGGTCGTCGTCCATCAAATCCAAACACCTGTTACCGAAATACAACGCCTCCTCATAGAGCGCCAGGTCCTTATCGCAGAATCTTGATATCCACATATACAACTTTCCGAGATTGTTGTATTCTTCTTCCAGGTGGGAATAGTCATGGATAGAATGGCCGCATTTGATCAGGTATCTCCAGGATTCTGTCAATAATGCTTCCTCCTCTTTATATAGGGTAAGGAAATAATAAGGGTTGAGAAGTGTTCGATAGAGCCTTTCCAAATCATTCAACTGTAAAAGCTGATAAACGGATTCACTATGATGGCGGCCATCGGATGTCTCCTGGCTTTCCAGGATGGCGACGATCCCCTCGCGGCAAGCCCTGCCCCATTCTTCTTGATCATTGATGTATCGTTTCACCACGGCTCCCCGGATGTTTCCGTGCGCGAAGGTGACGAGGCCGTTTTTTATTATCAGGTGCTGGCGGATGGCGCAGAAGAACTGGGACCAGTGGAGAGGAACTTCCTTCGTGATGGCCAGGATTTCCTCTTCGGAGAGACCGTTGCGGGAGACGGTGATGAGGCTGAGGATGTGCTTGACGAGATACTCGCCGAAGTCGGTTTCGTAACCCTGGAGAAGGATGCTGTAGAAGTCTTCCACGCTGGTTGTTCCAAGATAGGAGCCAATCTTTTCGTCCAGTTTCTCGAAGATGCCGAAGTTGACCAACTCGTCAAGCAAAGTCTTCAGGACCAGTGTGTTCTCGCACTGTTTGTCGGCAATGATACGGTCGACCTGGTGCGGTTGAAGCTTCTTTGAAAAGATTTCCAAATAGCCCGCCACCATCTCCGCACGCTGCGCCTTGGTCAATGGCTGAAGCGTGAGGACAGGATAGTGCCGGTTCTTGAACACCGCCATCGTCTGATCCTCCTCCAGGGTCGTGAAAAGGATTTTGACATTCTTCGGAGGGATCGGGAGCCAGTTCAGTTGTTTCGAATTATCGACATCGATGATTTGGTTGATGGCGTCCAGGACAATCAACAACGGTTTATCGCCTTCAGCTGCGACCTTGTTGACAAGTTCTTCCAGCGCCTTTTCGTCGGCCTGGGCCTCTTTCTCATCAGCACCAAACCCATACCTGTCCCGGATCTCATCGCACAAAGCTTTCATGACATGCCCATGACTCCCCAAGCTGCCGCCATTGCCGACAAAGTGGTATATGATCTTGTAGGGCAGATTCTCTCCTGCCGCCAGTTTCTCGCTCACCCAATTCGCCACCAACGCACTCTTTCCCAATCCGCTGGCGCCCGTTATCACCAACTGGTGCTTCTCCCAATCCTCCATCCATTCGTCAATGGCAGCGAAGTTCGATTCCGTACGGATATAGTTCTGACAGAGACTGTTGAGATACGCCCGCTGGCCGACACGTTCCTTCTCCAACTCGGACAGGTTCCCCTCCGGGAACAAATCGTCCAGCAGTTTCGTGAACGCCTCCTCCACCTGGCCCGCCAAGTCTTCCGGGCTGGAATAGGTCGATACCGGATACCGGTCATTTCCCCTTACCGCCTTCTTTAGCGCAGCCAGTTTCACCGGCTCATCGACATCATCCGTCTCTTGCTCCTTGATGAAGAAGTACGCATGCATGTCTTCCGGCCGCTCCAAAACGCCGAACTGCATCTCCATTTCCGTCACGCTCAGCTGACGCTCCACATACCCATTGACTTGAGAATACCTCTCCCGTAAACTCTCCCCCAGGTCAGCTGGGCCTGGAATCCATCCATACCGATTCCCGATGATTCCGATAAAGAACGGTACCGAGTTTTCGATTTCTCTCAGACATATTTCCACCACCTTTCCGCTTTCACTCTCCTCGGGCGTAATCCCCCACCGCAGATCGAGTTCCGTCAGTGTCACATCACGCTCCGCAGCTTTCCTCCGCAGCATAGGGAAGGTCTTTTTCATCAACTCATCCCGCTCGTCCTGCATATCGCGGAACGTCGAGGAAATGAACACGCGGATTTGCCGGTTTTCGATAAGTTTATCTGGCATGTAACTACCGCTAAAAAGGTTTACAAAAAACGGTTTTACTCATTGAACACAATGATTCCACAAGGTTATCTGCCTTAGAGGCATGGTCAACCGTTCTTGCCCTTATGGAAGTTGATAAACATTCTTCTTTGACATACAAATTTAGTGATTAAATGGAACGTATGGAATTGGCATGATAGAAATGGGTGAAAAATGCCGAATAATCTTGTCCTGGAATTTGCCTTGGCTTGTTTCAGATTGTTTTGGCGTATGGACACGTGTAATAAGTCATGCCAGATCAAGGGTCGGAGCATAAAGAAGCAACCTAACCCCTTGACAACCAATCAGAATTAGCTCCTCCGCAACCATTTTAACGAGGAGGAGTACTAAGTCGCCGAACGATTGATTATTAGTCAATTAAGCAATAAAATGGCATAACTTCGGTTGTGCCATTTTATTGCTTCAGGATATTAAAGCAGTACAGGATTGATTTGGAGTCAGACCAAATTTGATACCGCACTCATCTCGCAAGGTCGTGGAAAAGGAGGTTTATTTCTTTCGGAAAACGACAGCCCCGTCCGCGGGAACTGTCAGGTCCCTGTTTTTCTTATACGCGGGTATCCGGACCACATGGGGTTCGGAATCCGTATTGACAAGGATCCAGGCGGGATGGCCCTCGTGGTCCAGCCATTCCGCTCCCATGACGGCATGTTCGTCCCAGAAGGAATCGAACTTCCGGACCGGATTGTCCCCCATCGTTTCCAGCGTGGCCGGAAGCACCAGCTTTTTCAGCGCGGAATCCGCGAAAGCATAGCTGCCCACCGCTTTCACCGAATCCGGAATCACAAGGGTTTCCACCGGCGCCGCCGCGAAAGCTGCTTCCCCGATGATCCGGACCGAAGCCGGCAGAGTCACCGGGCTTTTCCACGCTTCCGCCGTACAGGCAATCAGGGTCTGTGTTTCGGAATCATAAAGCATACCGCCTTCATACCGCAGGAAGGGATGCCCCGCCGCCGGATCCAGCCGCCGGAAATGCGAACAGCCCGCGAAAGGATTGGCTCCGATCTTTTTCAGCGAAGCCGGCAGATTCATGCCGGTCAGGGCATGGCAGCCCCGGAAGGCATAGGCGCCAAGCTCCTCCAGCTGATCCGGCAGCGCCGTGTCCATCAGCAGACGGCAGTCCGCGAAG
>ONSC01000165.1 GCA_900320365.1 uncultured Bacteroidales bacterium
GCGGATCAGGTAACGAAGCTCGGCGATATCCTTCAGGACCATCGGTTTAAGATGGGTCTCGTCACCATCCAGGAAATAATCGTGCTGGTATTCAAGAATGGCCTCCATTGTGCTCCGCAGGGTATTTTGGCGCTGCTTGAGAGCCTCCACAAACCATTTCGCAGAATCCAGTTTCTGCTTCACGAAAGTAGCGGCCTCTTTGCGCTGGCGGTCCGACGTTCCTTGGCTCTCGGCGAGAAGCTCAGCGTATTTTTTGTTCACACGTATCTCCGGGATAGAGAACCGGGGCATCGAGAGCCTCATCTCCCCATCCTCAATATCAAGCACGAAATCAGGAACAATCTGTTGAGCCTGGTCATTGTACGAGTCGTCAATCTGACCGCCGGGGGAAGGGTTCAGCTTGACTATCCTTGAAATAACAGCTTTCATCTCATCCTCGGAAAGACCAAGTTTCGAGATGATCTTCTGAAAATGCTTGTTGGAGAATTCCTGGAAATAATCACGTAGGATAGTTTCTGCCAATTGGACTTCCCTGCTCTGGTTCTGCGCCTTGAGTTGGAGAAGCAGGCACTCCCTCAAATCTCTGGCACCCACCCCTGCCGGCTCAAACTCCTGTATCATGGAAAGCAGGCGCTCCACTTCCTCAGGGCTAGACTCTATATTGGCCCTGAAAGCCAGGTCATCAACTATGCTGTCGACATCCCTGCGAAGGTAACCAGCGGCATCAAGACTACCGATGATGAAAGCCGCCACATCATGATCGTGCTTCGAGAGGTTTCTGAATCCAAGCTGCTCCAGAAGGCTCTGGGTGAAGCTTTCCTTGACAGAGAAGGTGTTGTACTGAGGACGTTCATCCTTCCCGTAATTATTGACCCGCAACTTATAAGAAGGGATGGGATCATCGGCGTCCATCTCGTCTATAGAGACATCCCTGGGCTCGTCGTCAGAGTCTTCCTTCTCAGGAGCGGGCGAATCATCCAAGACAGGATTGTCTTCCAATTCAGCCTTTACCCGCTGTTCCAGCTCCTGAATCGGCAGCTCAATCAGCTTAATGGTCTGGATCTGAAGTGGGGAAAGCTTCTGAGTCTGCTTGAGTTCGAGTCCTTGCTTGAGCATAACCTAAAAGATTGATCCCACCGGGGGGTAATTGATGGTTTCCTTGACGATGAAGACGGAAGGGAAAGAGCCCTTCACCTGCTGAAGGAGACGCATGGCCTCCGACTTTGTCCTGAAATCACCCACCGTGACTTTGAAGAAAGGATTTGAATATGTCCTGTAAGCGGCTATGCCCGGATACATTCCCTTGAAACGCCCCATGGCAGCCTCGGACGCCCCCCTGGCATTCTGTTTATTGTCATTGAATATTCTCACACGATAGCCGGATAGTCTCCTCGAAGAGTTGGAGGATATCTGACGGTTCATCGAGGCGAGGATGGCTTCTGACTGATGAACGGTGACGTTCGGAAGCAAATTGAAAATGCTTTTTCCGATAAGGGTCGAGTCCACAGCTGGAGCGAGTGACGTCTCCCCCGATTCCTGAGCGCCCGCTCCTATAGACAGGCCAAGGCTCAAGGCCATGGTGAATATTAAAACTAAAAATCTTCTCATTTTCCCTCTGCCATTTGTTTAAGATCCAGATCCTTGAACTTCAAGGTGGTGCCGGCGCCGCTCTTAAGCTTGACCTTCGCCTCCAAATCAGTTGTGAAGCCTTCCAAAGAATTGCCCTGGGCAATCTGCAAAGCTTTCCTGAGGCTCACTCCCTCGCTCAATGTCGCTGAGCATGGCAGGTCATAGACCTTGCTGCATTTCTTGTCGACCTTGATGGTGTCAGCGGTAAAAAAAGCGAAATCCTCGCCTTTGTATTTAAGTATGCCGTTGAGGTCAGTGACCTTGAAAGCGAAAGTGGGATTGTCGATACCCAGAGCGAGAACAGCGTTGATTGTGCGCAAACCGCTGAAAGAATATGACTCCACCCCTACGGATGTCACTTTAATATCCTTAACCTTCTCGATGCTCCCACACCCGCAAATCATGAGTGACATGGCAGCAGCCAGAAGGGTTAATAAAATATGAGACAAGTGTTTCCTCATGTCCGGAATACTATTCACGTTCCACAAATATAGGAAAAAATACTTATTAGCTGAAAATTCCATATCTTTGTACATATAGCATTGACATGAATAAGAAAATCTATATTGAGACATACGGATGTCAGATGAACGTCGTTGACTCGGAGGTCATCTTCTCAATCATGAGGAAGGAAGGCTATGAGCGTACGACAGTCATGGAAGATGCTGACATCATTCTTGCCAACACCTGCTCAGTGCGAGACAACGCCGAACAGAGGATATGGGGACGCATCGAGGTATTCCGCAAGATGAAAGAGTCAAATCCGGGAGTGATTGTCGGAATAGTCGGATGCATGGCTGAGAGACTCAAGGAAGAGCTCACCAGGACAGGCAAAGTCGACCTCGTGGCCGGGCCAGACACGTACAGGACAATACCTGACATGATCAAGGAGATCACTCCAGGCAATCCGGCCATCAATGTCCTTCTCTCAAGGGAGGAAACTTACGCCGACATAGTCCCTGTCAGGACAGACAAAAACGGCGTCTCCGCATTCATCTCGATTATGAGGGGATGCAACAATGTCTGCTCGTATTGTGTGGTGCCATACACCCGTGGCGCTGAGAGGAGCAGGGATCCTGAGACCATTCTCTCAGAGGCGAGAGAAGTGTTCTCTAGAGGGTACAAAGAGATCACGCTGCTTGGCCAGAATGTGGACTCCTATCTTTGGACAGATGGCCAGAGGCAGGTGGACTTCCCCGATCTTCTGGAGTCGGTCGCCTTGATCGATCCTTCCCTTAGGGTCCGTTTCGCCACCAATCATCCTAAGGACATCAGTGACAAGCTTATCCAGACCATGGCTCGCCATGACAACATCTGCGATCATATTCACCTTCCTGTCCAATCCGGCAGCGATAGAATGCTAGAGAAAATGAGACGACGCTACACTAGGGAGTGGTACTTGGATCGTGTCAGGAAGATACGGGAGATTCTTCCGGGGTGCGGCATCACGACTGATGTGATCGCGGGATTCTGCTCCGAGACTGAGGAGGATCACCAAGCCACACTGTCGCTTTTCAAGGAGGTTGCCTTCGATTACGCCTACATGTTCTGTTACTCAGAAAGGCCAGGCACCATAGCTGCCAGACACTACCCTGACGATGTTCCCCAAGAGGTGAAGACCCGCAGGCTTAACGAGATCATAGAGCTGCAAAACCAGCTGAGCCTTGAAAGTAATCGCTCCGATATAGGGAAAACTTTTGAGGTTCTTGTTGAAGGACCTTCCAAAAGAAATCCTGAAGAGCTTTGCGGCCGGACCGGCAGTGACAAGATGTGCGTATTTCCTGGTTTAGGCCACAAGGCCGGCGATTATGTCCAAGTGAGGATAGCCGACTGCACCTCCGCCACTTTGCTTGGAACCATAGTTGAATAACACTGAACTAATTAGTATATGGAGAAGTACATACTCGCCTTGGATCAAGGTACGACCAGCTCCAGGGCAATAGTTTTCGACCATGCGGGCAATGCCGTATCGGTCGCCCAGAAAGAATTCACACAGTATTTCCCTAAACCCGGTTGGGTAGAGCACGATCCGATGGAGATATGGGCCAGCCAGGCCGGAGTCGCCACTGAGGCCATCTCGACCCTCGGACTTACCGGGACTGACATCGCGGCGATAGGCATCACAAACCAAAGGGAGACAACCATCGTCTGGGACGCCGAGACTGGAGAGCCTGTCCACAACGCCATCGTTTGGCAAGACAGAAGAACCGCCGAGTTCTGCGACTCATTGAAAGACAAGGGATTGACTGAAATGATCCGGGAAAAGACAGGATTGATCATCGACGCTTACTTCAGCGGCACGAAGATCCGTTGGATCCTGGAGAACGTTCCCGGAGCCAGGGAGAAGGCTGAATCCGGAAAGCTTCGTTTCGGAACCGTGGACTCATGGCTTGTCTGGAACCTGACCGCCGGAAAAGTGCACGTCACAGATGTCAGCAACGCCTCCAGGACGATGCTGTTCAACATCAACACCCTCCAGTGGGATCAGGAACTTCTTGACCTTCTGGACATTCCCATATCCATGATGCCCGAGGTCCGCTCCTCAAGCGAGATCTACGGGGAGACCGCCGGATATGGATTCGCGGAAGGTGTGCCGGTAGCCGGTATGGCGGGAGACCAGCAAGCGGCCCTTTTCGGCCAGATGTGCACCGAGCCAGGATCAGTCAAGAACACCTACGGTACCGGCTGCTTCATGCTGATGAACACCGGAACACAACCCATCATGTCAAAGAACAACCTCTTGACGACTATCGCATGGAAGATCGGGAACACCGTAAACTATGCACTTGAGGGCAGCATATTCGTCGGAGGATCAGTTGTCCAGTGGCTCAGGGACGGACTCGGGATAATAAAGAGCTCCGCTGATGTGGAAGAGCTCGCCAAGACAGTCCCTGACAATGGAGGTGTATACTTCGTCCCGGCACTGACCGGCATGGGAGCCCCTTGGTGGGACCAATACGCCAAAGGTGGCATACACGGCATAACCAGAGGAACCACGGCAGGGCATATAGCCCGCGCCGCATTGGAGGGAATAGCATTCCAGACAATGGACATTGTGGGAGCCATGGAAAAGGATGCCGGAGTCAAACTATCTGAACTGAAAGTGGATGGAGGTGCGTCCAGGGACAACCTTCTTATGCAATTCCAAGCCGACATCCTAGGAGCCGATGTGATACGTCCCCAGGTCACCGAGACGACGGCCAAGGGAGCTTGCTATCTCGCCGGATTGGCGGTCGGATTCTGGGAAAGCATCGGGGAGATCAAGAGCCAATGGCTCGCCGAGAGAGTATTCTCTCCCGAAGCATCAGAAGAGAAAG
>ONSC01000002.1 GCA_900320365.1 uncultured Bacteroidales bacterium
CATGCCGTTCCAGATGCAGTCGATGTTCTTGGAATTCAGTTCAATCTCCTTGGAGTCCCAGTTGATCTCGATGAATTCCAATGCGCTGCAGCCATTGAACGCGTATCCTCCCATTCTTTCCAGGCTGGATGGAATCTCCACGGATTTCAGTTGTTCGCAATTCCAAAATGCCGCGGCGTAGATGGTCTTTATATTGTCGCTGAATGTCACGCTACCGATGGTCGAATTGCCGAAAGCGTAAGGTGAGACTCCATAGACTTCCGGCACATGGTAGGCCTGCCCATCCATCCCATTGTTGGCGAAACTGACAAAGTATTTGTTGATTCCACTATCCTCAATAAGCGCTCTCCCGTCCTGGGTGGCGAACTTGCCCTCGAAGCGCGCGAGATAAGAGCAATCAAAAAACGGGTTCCCTAATGGGGCGAGGCTAAAAGGAGCATCCTCACGGAAGCCAAGGTGAGTGACAGACTCCGGGATGGTCACTCTAGTCAAACGATTCCCTTCGAATGCGAAGGCTCCGATTCTATCCAACCCCTCAGGAAGATCTATTGAGGAAAGAACAGTACCGCTGAAGGCATACTCGCCGATTGACTTTATCCCTGCGCCCAGATTAGCTATGGACAGCCTGGCGCACCCCTGGAAAGCTCCTTTGTGTATAGTTTGCACGCAATCCGGTAATGTGACACTCCAGACGTCAGTGTTCGAGAAAGCGTATTGGTCAATCTCGGTGATAGGGCCCTTGAATCTCAAGATTCCGCGATAGCCGTTATCTGCTCCCGGCACCACGCAATTCGCCAAGTCAAGCCTGTTCCCGGTAGCAGCGGAAATTTTGTACTCTGAAGGCGTGAATGGTACAACACTAGAGGTGCTGCCCGCTCTCGTGTACCAGATTTCGTTCGGTGCAGGTCCGAGAGAATATGATGTCAATCTGATATTGTTGCCGCTTCCAGCGACCCATGCTTTTGTTACGGCGAAGGTGCTGTTGTAGCTAGTACCCTGGTCATTAGAGATATAAACATGCAACGTCTTCCCGTTTGCGTTCATTGGTGCGCACATCAGGTATGTGACCAACTCGCTTTCTGTATCCAAAGTCACGTCCAAGTCAAGACTAACAGTATTTGTATGTGCTGTGCTTCGGATTGCCGGACTGTCGGAAGTCAGGTCATATTGACCGTAAATGACGAAGAGCGGTTCATCCAGAGTTAAAGTAACTCTGGTATAATGCCCTGCTGGAAGTGTGATCCTTGGTGCTAGTATGGCGCTCAGATGAGAATATCTGAAACTCAAACGGCCGTTGTTCGCATGGACCGCAGGTGTGTACATGAAATCACAGGCTCCAATGTGACTGGAACTCCCATTCCCTACTTGCCTCTGACCCGTGTAATCAACAGGGATTTTCGTCGCGTCAAGATAAATATTACCGATAAACGGGTAATAACTTCTGTACTCGGCGTCTGCTTTAAAGTCCCAACCTCCTCCGTCGAAAACAGCGGAACTGGCATTTGCTCCACTTGTTAATGCGAAGTACACTTGAGAACCACTGTTAGGATAGATACCAACAGTATCGTTGGCAGACCATCTGAATCCGCCGCCAGGTGCCATGTCTGTCCTGGTGGATGGATCATCGTCCATGATGAACGATGGGGCCGAGAATTCTATTGTTTGTTGATAGTCAGAAAGACTACCATTTGCTGTTTCATCAATTTGACAAGACGCCAATGTTGCTATAACCGCTGCAAAAGCAAGACATCGTTTGAATTCCATGATTGTCATATTTTTATTGTGTATATAATTCAAAATAGCTCAAGAGTTCACTCCACCCCGAAGCGGCCCCATAGGCGCTTGCACCAGCCACCGGAATTCTCAATTTACATCCTTCTGCCATAGGGAGGGTCCCGGAATAGTCTGGCTTGTTAGCCACGAATGCTTCAGATCCCAACGTGGGAGGATTGACTCCTGCCATAGTTACAGTCTGAAGATTGTCGCAATACGCTATACCATAGTCCACGATTGAAGTGACAGAAGCAGGGATGGTTAAACTTGTCAAATACTTACAGTAGGACAAACCATTATTCCCTATAGATATCAGAGAACCAGGTAATGTGACTCCGGAGAAGGCGGATCCTTCCATGGCATGAGCCCCTATCTGAGTGACACCGTCAGGGACCTGATAAACGCCTGTCGTGGTTGCGGGGGCAAAGGAGATAAGGACACCGTTCTTGATGAGACAGTGCCTGTCTGCTGAAACGAAAGGATTGCTACCGCTCCCGGAGAAAGTGGAGAAAGATGCCAAAGCAGTGCATCCTCGGAAAGGATTCTCTCCAAAGGTTGTCAGACCGCTGCCTATATGGACGCTTACAAGTTGCTTGTTGTTGTTGAAAGCCCCGTTCGAGACAGCCGTGACGCTGTTTGGTAATGATACGGAAGAAAGCTTGCAACCCTGGAACGCATATTCATCAATAGTCTGCAACTCGAATCGGATGGACACATCGGTTAGATTACTGCAGTTGGAGAAAGCAGCGCGTCCGATTGTCTTTAATTTATTTGGCAGTGAAACTGTTTTCAATGTTGAGTTGCCGAGGAACATACTAGACGGTATGTCGATGACGTCACCTGAAAACACCATCATTCCTTTGCCTCCCAGATAGACATTGCGAAGCAACCTGCGGTCGATCGGGAGAATAGATGGATCGGAAATCGCCGCACCATTAGTGGTAGTGTACCAAATGGACCTGTCCGATTGGAAATACGTGAAATACTCCTGAAGATTGGACCAGATGGCAGCTGATTGATAATCCGAGAATGCGGCATCCGGAATAATGATTTCAAACGCCTCGTCGTTAATAATATGAGTGATATTAGTAAACGCATTGACGTTCGCAAGAGTTGGAGGTGTCATCGAGTGTAGCTTCACGGACTCCAGATTCGGGCAGAAGGCAAAAGCGTTAGGACCGATGCTTGTCAAGTCTTGCTCAATTTCAATTGACTCGAAAATCGCACCTTCAAACGCCTTAGCGCCAATGCTTGTGACATCTCCAGCTAGAAGATATCCGCCATCCATCGCCCCTGCGGCAAAGGAGATTAATTCTCCGTTTTCCCGAATAAGGTAGTTCCCCCATTCTCCAATATAACTACTATTTCCCGTAAATGATTCCAGATTCTGGCACCTGGCGAAAGGATTGGTTTGGATAGTGGTCACACTTGCAGGTATCCTCACTGTGCTGAACTGGTTTAGTGAGAATGCGTGGCTACCAATAAAGGTAAGGCTCTCAGGAAGAGCAAGGGATTCAAGGCCACATCCCCAAAAAGCCGACTCGCCGATAGTGCTCACATTGCTGCCGAAATTCACGCTCTTAAGGTTTTCACAACCTTCGAAAGCCGCTACACCAATGGATTGAACCTTATCAGGAATAGTTACAGAAGTAATACTGATAGCTCCAGGGTTTTCGTAGATGTCGAATGAGTAACTTGGAATTGAGGTCCAGTCAGATGTCGACCTCAGCACTCCAATCCCTCCATTGTCCTTTGGAGCAATATTCGTGACTGTGGAAGAGAGGCTGCTCGGAAGAGTTACGGCATTGCCATCAGTTGTTGTGTAAAGAATCTCGTTGTCACTTGCAAGTATGCGATACCGGTTGTTTTCTCCCAAGCTGCTGCCGTATTCTTCCCAATATTGACCGTATTTATACCAGTTCAATGTATTGATGGGCACATAGATAGGACAGTCATTGGTGTTGTCGAAAGCGCCGAAGTAACCGTTGTTTGATACGGCCGTGATAGCGGATTCAGTTCTACGTATCTTGATCCATTCAATTCTCTCCTCGCACTCTGAGAAAGCGTCATAATGGATCTTGGAAACAGAGGCGGGAATGGTTATGCTCTTTAAGTAAAAGCATTGGGCGAAAGCGCTTGGACCGATCTCCTCAAGGCCTTCCGGCAGGACGATCTCTCCCAGCGACGTGGCTCCTGAATAAGCACCCTTGTCGATGAATTTGACTTCAGAAGGAACTTCTTCAGTATAAGTGCCATATTCGCCGAGGCCTCCCATCGCGAAAGCCACCAGCCGCTCACCGTCGATGAGATGACGTTCGTCATACACCAAAGGGCTGCTTCCGTCAAATGATTCTATGTAGCAGCTGCCCTCGAAAACGCCGGAACCTATCTCGGTAAGAGTGACAGGCAAATATACACTGGTCAAGCCGCCACAATTCTTAAAGGCGCCGTCATCTATTGATTCAATCCCTGTCAGGAGGTCTATTTCTGTTAAGGCGCAGTTCATGAATGCATATTTACCGATATGCTTTACCCCACCTCCGATAGTAATCTCCTGAAGGTGAGAGCAGTTTTTGAAAGCGTTGTCTCCGATTTCTTCCACGCTGTCTGGAAGGATAATCGAGGTCAGGTCGCTGCCCTCAAATGCGGAAGCCTCAATGGTGGTCAAAGGCCTGTTGAAGCGGATGATACCTATTCCGTCGTTGAGAGAAGGAGGAGTGTTCGAGATAACCGTATTCTCAGTACCGGTGTATCTAACTATACGGTTTTGAAGCGACTCGTACTGTATTTCGTTATATGCGGGGCCAACATTGTATGATGATAAGGTAATGGTGTTGCCGGTCCCGGCGTTATATGCTTTAGGAATACTAAATGAGCTGACATATGATACGCCTTTATCATCCATGAAAGTAACTATCAAAGTCTTTCCTGTTCCGTCGAACGGGGCGCACATTATGTAGGCCTCTAAATCCCCATCAATACCAGGAGCAACATCAAGACCTAGGCTGATTGTATTGGAGAATTCTGTTCCTGTAATCGCCGGGGTTGAAGCCGTCAGATCAAAACTGCCTTTAATGACGAACAAGGGCTCGTCAAGAGAAAGGGTTATGCTTGTGTAATTACCTGCCGGTAGCGTGATCTTCGTCCTCAGTATGGTGCTTAGGTGTTTGTATCTGAAACTCAAGTGTCCGTTGTTTGCATGGACCGCAGGCGTGTACATGTAATCCCAAGGACCTATATGGTGAGTATTCTTATTCCCGACTTGCTTTTGGCCAAGATAATTGACCGGTATTATAGTGGCATCCAGATAGATATCTCCGATGAAAGGATAGTAACTCCTGTAATCAGCCGTAGTCTTGAAATCCCAGCCTCCACCGTCAAATACGGCGGAACTCGCTTCCTCTCCACTGGTCATAACGAAAAAGACTTGGCTGCCATTGTCGGGATATATGCCCACAGTATCACCGGCCGACCATAGGAACCCTCCGCCAGGGGCCATGTCCGTTCTGGAAATAGGCGTATCCATTTCAAAGTCAGCGGCGGAGAACAGAATCTTCTGGACAAGAGTTGGATCGATTCTCTCGTGACCATCTCTGTTTCCTCCTTCTGAAACCAAATAATCGATTTCGGACAATTGGCAGGACATTATGATGGCAATGAAAGAAACGCACCAAAGAGATTTCAAGATTGCACTCAAGAAATGCTTATCTTTATTTGGCGATCTCATATTTTTTCGGTTTCAATTCGATGATAAAGGATACATAGGTTCACATAAGCCAGTACTAATCCCACTCCCAATCATCGCCTGTGGAACTATTGTCGATCATTGCGGCTTCTGTGTATAACGCTACCATTTCCATCTCCGGAGCGACGTACTCCTTCTCTGTGTTTTTGAATGTCTTTTCCATAATCTATTATTGTTTAATGATTTATAAGCCTATTATCCCCATGGTTTGTATTATTCGGCAAGGATTGCCTATTTCGGTTGGATGTTGGGACTTAAAGTTTTGATTAGAAAATATGTAAATAGTTGATTTTTAAAAAATTACTCTTCCCGCTCCGTGAATGGAACCGGGAAGGTTAAACAGGTAGGTTGAGTTTGGGTTTCATAACAAATTCAAATATAGCCAAAATTTTCTCTTTTCGACAGTTTTTTCGACTTTTTTTGCAAATAGCTGTTTTTAGACGCCAGGTTGTCTATTACTTTTTTGGAACTTTTTGTAAACGGCATTCTTTTGGTTCCATTTATGGAATATATTCACTACCTTTGAACGAATATGCGGTCAAAGTGATGGATCTGGAACTTTTTCTGGAAATACTTGGCATTGATTCCACTTCGGGACAGGAGCGGAGGCTGGCGGAGTTCCTGAAGGGACGGCTGGGGATGGCCGGTCAGGCCGGCCATGACGGTGTTAACAATGCCGGCCATGGCGGTGCTCAAGCTCCGGCGATTCAGGAGTTCGAGGTGGGCGACGGGACCGTAAACCTGCTGATGGACTGGTCCGGGACGGGTCATCCTTCCTTTGTGTTCTGCACCCATCTGGACACCGTCCCGCCATATATTTCGCCAAGCGTCGAGTTGGTTAAAGAAGGAGACCTTCTCCCAGACGGCAGAAGGGCGGAAAAAGACGACACGATAATCAAAGGACGCGGCAGCTGCGACGCCAAAGGACAGATATTCTCAATGTACAATGCATGTCTGGAGCTTACCAAGGAAGGCTTCAAGGACTTTGGTTTATTGCTGCTCACCGGGGAGGAGACTGGATCGCACGGTGCCAAGGCTTACACGAAGGATAATCCTGGAGGAGAATTCGTGTTGGTCGGCGAACCTACGGACAATTGCCTTGCCTCGGCCAGCAAGGGTACCAAGTCTTTCGAGGTTACTATTCCCGGCAAAGCTTGCCATTCGGGCTATCCAGAAAATGGTGTGAGTGCTGTAGAGGAGTTTGTGGATATGGCCAATAAGCTGAGAATCACTGATTTCCCGGAAGACCCACTGCTTGGGGAAACCACTTGGAATGTAGGTGATATGGTCAGCTCAAACCCTCAGAATATCTTGAGCCCGGAAATCCGTTTCCGGATATATTTCCGGACCACCTTCGCTACGGACGAGGTGGTTCAAGGCCGGCTATTGGAGGCATGTCCTCCCGGGACCGTGATCCATGCGTTTGGCGGCGACACCCCGATGAGGTATTTCTCAGATGTGGAGGGTATCCCATCCAAGGCGGTTTCCTTCGGGAGTGACGCGCCAAGGCTCGACAAATTCGCCAGAAGGGCTATCTGCGGCCCCGGATCGATTCTCACAGCCCACACTGACAAGGAATATGTTCTCGTCTCGGACCTTCAGGCGGCGGTCGAGAATGACATTCGAATATTCAAGACAGTTTCGAACGAACTTAATATAAAGCATTAGAAATGATTATCATCAAATTCGGCGGTACGTCCGTCCAGAATGAGGAAGCCATCGGGAGAGTGATCTCGATAGTCAAGAGTAGGCTCAGGGAGAAACCTCTTGTGGTGGTCTCGGCTCTCGCCAAAGTGACCCGCTTGCTTTGCGACCTCGCCGAGGAGGCTGAAGGTCAAAGGGAGGAGAATGTCAAGAACCTCCTTAAACAGTTGAGGGAGAGGCATTTCAATCTCGCAAAAAACCTCTTGGCCGCCAGGCCTGATCTCCTCGAGGAGTGCCTGGCCAAGGTGGAGGAACGTATAGCCGCTCTCGAAACCTTTGTCGGGGGAATATGCCTTATTGGTGAATTATCTCCAAGAAGCGAGGCCAGAATCATCTCCACAGGAGAGCTTCTGTCTTCCACTATAATCTCCTACGCCTTCAACGCCAATGACATTTCCTGCCACTGGATCGATGCCAGGAGGATGATCACCACCGACGACAATTATCTCAACGCCCGTCCTGACATGGAGGTCACCGAGGCGAATATCAAGAGGATTGTCGGATTGGAATATCGTGGGGCCGACTTGGTCCTGACCCAGGGTTTCGTCGCCTCGACCGAGAAAGGTGCTACTTCCGTGCTTGGTTTCGAGGGTTCGGACTACTCCGCAGCCATATTCGGAATGGCCCTCGGCGCCGAGAGGGTTGAGATCTGGACCGATGTGGATGGAATCCGCTCGGCGGACCCGAGAGTCGTGAAAGACACCCGTAAGATAGATGTTATCTCTTATGAGGAGGCTGCGGAGATGGCTGCGATGGGCGCCAGGGTCCTTCACCCGTTGACCATTGAGCCGGCTAGGAAAAAGAATATCCCGATCCGTGTTCTGAACTCCACTAATCCTTCCTGCGAGGGCACACTGGTGATCAGGGGAGACCAGTCTCCGGACGGCCCTAAGTCGGTGGCTGTTCGGGACGAGATACTGTTCGTGAAGATAGTGTCCCCTAAACTTGATGGTGTCACAAGGATGTTCGGTAAGGTTTTCGCCGCGTTGTATCCACGCCGGATTCCGGTTGTTCTGGCAAAGGCGACCGAGTCCGACGTCTATCTTGTCATCCCTGAAATGGCCGGGGATCTTCTCCCTGAGGCCCTGGAAGAGATAGGGAAGTGGGCCGAGGTGACAACCTACCGCGACAAGGCTTTCATCTCAGTCGTCGGTCGCAACATCGTCGGCTTCGAGGGCTTGGGCGACAAGGTCATCAGCGTATCCGGTAAGGTCCATCTTGCCAATGTGAGCGCCAACATGATGAGCGAGAACTTCGTGATCGACAGAGACCGTCTTCAGGTCACCCTGGAGAGTCTGCATGACTATATTTTCAAAGTAAACAACTGATTATGAAAGTTGTGATCAGCGGCTACGGCCGTATGGGACATATGGTTGAGGCTGCCCTCGCGGCCAAGGGAATTGAATGCGCCGGGGCCAGCGAGGACATCGTCTCCTTCGATGATGATCTCGCCGCTGAGTGCGTCTGCGTCGATTTCACGACACCGGACGCTTTCCGGGCCAATTACAAGGCTTTGGCGGACAAATTCAAGGCGGTGGTGGTGGGCACTACCGGCTGGAATGACATAAAGGACGAGGTCATCGGATATTTCGAGTCGAAAGGTACCCCGATGATTTATTCCTCCAACTACTCGGTGGGAGTCAATGTGCTCTCCGCCGCGGTGGGGCTTGTGGCCAAGTATCTTGGCCAGGCGGGGGGATATGCCCCGTATATTGTCGAGAAACATCATATCCACAAACTTGACGCTCCGAGTGGCACGGCCAAGTCATTGGCGGCTGTGGTTAAGGAGAATATGGGCGTGAATCCGGACATCGCCGCTGTGCGTGTCGGGGAGCTCGCCGGCATCCATACCGTGGGATTCGAGGGTGCTGCCGACCGCATAACCCTCACCCATGAGGCTTTCTCCCGGAAAGGGTTCGCTGAGGGCGCCGTCTTGGCGGCCACTATGACAGAGGGCCTTTCCGGTGTTCATGAGTTCAAGGAATTGTTTTTCAAAGAATCAACGAAATGACACTTAAAGGATGCGGAACAGCGCTCGCGACTCCGTTCAGAGGCGGCAAGGTAGATTTTGAGGCTTACAAGAGGCTTGTCACCAGGCAGGTGGAGGCCGGAATACACTTTCTCGTCCCACTGGGCTCCACGGCCGAGACTCCTTGCTTGGAGAATGACGAGAAGATCGAGTTATTGAGAATCACCAGGGAGCTTTGCCCGGACCGGCCGGTCGTGGCTGGGGTAGGCACCAATTCTCCCGTCGCCACGATCAAGAATATCAGGCTGTTGGAGCCTTATGGCCCTGATGCTTGGCTTGTCGTTGTGCCATATTACAACAAACCTACCCAGCAGGGGCTTTATGAATATTTCAAGGCGATCTCCGAATCCACAGACAAAGGGATCATCTTGTATAACGTCCCCGGCAGGACCGGAACCAACATGACAGCCGAGACGACTCTCCGTTTGGCTGAGCTTCCCGGCGTCATCGCCGTGAAAGAGGCATCCGGCAAACTTGACCAGATTGAGGAGATCGTCAGGAACCGCCCCGAGGGCTTTAAAGTCCTGAGCGGAAACGACGACCAGACATTCCCGATCATGCGCTTCGGCGGTGACGGAGTCATCAGCGTGGCCTCAAATGTGGCTCCTGGGCTCATGGTGGAGATGGTTGGGGCCGCTGCCGCAGAGGATTGGACTAAGGCAGAGGCCCTTGACAAGAAGCTTGCACCTCTGTACGACGCTTGTTTTGTCGAGAGCAATCCGATTCCGGCGAAGGCTGCGCTTTCAATCCTTGGATTCTGTGAGCCGGATATGCGTCTGCCGCTCACGACGGCCGTCCCTTCGACTTTTGACGCTATGGGGAAAGTGTTGGAGGACTTGGGAATATGATGAGTTTCGAGGAAGTTTTGAAGGCTCTTGAGGAGGGTCGTGTCAGGGTCGCGGAAAAGACCGCTGATGGCTGGAAGGTCAACGCCTGGGTCAAGGAAGCGATTCTCGAGGGATTCCGGAAAGGCAAGCTTGTAAATATGTCTAAGGAGGAATACCCATTCTTCGACAAGGACACTTTGCCTCTGAGGAAATTTTCCCTTGATGACAAGGTCAGGATCGTCCCTGGAGGCAGCAGCGTCAGGTGCGGTTCTTATCTCGCCCCATCTGTGATCATGATGCCTCCTGCGTATGTCAATATCGGGGCTTATGTTGATTCCGGGACTATGATTGATTCCCACGCCCTTGTGGGTTCATGCGCCCAGGTCGGGAAGAACGTCCATATCTCGGCAGGTACCCAGATCGGCGGAGTCCTTGAGCCTGCGGGTGCCCTTCCCGTCATCATTGAGGATAACGCTTTTATCGGAGGAAACTGCGGCATTTATGAGGGTACTATAGTCGGTGAGGCTGCCGTGATAGGCTCTGGTGTTATCCTGACAAAAGGGACCGCCCTTTATGATGCCACTACCGGGGAATATGTCCCTAAATCACCTTCCGGACAGACAGTTGTGCCTCCTGGAGCGGTGGTTGTGCCGGGGAGTCGCCCCATCGTGAAAGGACCTGGCAAGGATGCGGGTATCCACGTCAGCACTCCTGTCATAGTCAAGTATAGGGATGGGAGGACAGATGCCTCTGTCGAATTGGAAACTCTTTTAAGATAAGATGTTACAAAAGTTCTTCAAGTATCACGGAGCCGGCAATGACTTCTTGTTGGCGGACAACCGGGAAGGTTATCTAAGCTTATCCCGGGATCAGATTCGCCATCTTTGCGACCGTCACACTGGTTTCGGCGCTGACGGAGTGATGTTGCTCGAGAAAAGTCTGAAAAAGGACTTCCGGATGGTCTTCTATAATCCTGATGGCAGCGGGGGAATGATGTGTGGCAACGGAGGGCGTTGCATAGTCGCTTTCGCCGCTGATTTGGGAGTCGTCTCCGGTAATTTTCCGGTCGAGTTCGAGGCTCCTGATGGGCTTCACACCGCCGTCATTCTGAGCGGTGCGAATGGTGATGCCCGCCAGATACGTTTGAAAATGAAGGAAGTCACTGGGGTTAAGGAATATCCGGACGATAACGCATTTTTCCTTGACACCGGCACCCGACATCTTGTCATATTTGTCAAGGGGTTGGATGATTATCCCGTCAAGGAGCAAGGGAGAATCCTACGTCAGGATCCCCGGTTCGCTCCCGAGGGGACTAACGTCAACTTCGTCGAGCCTGTCATTCTGAGCGAAGCGAAGAGTCTTCTTCGAGTACGCACTTTCGAGAAAGGAGTTGAGGATGAGACTTTGGCTTGTGGTACGGGAATTGTTGCCACGGCTATAGCCGCTTCCCGCAAAGGAATCCCAGGCAAGACCGCTCCGGACGGGCGTGTCTCTTATGATGTGCGCGCCTCCATCTCAGATTTGAAGGTGGATTTCATCCCTTCCGGTCAAGGCTCCGGATTCCAGGCGACGGATGTGTGGCTGACTGGACCGGCTGAGATAGTCGGGACTGTTGAGTGTTTTTTATAGGATTATCAATCATCAAATTATGAGAATTTCATTTAAGTTATCCCTCGCCGCCTTGATTGTTTTGGCAGCGGTATCATGTAAGGAACCACAGCGTTCCACCGCTAATTTTGTGCAAGTCACATCGTTCGAGATGGATGAGATTTCTGTCGAGACGTATTATCATGACGGCATCTTGTTCGCCCCGCTGTTGACATGGGACGATGTGTGCTACTACAATTCATCCTCAGATGATCTCAATACTGGCTTCCATGGTGGTTTCAAGGTCTCTGTGCGAAAAGCGGACGATGATACCTCCGAGGAGCTGGCCATGGTCACCGCCGCCGACCCAGTGGGAGGAGCGAATGGGAGTAAGGGGTACATGGTTTTCAAACAGACCTCCTCAATGCCGGAGACAAGCATTGATTACCGCCTCACCGGTTTTTACACCGCCGCTGTGTCCTCTTACGGATGTGATGTGTGTAATACTTTGTATAATAAACGTTTGGGCGAAGAAGGCCTTATATCTCCAGGTGACTATCTCAAAGTCAAAATAGAGTTCTACAAGGGCACAGCTCTTTTGGGCTCAGTTGAGAAGTACCTGATTGATTACACTACCGTGACTGAACCCAAGATGGAGAACGAGTGGGTCGGATGGAAAATGACAAGTGACACAGGGAATTCTTCAGCCGTCTCCGGTTTCGACGCCGCAAAGATCACTGTCGAGTCCTCAGGGGCCCACATAGACCCTTCTTTCTGCTTGGACAACTACTGTGTCCATATGAACGTGGAGTATTAACTCCTTTACCACGAGATCTTGACCCGGACTCCATCCGGGTTGTTCACGTGACTTACAAGATATGTGCTTCCGACCTCGTCCCAAAGGGCGGGGTCTATTGTTTCCTCCCCGTCCACAATGACGCTTGAAGGCTTTTGTGGCAACAGCACCCTGGTGGCACAGACCGTCTCTGCCGGCCCTTTAGCTGTCCATGAGAACGCGCGTCCTTTCTTGTTGGTGTCGTATGCCCTTCCTGCCATGGCTAGGATGGAAGGTGCTTTTGGAGCGTTGTCTATGTTGTAAAGGAATCCTTGCCCACCAGGCATGACAGTTTTGCTGGTGAGGACAGGGAGGGAAGGGTCGTAAAGGTCTATCAGGCGTCCTGACAATACGACGGGCTCATCGCTGACGCTTTCGTCCATCACTGCCACTAACTCGTATGGACCTCTCGTCAACCTCAGGTTATTCTTGAATACGAGTTCACCTCCGCTTTCGGAATACATTCTGGTGACAGATTCTAAGAATCCCTTATCTGAGTCTCCATCCAGGACAAATTCCTTTGGATCCTGCCTTATGATCCTGACAGAACCCGACCCGAAAACATATTCACCCTCTGGTGCTCCCGGCTCAATTCCCATGAGTGAGAACAAATGGTCTGAAGGGGCGTTGTAGCTATTCCCGCCCGTGTTCCACCATTCCTTCACCTTTTGGAAAGGATCCGTGTCTCTTCCGCAGTACACGAGTCTTCCACCTTGCCTTACCCATTCGGCTATATGCACATGAGCCTCAGAGTCCATCGGCTTCATGTTGGAGTAGGTCATTACAAGAACCTTGACATCCTCGAAAGCCTTCTCATGCCCGGTGTTCTCGATGTGGGTTATACCTATTGGGACACCTCTTTTAAGGAGGGGCATCGCCATTCCGAAGAAGTCGGCCAAACCAGGATCGTCATATCCTTCGTGAGTAGGGAAACGCTGGAACATCAAGGAGTTGCCCATCAGCACGCTTATTCCTTGACTGCCGGAGACCTTGTTCTTTGAGACTGGAATATTCTCCAGGCTTCCTGTCATCACCTGCATCATTGTGGAATAGTCTGATGGAATCTTTATCATCTCATCGCTTCCGGCGCTTTTCGGATAGAGCCTCCCATAGATTCTCTCTGGCCATGGCATGATCTCATAATCAGCTATTTCCGGATGGAGAAGCTGGGCGGTGAAAGTGGCGTGATAATTCTTCTTGTAGTCATCCCAGTCACGTGTACCGTCCTCGATCGGATCCGTGAGGAACCACACCCGGCGCCCTGTAGGAGCTGTCATTGAGGCCATGCAAGTATATTCAAGATACGCTGTCTCAAATGTACGCTCCTTGTATATCCCGTTCAGGTGGTTGGGTACTCTTGAGGTCCCGGTCCAGACTTGCGCTATGTAACCGTCTACCCCCTTCATTGAGGCCAAGCTGGCCTCAGGGCTCACTATTTCCCACTGTGAATAGTTGATCAGCGAGTGGGTCGGAACGTAGCACTTCACTTCCATTCCTTTGCACCGGCCGTATTCCTTGGCATAGGTCGTGACATCGTCCAGTGCCCTGTAGTAGAGGTGGTACTTTAGTTTGTTGGAGAGATATGTCGCCTCCGGCGATTCGTCCTGAGGCCTCCAAGGCTCCCCGTAATAATCCATCCACTCTCTCTTGAAAGCCTCACTGTAGCCTCCCCGGTTCCAGAATTCCGGCTCCTCAAAGTACAGTGACTCGATTCCGGCATCGATGACCCTATTGACCTGGCTCTCTTTGAAGTATTCAAGAAAACTCATGGTCGGGACTATGTAGGGGACCATCTTCCCGTGCCAGATTGTGTCTCCGTCCGCTTGCATTTGGCCTTCGTCGAGGTGAGTGGCACCGTCCCACTTGCCAGTGAAATAGTCTACGTAGCCTCCCCAGGCGATTCCGGTCATGAAATCAACCCGGTAGCCTCTCTCCTTCCAGGTGCGGATCCGGTTCTCGACAGCTGAGACACCTTCAGGGCCGTCCTCTTCCAGGCTTTTCCCCGCACCATAGACCATCACGGCGTCCGCCCTGGTGTCGATGGCCGGGCTCCATGACTTTGAGGTTTGGAAAGTGGTTTTAACCCTGTCGTTACTGACATTCCCTACAGGAGAAGCGCACGAAAACAGAAAAACCAAGGTCGTGAGTGTCATCACGGCCTTGGCTTCCCAAGTGTGTGTCATTTTCATTATTCCCCGACGTGGAAAGCGACTCTGAGGTCCTCGATCTCGGCATCGGTGATAGGCTTTAAAGAGCCCAACGGAGCGGCGAGAATCAGGGATCTGGCGCTGAAATCAGCGACCTCGAGACGGTCGAAAGTGTTAATCAGTTTGTCACCGGTGACCACGACCGAGTCATTCTCCAGCATCACGAAAGGCCTGTGGCGGAACTCGTCTGCGAGTTTGGAGAGACGCTCGTCGTACTGGCTTCCGAATGGGAAGGTAGGGATGTCCTGGAGGAATATCCAGCTCTCAGGAATCGTCCGTACATCAAAGTTAACTCCTGTGGTGCAGAACCCCATCAGGGCTGGGGACTGGGTCAGGATGATGGAGTTGACTTTGGGATTGCGGCGATATATCTCGTAGTGGAGAGCCACGGAGCGGCTCGCCATTTTTCCTGCCTCTACCATCCCGTCTTTGACCTGCACGATGTCCTCTGGATCAATGTCCCAACGCTGAACGTTGGAAGGGGTGATCAGGAAGTCGTTGCCTTTCCACCTGACTGACGCGGTACCGTATGAGCTGCACATCAGACCCTGTGAGCAAGCTCTGCGAACAATCTGGCAGATTTCTGTCCTTATCGCTCGCTCCTCGGAAGGATGGGTGACATTCATGAAGTGCTCGAATGGGGTGTTTACCGCCATCTCGTGCTTGTTTATCTGCTCTTCTGTCAGGTATTTAGGCTCACCGAGGGTCTTGGCGTTGAGGATGGTGCGGGCGCATAGCTCCAGAGTCTCGAAACGCTGGTAAGCGTCGGCGATATCCTCTCCGAACAGTACCACACCGTGGTTTTCCATTATGACGGCCTTATAGTCGGGATTCTTCTTGAACTCCTCCACTATCTTTTTGCCGAGCAACTCGCTACCCGGAAGGGCATATTCTGCGAAACCTACGGGTCCGCAGACAGCCCTCGCCTGAGGGATTATGCTGGTGTCGGGAATCTGATGGACCACGCTGAAAGTGACAAGTCCCGGAGGATGTGCATGGATCACTGAGTGGGCCTTCGGATTCATCTTGTAGATGGCCTTATGGAAAGGATATTCCGAAGACGGCCTGTGAGGCCCTACTATAGTCCCGTCCGCCTTGACACACATTATGTCAGACGGAGTCAAGGAACCCTTATCTATTCCCGCAGGGGTGATCCACATGTCTCCGTTGCTGTCCATGATGGACAAGTTTCCTCCGGAAGTGGTTGTCATACCACTGCGATAGATCCTGCCGATGATGATAGCGATCTGCTCGGCGGGATGCATCAATTTGATATCCAGTTGTTTCATATTAAGCAAGCATTACCTGGCCACCGGTCACGGGAATGGCCTGTCCGGTCTCGCCAGTCTGTTCAATGGCATATAAGATGGCCTTGCATACATCCTCGGGATTGCATCCCTTGCGCATAGGCACCTTTGAGAGGTAATAATCTTTCACGTCCTGCACCGTCTTGGCTCCAGGGGCCTTTCCGGCCTTGAGATATTGGATGAACAAGCCCTTCTCGGGGTCGCTCCAAAGCGGTCCGTCGTAGTAGTTTCCAGGACAGATGGAGTTGACCTTGATCCTGAACGGGGCCAGCTCAAGGGCGAAGGACTGGGTCAGTCCGATGCCGCCGAATTTGCCTCCGGCATAAGCGAAATTGGCCTTGCTGCCGACCAGACCGCTCTTGGAGTTGATCTGGACGATGTCAGCGAAATATTCAGGGTCATTGGCGGTCTCAATCTTCATGACGTGGCTGGCCACCTTGGCGCAGAAGAAATATGCCTTATAATTGATGTTGGTGACGAACTCGAAATTCTCGGGGGTCATCGCCTCGAGGTCTCCGGCGCGCACGACACCGGCGTTGCTGACGAAGGCGTCAAGTGCCCCGAAATTGACTATTGTCTCTTTAATGAGGTTATGAAGGCTGTCCATGTCGGCCACGTTGGTCTTCACGAATATCGCCTTGTTCGCTTTGGCAATCTCATTGAAGGAGGCGGCTGTCTTCTGGCCGGTCACCTCGTTGAGGTCGGCGACCACAATGTTCGCTCCCTGCTTGATCAATTCACGGGCGATACCCTCGCCGAAACCTTGGGCGGCTCCTGTGACGATGATGGTTTTGCCCTCGACCCTGCCTTTGGAGGCGGTGGCGGCCACTTTGCGGCGGTAGTTCTCGACCTCCCAGTTATCGATGAAGGAAATCTGACGGGCTGTCATTGGGTGCTCCCCGCCGAAGAAGGAAGCGTACCATGCGACCTTCATGGAGTCCGTGAACACTTCGGTGACGGTCTGGGCCTCCTTGGCGTTGGCTCCTGCGGCGACAAGTCCTATTCCTTTGATGAGCAACACTTTCGGGGTGTGGCCTCGCTTCTCGACATAAGCCTCGATCTTCTTCTCGGCTTGCTTCACGAGATCCTCGGGACCCTTATGGTCGATGTAGATGAATTCGCTCTTGCAGTAGACGATGCCGTCGGGAGTGAAAGGCTTCATCACAGGCGCGGCTTCGTCCTTTCCGCCGATGAACTTGCTGATGAGGGCGTTATTGGTGATTTTCAGGGTCTTAAGTCCCCGGCCTCCACGGCTGAGGATCGTCCTTATGGCGGGGATGGTCTCGCTAACGCAGTCGCAAACAGCAGCCTCGCCCTCGGGGACAGGCTTGACCAACTTCTCGAGAGTGGCCATGACTTTCGCGTATGTCGCCTTGATCTCATCGGTGGTCTCGCCACCCACGAATATACCGTGGTTCTGTAGGAATATCACCTTAGGCTCGACACCACGCTCCTTACGATACTCTTTGATCTTGTCATAGACCTTCTTGAAAAGGGTGTAACCGGGATCGGTGTAAGGGACGTACAAAGCGTCCGGGAAGAGCTCAGCGCATTTCGCCTCAGCGTCTTTCGAGCACATGAGTCCGTTCACCAGGGTGGGGTGGAGATGGACCACATACGCTGATTCCATGCAGTTGTGGAGGGATGTCTCGACAGAGGGGCGCCTGCCTTTCGTGAGGCATGCGGCGGCGAGGTCGTTCTTGACCTGCTCCTCCCTGAGGTTCGTGTCAGAGCTGTACACTTTCTCTCCCATCGGATTCAGCATAGCCCTGTCCAGCACGGCGAAACCTTCTTCAGTGATTGTGGCCAGGGCATGGCCGCTGGCCTTGACCCAAAGTTTGTCCGCTGTCTTGAAAGAGGTGTTTCCGCCTCCGGCGATCACATACTTGTCGTCGCTACCATACTCGCGCGACACTTCAACCAATTTCTCGATCTCAGACATAATCTTATTTGTTTAAGGTTTTCATTATAATCTCTTCTCCGGCGTCTACGGAGTCCAGTCCAGCCTGATGGGCGACAATCTTGCACGCTCCACGGAAGTTGGTGATTCTCAGCTTCTCGGATAGTCCCTCGGGGTGGTCGCTAGTGCGCAACTTGATGGGTTCCATAGCCGGGGTGTTATGCTCGGAACCGAAAGTGACTGTGAATCCCTCGTCCTGGAGGTAGTCGGAATATTCCTCGAGCACCTTTGTCGTGTTCCTTGTGGTGATGAACTCCACTGAATTGAAACCACGTTTCTTCAAAGTGTCGGCTGCCTTCTGGAGGTCTCCCTCGAAGTCCGTGAACTCTCCTTTGGCGTTGTCGGCCAGGAAAGGATATGTGGGGATACCACCGGCAGCTCTGATGATTTTGCAGACTGTCTCCATCGGGAGGAAAGCCTTTGGATCCTCGGGGACGAAGGCGGCTCCTCCAGCTTTGAGAAGTTTGCTCCTGATCTCATTCTCGACAGCCGCCACATTATCCTGGGCTGATTTGAGCGGCGCACCGCCGAATATTCTCTCGTATGCGGCGGCTCTTTCCACACCCTCCTTGAATCTGGCCTCGATGGCCATTCTCAGAGCTTTGGCGAGGTGACGCTCCCTGACAGAACCTTTCGTCAATTCGTCGACAATATTCTTGAAATCAAGGTTGAAACCCGCTCCGACAGCGTCCAGGTGGGAGTTGAGTTTTTCGCACATCCTCTCGACTTGGGCATTGGACTCCTCCCTGACTTCCGATAAAAGCCATGCTTCCCGTCCCTTGAGGGTAGTCGGATAGGCGAGTCCTTTTCCGCTGATGTAGGTGCGTCCGGGGTTGTTGGGGTCGTTGACCCTGAGTCCGGCAGCCTGGTCCTCGCTGTTCAGAGATATGAATTCTATTCCCATGATCGGGCAGAGATGCCTTTTCTCGCATCCATCTTTCCAGTCAGCGTAGCCTTTCATGGAATAGAAGTCGTTGATTCCCACCACTCCAACTCCTTCCTTGACGGCCATGTCCAGGGCTTGGTCGATCCCGCTGAAGGCGCTGAACGAATAGGGGGTGTGCATGTGGGCGTTTACGTCGATGATTGTGCTCATGTGTTATTGTTATTGTGATCAGAACAAGCCTTCCGGCAAATCCAGGGACAAGGTTTTCGCATCCTCATCGATATCTATGATCAGATCATCGTGAAGAGGGATCATGACTGTCTCTTCCCCGTGTTTGACATACAGACAAGGATTGCCTGGAATGGGCTCATAATCAATTATTTCTCCAACTAATTGGCCTTTCTGGTCATTGAGAGTCCAGCCTATCAGGTCCTCTACGGATAATTCTTCTTCCTCGTCTGACGCGCCAATTATGGAATCTTTCTTGGCGAGAATGTCCCTTCCCACAAGTTCCTCAGCGTCGGTCAGGTCATTTACTCCGGTGAGATGGAGAAGAGCCTTTGAGGTTCCTTTCTCTTTATATGATTCAATAAAAAAGGGAACCGGAAGCCCATCAAACATGATGAACACCGGTTCCTTGAGATTCAAGTCTCCGATACCTGTCTCATGGAAACCCGCGAGGATTTCCCCTTCGGTACCGTAGGACTTCAGTACCCGGGCTATCCGCAGAAAATCTGAAGGAGCCCCGGACATTTTTTAAGCCTCAGCAGTCGCTTCCTCAGCGGCCTCGCCAGCTTCCTCGGCGGCCTTGGCGGCAGCCTCTTCAGCGGCTTTGCGCTGAGCCTCAGCGAGTTCCTCTGCCTTCTTGGCGAGAGCGGCAGCCCTCTCCTCGTTGACCTTCTTCTCAGCGGCGATAGAAGCCTTGACCTTCTCGGCGGCTTCCTTCACGAGACCGTCTTTCTTGGCCTGGATCTTGGCATCCCTCTGAGCTTTCCAAGCGTTCCATTTCTGGTCGGCCTGCTCCTGGGTGATGGCGCCTTTCTCAACGCCCCTCTGGAGGTGCTTGCGAAGAAGAACACCCTCATAGGACAGGATCCTGCGGGTGACAAGTGTGGGCTGGGCACCTACGTTGAGCCAAGCCAGAGCCCTCTCACCGTCAAGAATGATGGTGGCGGGGTTGGTGTTGGGGTTGTAGGAGCCGAGTTGCTCGATGAAACGTCCGTCGCGCGGCGAGCGGGAATCGGCCACGACAATGTGGAAGAATGCGAAATTCTTCTTTCCGTGGCGCTGCAGTCTGATTTTAACAGCCATTGTGAATCTGTTTTTAAATAAATAATTATTAAACGTGTAACCCCCAACTCGTGGGAGCTCGCAAAGATACGAATAATTATGAAATCGAGAAAAAATTTTGGTATTTACGGAATAATGTATAATTTTGCAGTCCCAATCCAATGGGACACATACCTGCGGTAGTGGTGAAATGGTATACACGCTACTTTGAGGGGGTAGTGGGCGCTACGCCCGTGTGAGTTCGACTCTCACCTACCGCACGAAAACAGCTCCGGAATTCTCCGGAGCTGTTTTCGGTTATTGCCGTATCAAGGCTATTTCTTCACGAATTCGACTCGGCGATTCTTGGCCCGACCCTCGTCTGTTCCGTTGTCGGCGACTGGCTCATGGGATCCTTTGCCGACCGCTGTCAGGCGATCCTTCGATATGCCTTGTCCCACAAGAGCCGCCACGATGGCCTCCGCCCTTTTCTGCGAGAGAGGATCGTTGACTGAGTCGGATCCCGTGTTGTCGCAATGGCCCTGTACCTCGAAGTTCAGTTCCGGTTTCTCCTGCATCAGTTTCGCGACGCGGACTATCTCGACCATTGACTCAGGCTTGATGGTCGCTTTCCCGGTGTCGAACGTTATGGCGTAAGTGACGATCTTGCCTTCGGCGGCCAGACGGTCGTAGAGCGGAACGGCACCTTTGGCGATCCTCACATTGCTGAGGCCGCTGTGGCGATACAGAGAGCCGCTCGAGAAATACAAGTATCCGGGAGCTTCCATCGAAGGCACGTTTATTATTCTCACACCGTTAATGTAGCCCTTGAAAGCCCGTTTGTTGAAAGAGAATGAGAAATGGTTCCATTGACCCGGGATCAACGGATTGTCCTTGCCGTTGTAATCTGCGAAGTCAGTGCTTAGTCCCAGGGCCTTTTCGCCAGTCGCCTGGTCGTCGGAACCCGGTTTCTTAACGCTCCATGCCATATTGCAGCTACCATCCTCGCGATACCAGAATGTCACGTGTCCGGTGTAATTGTAATATGACCCGTCCCCTCTTTCGCCGAAACAGAGCTCCATGGAGAGAGTGGTCGTCTCATCAAGATTGGAATCTGGCTTGGAGACATAAAGGTCGTACTCGACCGTGAATACGTCCGGCAGCCAGTCCCACTTGTTCTTCATCAGCGGGATGACACTGCCGATGCCGTCATCAGTGAACGCCAGCACTTTGCGTCCTTGAACCGAAGCCATTTCCGAATAGCCGTCCAGAAGGTCCCACTGTGACGGGAACTCTCCAAGCTTCTCGTTCTCGAAGGTGTCCTCGAAGAATATGACGTCACCGGGAACAAAGTCACTTTTGGCATAGGTGGCCTGGGTGTTCTGCTGGGCCAATGCGGGATAAGATATAGCGGCACATGATGCGATGACCAATAAGACAGAAATTGCTTTTTTCATATTAAGTTCAATTAATAGTGTTACAATTATGTGTCGCGAATATGCTAATTAATTGAATCATAATCGCCATCCTTTCGGATAGTTTTAGCATCATCGATACTTGAATACTTGCGTCGCCTTTATGGCAACCGGACTTTTAATCATAAAGCGGCCGGGCCCGGGCGCCTCGACCGCTTCATGTCGGTGAACAGTTTTTTAAAGGTCAGTAACTTGAATAGTCTTTTACTTTGGGTTAAGGAGTAAACGTCTGTTTTTGCTGATTGCAAGATGAGTATATTTCTTATTTTTTGATTGAGTAGTTTTACTCATTTTACTCAATAAGAGTAATTTTTACTATCTTTATGGCAGGTTATTACTCATGTCGAAGGTAAGTAGATACTCATTTGCGGCATTGGCGCTGGTTGTCCTCTCCTTATGCTCTTCTTGTGGGAAACACATCGACATAAGGCCAAGCCGTCAAGTCCCCGAACTGCTTGATGAGGCTGAGAAGTTGACTTCGCAGTCCCGTTATGATGAGGCTGTCGGTCTTGCGTTTGAGGCTCTGAAAGAGTCTGAGAGTGAGGATGCGGACCGACTTCTCCAGGCTAAGTCCCATCTAACCCTATCTAAGTTATTCCTTCAGACCAGTCGGGACTCCCTGTCTTGGGAGCATGCGGAAGCTGCTGAAGGTCTGGCGATTCGTGTGAAGGATGACTCTTTGCTTGCTTCTTCTCTTCTTGTTAAGGGAAAGATATGTTCGTATTCTAATTTTACTATTGATAATAATCGTGACGACGAGGGAATCGCTTACCTTGAGGAAGCCTTGAGACTTTCAGAGCTGAATGGCTGGAAGGGTATTTCAGCTGAGGCCTGCTATTTCTTATGCGAGACATATGTCAACAAAAATCGTTGGAATGATGTCTTGGACCGTGGTTTTTACGTTAAAGCCGGTGAATGGTTGGAGAAAGCGGAGAAACTTGATGAAGGTAGGCAGTCCGCGCGTTCGCTTTCCACTCGCATGAGATATCTCCGTCAGGGAGATAGAACTGATGAGGCCATCACTTTCTGCAACCGTGTGATTGAGGAGACTCCTGAGCAGGACTTCCTTAAGCGCTACCAGATTTATGATCACCTGACGAATTTATACTTGAAGAAAAGGGATGTCACAAAAGCGACCGAGGCGCATCAGAACTATTCTTATTACATGCAGTTGTACATGCGCCAGAAGGGAGATGATATCCTCCAGAATCTACAGACCGAGTACCAGACAGAGCTAAAAGACCGCCAGATCAGGTCCAGGACTGGTCTAGCTTTCCTGCTGGGTGTTTTTCTGGTTCTCGCCCTTTTGGCTATAGTCCAGTTCTTCCGGCTCAATAGGCAGATTTCTATAAAAAACAAGAGTATCGAGTCAATCGCCCGAAGCCGCGAGATGCTTTTCGCTGTCATCGCTAAGGACTTGTATGACCCGGCCCTGGCTGGTATCAAGGACAGTCAGACGCTAGATTTCATCCGTAAGTGGCCCACAATGAGCGAGGATGAGATCCGACAGCGCTGCGCCAGTCTTTCGGAAGGTGACGCGGCGATGGATCCTTTAGTGGTGAATTACATCTCAGACCTCATGATCTCAAAGAAGAAATCGCTGGGTACCAAGGGATTGAGTGCGAGAGAACTGGAGATAATAGCCTTGAGCAAAGAAGGTTTGTCAGATAAGCAAATAGCTGACAAACTCTTCCTTTCTCCCCGCACAGTCAGCAATCATAAATACCGCATCTACAGTAAGCTCGAGGTCTCAGGTAACACTGAAATGCTGGCGAAGGCCGAGGAACTCGGGTTGTGATCTGGTTATTCTCCGGCTATTATCCTCGCGTCCTCAGCCTTGTCGATTCCCGCTTTCCTTGCCAGGGCGTCTCTTCTCTCCCGTATTTCCTCTTTGTGGCGTATCACCCAGTTCTCGGCGAAGACGCAAGCGCATGCCGCTCCGAAGTAGATGATTGTCTGAAGAATCATGATCCTCATCTGTGTCCCGGCGGCGGAGATGTCTCCACCGGCGGTGCTGAGGTTGATATATCCCTGAACCCCAAAGGTCGACGGGAATAAGTAGGAGAACACTTTCCAGAATCCGGGGAAGGCGACTGTCGGCCATGAGCATCCTGTCAGGAACAGGCATATTGGCGACATCGCGAGGAACAGGAGGAACACAGACTCCCTTCTTGTGATCAAAGTGCTCCAAGTCATGCTGAAAAAGACGCAGTCGGTGATGAAGAACAGGAGCAGGGCGAGAATGTCCGTGAACTGGCCCCTCTGCGGTATTCCGAATATCGCTGGAACAATAAACGCTATGTATAACCCTATTCCGAGGTAAAGGAGCCAATACGCTCCGCCGCGGCCGAGAACCACCCTTACCATTCCGTGTCCCTCAAGTTTGTCCGGCAACGAGGCGAAACTGTGGTTCCTTTCCCGTTGGGTTCCCACCAACAGGGACATGCCGTAGAACAGGGTCTGCTGGATGATTATCATCAAGATCGCCGAGATAAGGAAGAAACTGTAATTGAAGGCCCTATTGAAGGGGTTGTTATCCTCGTAGCCTAAAGGCTTGATCACTTGTGATGCCTCTTGCTCCGTCATTCCGGCAAGGGAATACCTCTCCATCTGGATCTGCCCGATCTCGTGGAGCATGACGAAATTGGTGCCTATCATGGCGTTCTTGTAGTACAGGAAGCTGCTCATGTCGGCGTAAAGAGACAACTTGGCGGTCTCGTTCCTTGCGAGTTTCTCGCCGAAATCTCTCGGGAAGTACACAATCCCATTGACCTTCCTCTCCTGCATCATCCGCTCGGCTTCCGCCATGTTGACACACTTCGCGGCCACTTCCACCTCCCTGGTCGCGTCTATCTCACGGATGAACCGGCGGCTGTCTGAGCAGTCAGCGTCATCGACCACCGCTATAGGGGTGTCTGAGAGTATTCCGTTGAGGTATACGACGTTGTATAACAACGGGTAGGCGAGACCGGCCACAAAGAAGATCAGGAGAACACCTCCGTCCGAGAATATTTGCTTGAGCTCATGGCAGAAAATAGCCCACCAGTCCCAAAGCCAAGTCTTTATGAATCCTTTTCTTGCCATTGTCTTATTCTTTAGGATAGTTCTGATGGATATACGCTTTCTTCAACCTGTTCAGACCAATCAGAGGGACAAACAGGAATAAGAGCAGATGGATAACCTCTTCCCACCATCCGGCGAATCCTGCCCCGAAGATCACTTCCTGGACATAGAACAGGTAGTAGTGCCTTAGCGGGAACATTACGGCGAGTCCCTGTATGTATGGTGGCATGGCCTCAAGCGGAAGTGTGAATCCGGAGAGTGAGAATCCCAGCACACTGTAGAGTGCTCCTACACTCAAAGCCAATCTCGGTACGGGCAGCATCTCTATTATGAATATACCTATGGCCTCGCTGGCGAAGATCATAAGGAACATGGCGATGAACATGTTGAAGATGCTTCCATTGATCGGGAAATGTAGCCAATGGTACAGAAGCATTATGATCACGAACCCGATCGCGGCGAAAGCCAATGTCCATACAAGGAGCTTTCCCATGAGCGCGGTCACTAACGAGTGGCCGGATGTGTCCATCAGGTGCCTTGAGGTCCCGAATTTCAACTCGGCCCCAAGAGAATATATAAGTACCAGGATCACAATCATTTCCAGAATACCTGGAAGGAGAATTCCGCTCAAGTAGTAGTTGTAGTTGGTCGTGACGTTTCCGATCTGGTGGGTGTCGATGTCGATAGGACGGATCATTCCCATTATCTGGGCGTCATTGTAGCCTTTAGCCCTGAGCACTTCTCTTTGCACCGCTCCGTTCGTGAGGTTCACCATGGTAAGCAAGTCTTTCCACGCTAGCGCTCCGCTCACGAAATAGAGCCCGTTGACATAAAAAGTGATCTTCGGTTGCCTGAATGCCTGGATATCCTCGTTCATCCCCTCAGGGATGACGCATACGGCGGCTATTTTTCCACTGGTCATGTCTTCCCTCGCGCTGGAGAAAGAATTGTAATGGACTACCTTCCCCAGTTGTGTGGCGTCCAGTTGTTGGCAGAAATTCCTGGAGGTCGTGGAATAGTCCTCGTCCACCACTCCTATCGGAATGTCATCCGGTAATCCGTGGTCCAGGAAAGTCAGGAAGAATATGGCGCAGAAAGCGATCACGCCGATTGAACCCATGAAATAAAGAGGGCGGTTCCTGATTATCCTGAGCTCGCGGCGGGCGACCGAAAGTATCCTTTGCCAGTTGTTCATTATATTGATATTCTTTTATTTCTGTTTGATTATGGCAGACATTCCGGGACGGATATTCTCAACCGGAACGTCCGGAACAGCCCTGACCTCGAAGGTCTTGGCGTCATAGAGGCCAGTCTCCTTCGTGGCCTTCCATGTGGCATAGGACTCCCTCACGGCGATGTAGTTGACTGTGGCGGTAATTTCCTTTCCATCGAGTGCGGGAATCACAACAGTGACCTTGTCGCCCTCTGTCATACCGTGGAGGTAGTCTTCCCTGACATTGAAAGTGAACCAGATGTCATCCGTGTCAATCACGCTGGCCACAGGTGATCCTTGTCCGACGAGCTCCCCGACCTTAGGATAAGTGGCGGAGATGATTCCGTTCGCCGGAGAAGTCAGATAGAGTTCGCCGAGATAAGACTCCACTTCCTGAACGGCACCTGAAGCCTGCTCCACCAGAGCCTGAGCTGCTGCTTTATCTTCCCGGCGGGCACCGTTCACAGCCATGTCGTACTGGCTCTTGGCGGCTTTCGTCTGGGCGACAGCGGCGTCATATCTGGCTTTGGTCTCATCATATTTCTGGGCGGTCACGACTTTCTGCTCGTAAAGCCTCTCGACCCTGTCCAGGGACTTTTTCATAACGTCTTCCTGCACGATCGCCTGTTGCCATAGTTGGTAGGCTCCCTGCACCTGCTCCGAGCGGGCGCCATGGCGAGCCTTGTCGCTTTGGGCCGCGGCGGCGTTCCTCGCCGCGTTAGCCTGTATCAGCTTCGCCCTGACCTCAGGGGAATCTATAAAGGCAATCGTGTCGCCTTTCTGGACTCTCTGTCCTTCCTTGACATATAATTCCTCTATCCTGCCCGGAACTTTACCGGACACCCTGTACTCACTTGCCTCTGCCTCACCTTGGATCACCAGCGGTTTGGGTTTGGAGACAAAGTAGCCGATGATCGCGATCACCAGGATTATAGCGATTAGTGCGGCTATTCCGATCACGAGATTGTAGCTTTTCTTTTGCTTTTCCATGATATTGATTTTTTATTATTTCCTTATTGTATAGGTTTATGGTTTCCTTCCGCCTTGTCAATGTTGGAGGCGAGCATTTGCAGCTCTATTCCCGCATCAATATATTCGGAATGGGCCTGTAGCCACGCTGTCTGGGCGGCCATGGCTGTGTTGGCTGTGATTACGCCTTCGTTGAACCCGATAGTCGCTGAGCGGAGATTTTCCTCGGCGCTTGAGAGATTGCTCTCGGCCATCCCAAGTTTCTCAAGAGCCTCTGTCTCCTGCTTGCGCAACTGGGTCACTTGGAGATTAATCAATTCCTTGGCATCTTCCAGTTGGCTACGGTATAGAGTGGCTTCGGCTTTAGCCTTACGGGTCTTGTTGATAGCCTCGAAACCGTGGAATAATGGCACATTGACCACGACTCCCACTCCCCAGTATCCGTTCCACTGCTTCTCGAAACCGTTTTTTAGACTCGGGTTGGAGACCATGTAACCTCCCATGGCTGCGACTTTAGGGAGCATGTCAGCCCTGGCGACTGAGACTTTCTTGTCGTAGATTCTTGACGCGAGCTCAAGGCTCCTGGTCTCAGGTCTGTCGGCGAATATCTCCTCCATGCTCTTTCCGGATTCTATCCTCGCGACCGGGATCCTGTCGAGTCCCTCGTCCGCGAGAGTGATTTCCGAGTCAAGCGGCATTCCAATCCTCTTGCAAAGCAGCATTTTGGCGAGGGTGAGGCCATTCTCGGATTTTGTCTTGAGCATGTCGGCCTCGTTTGCCTTAACTTTGATCTGGAGAGCGTCGGACTCGGTGGCGACACCTTCTTTAACAGCTATGTCCGCGTCATGCTCCATGCTGTGAAGCAAGTCGGCATAAGACTCGGCCAGTTTCTTTTTAGCGGCGATTGAGACGATCTGCCAATATGCCTGGTCCACGTCAACTATAGCCTGCTGGTACTGCTGATCGTATCTAGCCTCTGACAATTGCTCTGCCAATTTGGCAATCTTGTTGGCAGCCACGATTTTCCCTCCCATGAATATGGGCTGCTGGACAGTCACCGAGCCTACCAGGATGTTCTCGAGGTCCGGGTGCAGAGCGTCATCAATGTCTTGCCCGATGGCGTTAATCGTGGCTGACAAGTCAGTGGACTGGAGTTCTCCAATTAACATCTGAAGAAGGGGATCCTGCATCAACTGCATGTATTTCATCGCACTGGCGGGGTCAGTCGCGGCTAATTGCTGGATGTAGGAGGTAATGTCCGACATCACTTTCTGCTGGTACTGCTGCGACATCCCGTGGATGGTTGTCCCCATGTTTGTCAGTGTGGCTGATGTGGCGTCACTTATGATCGACACATCATTCGGGTTGTAAAGGTAAGCTCCAGTGGCGGAGACATTCGGAAGATAATTAGCCCTGGCTATCTTCCTGTCATATCCTGCCATCTCCATTTTTGTCCTGGCCTGCTCAAGCTCTTTGTCGCTCTTGACCGCCATCTCGCGGCACTCTTCCAGCGATAAGACTGTTTGCGCCATGGTTACGGCGCATGATAGAGAAGTCGCTGCCAGGAATGTGATCAATAACTTTTTCATATATATTACTTATTCAATTATTATCGTTATTGGCGTCGGCTAATGTTGCAAAGAGGTTGCCAGAATGCCTAAAAATATGTTTATAATGGTGTTATTAGTTGTCAAAAGGTCGAATTTTGCCCATAAAGCGAATAGTATTGTGTGCTTTTTATTAAATTGCTTTTATGAGTGATTCTTTACAGAACATAAACTTGAGTCAAATCAAGAAATACCTTCCTCTAGGGGAGGATATCCATATTGGAGATGATTTCCTTATCATAGATATCAAGGACAGCGGTGACCATATGTTCCTCCAGTATCCTTTCAGGGTGGATGCTTTCCTGGCTATCTTTTGCGAGAAGGGAGGGTTTGATGTTGAGATTAATTTGAGAAAATACCACATTGAGGACAAATCCTTGACGATATGTATGCCCGGTAGTATTTTAAAATTTGATCCGCCGTCCTCGTCTGGTTACCTTCCGGGGCGTTTTGTGACATTCGCGGTGTCAAGGGGTTTCATATCTGACCTCAGGTTTGATTTCACGAAATTGTTTGAATACCGTTTGAAGTTCATCCACGACCCTCGCATTAAGTTTGGGGATTTGGAATTGTCGTTCTGTTCCCATTACTTCCATCTTGTCAAGGATGTGATGGAATTGGATATCCAAGGAAAAACTAAAGCGGTGGAACCGTTGTTGGAGTCCCTGCTCTTTGTCTTGTCAGGGTTGATAAAGAATGATTCCGTGGCTCCTTCGGAAAGTGATAAGTCCGCGCAGACCCGCCTCAATATCCTCTTCGAGAGATTCATGTCCCTTGTGTCCGAATTCCATACATCCGAGCGGGGCATGGCTTTTTACGCCCAGCGTCTCGGAATGACTCCGAAGTATCTGTCCAGGTTGATTAAACAAGTCAGCGGCCGTTCGGCTCCGGATTGGATAGACTCCTTTGTCATCCAGGAGGCCAAGAGTATGCTCAAGTACACAGACGAGAGCATCAAGGAGATTGTTTATAAGCTGAACTTTGTGAACGCCTCCGTCTTCTATAAGTTTTTCAAGGCCCAGACGGGTATGACGCCCAGTGAGTACAGAAACGGTTGATTTGTTAAAATTTTAAAGGAAAAACGTTGCTAATTTTAATAAGTTTTAACAAAATCGTTTTAAAATATTAACAAGAATAATTTGCAAATTGAGTTTTTCTTGATATATTTGCCCTCAGACAGACAAAAGTTCTTTTTGTTGTCTATTTGTTAAGTTCGTTTTATATACAACAGGCCGGCGCTTTGGGGAAAGCGCCGGCCCTTTTTATTAAAGAATTATTTTCTTACGGCTCAAGATTCGTGTTTTTTTCGTAGCTTTGTGTAATGTACCACCAATGGACACATTAAACTAACAACATAAATCAATCACACATGGAAAAGAAAAAAACTAACATGGTGGCAATCGTGACAATGTGCTTCATCTTCGCGATGATTTCCTTTGTCACCAACATGGCCGCCCCGTTCGGCAACATCTGGGGTAACCAGTATCCTTGGTCCAAGATGGCCGGAAACCTGATGAACTTCGTGGCTTACCTCTTCATGGGTATTCCCGCGGGTAAGATGCTCCTTAAGATCGGTTACAAGAACACGACTTTGGTCGCTCTCGCAACCGGTTTCATCGGCGTCGTCATCCAGTGGCTTTCCAGCAAGGTCGGAGGTGGCTCCGCCATCTATGTCTACCTTCTCGGAGCATTTGTCTGCGGATTCTGCGTCTGCATGCTCAACACCGTTGTGAACCCTATGCTCAACATCTTGGGCGGCGGCGGCAACAAGGGTAACCAGTACATCCAGATCGGTGGAACCCTTAATTCCTTGACCGGTACCCTCACTCCGCTCCTCGTCGGTGCTCTCATCGGCACTGTTACCGCCAGCACCTCGATGTCTGATGTGGCTCCTCTGCTCTTCATCGCGATGGGTGTCTTCGCCTTGGCTTTTATCATCATTTCCCTCCTGAAGATTCCGGAGCCGGCCAAGGAGCGTAACGCCACCGTCTATGAGCACAGCGCATGGAATTTCCGCCATTTCGTTCTCGGCGCCATCGCCATCTTCTTCTATGTCGGTATTGAGATCGGTATCCCTTCACAGGTCAACTTCTATCTGGCTGACGCCACCGGTAAGGGCGCTTTCCCTGCCGGATTCGCTGGAGCCGCTGCCATCGGAGGCGCTATCGCCGCTATCTACTGGCTGCTCATGATGGTCGGACGTCTTTGCAGCACATTCATTTCAGGTAAGGTCAGCACCAGGACCCAGATGATCTCCGTGACATCTTTGGCTATTCTCCTTGTTCTCATAGCGATCTTCATCCCTAAGAGCGTGACCATCAATATGCCTGGTTACAGCGCCGCCGAGGGATTCTCTATGTTCCAGGTTCCTCTCAGCTGCTTGTTCCTCGTTCTATGCGGTCTTTGCACTTCACTCATGTGGGGCGCCATCTTCAACCTGGCTGTCGAGGGACTCGGCAAGTACACCGAGGCCGCTTCCGGAATATTCATGATGCTCGTCGTTGGTGGTGGTATCATGCCGTTCATCCAGGACTTCATCGCGAAGGGCGCTGGTTACATGAACAGCTACTGGCTCGTCATCGCGATGCTCTGCTACCTCCTCTACTACGCCCTTGTCGGTTGCAAGAATGTCAACAAAGACATTCCTGTCGACTAATTAATTGTCATGCCCGGCTTGGCCGGGCATCTTAATTTGATAGAATATGGAGAATTTTGATCAGAACCTCGTTATCGGTGTCGATGTAGGTGGACAGACGTCCAAGTGCGGTATTGTGGACACCCGTGGTACAGTGGTGGCTCAGACTGTCATCAGGACAGACAGCCATGACACAGTGGAACCTTATATCGCCGAACTGGCGGAGGCATTGAAGAAGCTCATCGCTGAGGTGGGCGCTGAAGGCAAAATCCGCGGTATCGGTGTGGGCGCTCCCAACGCGAACTATTACACAGGCGACATCGAGAATGCCGTGAATCTCTCATGGGGACGTTCCGGATCCATTCATTTCGCCGCCCTGCTGAAGGATGCCATGGGTGGGATACCTGTGACCCTGACCAATGACGCCAACGCTGCCGCCATGGGTGAGATGACCTATGGAGCAGCCAGGGGAATGAAGAATTTCATCATGATCACCCTGGGTACCGGAGTCGGAAGCGGTATTGTCATCAATGGTGAGATGGTTTACGGACATGATGGTTTCGCCGGCGAGCTCGGCCACACTACTCTTGTCCGCAATAACGGCCGTCTGTGCAATTGCGGCAAGAATGGATGTCTTGAGGCGTATTGCTCAGCTATCGGTATCGCCAGGACCGCTCGCGAGTGGCTTGACATGACGGATGAGCCTTCTCTTTTGAGAAAGCTTGACAAGATCACAGCCAAAGACATTTATGAGGCGGCTAAAGAAGGTGACGCTATCGCTTTGAAGCTATTTGACTACACGGGTACCATGCTCGGAATGGCATTCGCTGACTTTATCGAGTTCTCCTCTCCTGAGGCCATAGTCCTGTTCGGAGGTATGGCTAAGAGCAAGGAGTTCTTGACTGAGCCTATCGAGAGGTCGATGAACGCCAATGTCCTTCCTTTGTGGAGAGGCAAGGTCAAGTTGGTCTACTCAGCTCTCAAGGAGTCAGACGCCGCCATTCTCGGTGCTTCCGCGCTAGCTTGGTAGCATGCTTTTCAATTCCCTGACTTTCGGGATATTCCTTATTATAACCTACGTTCTTTACTGGACTTTTTTCAGAAAGAACGTAGGTTATAGGAATATCTTTCTCCTGATCGCGAGCTATTTCTTCTATGGGTGGTGGAATTGGAGACTTTTGCCATTGATCGCCGGAATCTCAGCGGTCGACTATTTCTCCGGAATGTCCATAAGAAAGAAGCAGGATAGGGGAGAGAGCGGCAAGGGGACACTACTCATCGCTCTTCTCTTGAATCTCGGGGCATTGTGCTTTTTCAAGTATTTCAACTTTTTCGCCGCGAGTTTCGCGGCGGCTTTCGGGTTCCTGTCCGGACATGGTTCCGGCTTCAATCCATTGGACATAGTCCTGCCGGTGGGTATCAGTTTCTATACCTTCCAGGGGTTGAGCTATGTTCTGGACATATATTACAAGAAGACAAATCCCACTAAGGATCCTATCGCCTTCTTCGCTTTCATCTCTTTCTTCCCCCAATTGGTCGCCGGCCCGATCGAGAGATCAAGGGATTTGCTTCCGCAGTTCACTGAGAAAAAGGAATTCAATTATGAGGAGGCCCGTTGGGGATTGTTGATGATTGCTATAGGCCTCTTCAAGAAGATGGTCATAGCGGACAGACTTGCTATCCTTGTCGATTCGGTCTATTCGGAACCTGCTGCCCATCAGGGACTTCCGGTAGTAGTGGCAATCCTTTTCTTCGCCTTCCAGTTGTATCTTGATTTCTCGGCATATTCACAGATCGCGATAGGTACGGCGAGACTCTTCGGTTTCCGTCTCCATGACAACTTCAAGAGGCCGTATCTGGCCGTTTCTTTCAAGGAATTCTGGAAAAGATGGCATATCACCTTGACATCCTGGTTCATGGATTATCTGTACATCCCTCTGGGGGGCAACAGGAAAGGGAAGTTGAGGACTATACTGAATGTCATGATTGTTTTTGCCGTGAGTGGTCTCTGGCATGGGGCGTCATGGAATTTCGTGATCTGGGGATGCATCAACGGTCTGTTCCTCGTGCTCACCAGCAAGGTCTTCAATATGAGGCCGGAAGGCGCTTTCGCCAAGGTCATCTCCTGTTTGTTCGTGTTTCTCGTCTGGGCTCTATCGCTCGTGTTTTTCCGAGCCGCGACTTTCTCAGATGCCATGTCGGTTTTTTCCGGGTTGGGTTTCTCCGGGGCTGAGCTGATGAAGACCTGCGGGATGGGTGTGGCTGAGCTTCGTCTCTCAATCGTCCTGATTGTGTCCCTTGTGGTATTGGAAGTCCTCTCGGAAAGGAGTCAGAAGAGTCTTGAGAACAGGATACTCTCTTTCCCCGCGGTTTTCCGCTGGGCTGTGTACATAGTTGTCGCTCTCTCCATCCTATATCTCGGCGTTTATGGAGCTAACGATAACTCATTCATTTATTTCCAATTCTGATGGCGATGAATAAACTCTATCTTAAAGCGGCTTTGTTCATGGCTATCATTGGGGCTGTCATCATCTCTGTTGATCAGTCGGGGATGTTCAATCCGGACATGACCAACTTCCATGAGAAGATCCAATGGGATTCTTTCTACGATTTCACGAGGTCCAATGATGTGGATGTCCTTATGGTGGGTAATTCGCATCTTTACACCGGGATTAACCCGAATCATCTTTCATGCGCTCTGGGGGCGAATTGTTTTATACTGGCTTCTCCCGGAACCACGATAACAGATTCTTATTACGCCCTGAAGGAGGGGCTGACGAAATGCGATCCCAAAGTCGTGGTTGTGGAGACTTATGGGATATCCTCCACCAGAGTTCGTGATCTGACCGGAGGGGATTTGACAAGTCAGTTCAGGAGTTTCTCCAGCAGGAAAAACATTCTTAAGAAGTTGGTTTCCACTCCAGTTTTGTTCTCTCCGGACAATTATCTTTCAGCTTGGTCATCATCTGTGCGGGGGCATGATATGATATTCAGGGATCCGGACCAGATTAAGAAGAATCTTGACGGGAAGAATGTTCCGGCGAAAAAGAAAGATTTGGAGTTAGGACGGTTCACCCGGTTCATTACAGGTATCTCGGATGCCACGGACAAAGAATATGACGAGAAAGGCGCTGTGGTGGACGGAAACGACTTCAAGGTCAACCGCGAGAATTTTGATTCTGTCAGAAAGATCCAGCGATTGTGCGACAGGAAGGGAATACGGGTTGTCTTCTTGACCCTTCCGATGTATCACAAGCACGTTGAGAATTATTCCACTTGGCACACCATTATCTCCAGGGTGATTGGCCTGGGATATGATTACCTTGACCTTCAAGAGCCCTATGACCATGAGGTGTTCACTAAGGAGTGCTTTGAGGACACCCGCAATGCTAATCAGCATATGACCGCGCAAGGGGCTTTCATGGCTGATTATAAACTGGCGTCTTTCCTTGTCGATAGAATCCAGGTTGACCTTCCACACAGGTATCAGTCCGAGGATTGGCATCGTCTTTTCTATGGAGAGAACGGTTACCTTGAGAATTATCCCCTGGATCCGAATGATAACAGGAATTTCCCGCTGTCAGGTAAGGCGAATGTTGGAGGGATAAGTATTCTGAACTGCGCGTTTGTGCCTTATGACGATGGGTCACAAGTCTTCATGCGGATTGATAAGCGTACAGATCCAGCCCTATTGCGGAATGGACTGGAGTTGTATGTGAATCTCGAGATGAGAGACGGGCGAGTAGAGCGCTACAAGATCCCTGTACGAAAGATAAAAGGCATAGAACCTCTTCGTAATCAGGTCTTAGAGTCTAACGTGTTGCCAATCACGGGTGTCAAGTCAGCGAGTCTTTCCGGGATCGCCAGGCTTGTTGACTAAGATGTTATTCTTGAGTTCGGGCATCCAGGATTCTTTTCCCGCATTGATCTGAAGCATGGCGTGAGTCGCACCGCAGAAAATATTGTCACTGATTATGAAATTCTCAGAAGGATTGTTGACAGTCCAGCTTTTGATGTGGGCTGGAGTCTCCTTGTCTGGTCGCTGCCGTCCCCATCCGTAACCTGACCTTAGGCATATATTGTCCCGGAAAGATATGTTCCTCATCATGCGCTCCACAGTGTCAGAATCTTGGAGGAAGTACTCTATTGAATAAACGCAATCCTCGATTAAGTTCTGGGAATATGTGACATTCTCCATCACACAAGCTTCTGTCTGAGTTTTCGAGTACTGATGGGTGATGCCGGCGTCATAACACTGATAAACCCAGCAATTCCTGATGTCGTATCTCCCGCACCCACCGTAAATCTCAACTCCATTGCCGAAACGCACCGGCTTGTTATCCTTGTAATATTGGAGGGAGCCTCCTATCCATCCTATCTCGCAGTTGGTCACGATAAGACTCTCGTTGGTTCCGCTTCCTATTCCGTGGGTGCCGATATGGCGGATGTGGATATTATCAATCGTGACATTGTTTACCGCCCTGAAGCCATGGCCATACACATTAAACTCTATGTCTGAGAACCGTTTCGATGGGTTCCCCTTTTTTGATCGCAGGTAGAGTTTGTCACCTAAATGGACATAATACAGGTCGTTTTTCAGATCCTCTAGTTTGAATACTTTCTGGGCAGAGTCTTTCCCGTCCAGCACAACAGCCCCCACATCTCCTTTGAAAGCAAGGCTATAGACATAGACATCAGGAGTGTCCGTGGCGTCCCAATGGCCTTCACGGGCGCCGTTGCAAGGCGACCCGTCAAGGATGGGTTTCGGACCCGTGCCATATGCGGAATAAGTGACACCGGGGCGAGTGATAACCATCGCCGATCCGTCAGGGATCAATCTCCGCCATACATCTCCACGGCGGAAAAGAACGGCATCTCCTGGTACGAGGTCGAGGGAATTAACCTTTTCGAGGGTCTTGATAGGCTTATCTGCGGACAGACCATCGTTCTTGTCATTCCCGGACGTGCTGACAAAATAGCATTTGCCGAATCTGAATCGCTCAGGAATAATAGTGTTAGGGGAATTCAGAATGGCCATTCTTCTTGCTTCCGCCATGGCGGGAATGTCTTTTCCCGGCATGTCCAAACGCTCGTAATATGGAAGGCGGCTTATCGGAACTTGCGTCAGGTTCAAAACCTTAGGGCCCTTGAATATCTTTCCGGTGTCATCCCGCCATTTACCGGCAGGAAGGTACACGGTCTTGGAATCATCCTCATCCAGAACCGGTGCCACAAGATATTTATCTCCTAGCATAAACTGTCCGTCCACCTTCTCATAGCCTTGGCCTGGGAACTCGTATTCCATCCCACGGACGATTGGCTCTCCGGTTGAGGATGCGTGATGAACCAGCTCCATGATGTAAGGGGCGAAGTCGGTATGTAGGCGGGCGAAGTCTTTACAGATCTCGCATTCCTCTTCTGTCAAGACACGCCAGGGAGCCGCGCTGAATTGCATCACCGGCATGAGGGCTTGAATCTGGCAGGAACGTATGAACAGTTTGTGGGAAAAGTCCTTGCCTGGCTTGAAACTCGAATCAAGGCCGCCCCCGATCATGTCAGGGAAGGCATAAGGGTAGCCACACAGGCCAGAGAGGACTATATTGGGAATGATGGTTTTAAGCTCTTTCCAACTGTGACCGATGTCATGAAGGCGCAAAACGATTGGAAGGCCACCGGTCTTGAAACCGGCCCGGAACTCGTTGTAAGGGAAATCCTCACCCACGAGGTTGAAGGCTGTCGAGAAATCCACAGCCTCCATCCAGTCTTCACTGAAAGCGGCTTGGCCGCGGAAATATTCCGGATTACCACCGTCAAACTTGAAGCCGTCGATGTGGAATCGTTTGGCGAAGGAGTTGAGCTCATCTGAGAACTTCCCGCGTATCGCGGGAGATGTCAAGTCCATGGTGACGCTTATTCCGTTCCACCACCATACCAATGCGGCATCGTGGGGATTCCGCTTGTCGCGGACCAGGATATTTTGTGCTGTAGGCTTGTAGCTCACATACTCCGGCCTGCTGTCCGCTGAAAGGAAATATGAGCACCACAACATTGATTTGTAGCCATATCCATGGATTTTGTCAAATAGTCTCGTGGCATCGGGAAAAGTGTCCGGATTGAAATCACGTTTCCCGTGATAAACCTGCCATCCTCCGTCTATCGTTACCACCCCGCACGGGAATCCACTCGCGGCGATAGCGTCGACATAATCCTCGGCATTCTTCTGGTTGATCCCGAAAACAGCGGATTCAATCCAATTGTTGAACTGGGGCTTGGTGAACAGCAGTTCCGCAGGCTCGCGCCCATCGAACGGGAAATGAGTAGCCGAGGCGGCTAAATATGCGTCTTTCAATGATTTCCCGGCATTCACGGGCTCTATTTTCCCGTCCTTGGAATATATTCTAAGAACCCCGTCCTTGAAGCTGAAAGCGAAAGGGCGGTCACTCCAAATGTACCTGCCTTTGTTCGACAGAAGGAGTGGAACGGTGAAGCCGCCGGTACTGGCGAGAGAAAGGTCATACGGTCCCTCGTCGCTCTTCGGTTCTTGAAACGCCAGATAGTTGTCACTGGCATCGAAATCCGAGAAAGGTTGTACATAACCTTTATTGATGACAGCCCCCCACCACATCTCTCCGGGGAGAGGAGTAACCTCAGTGGTGGTCTGCGCCCACGCCGTCATAGGAAGGAGCGCCAAAAAGAGGATAAACAACCTGCGCATATCGATCATTGTAGTATAGTCTTAAGATAGGGGCCGGTCACCGAGTTGGGATTATCGGCCAGTTCCTCAGGGGTGCCTTGGGCTACTATCATGCCTCCTCCCTGACCTCCGTCCGGGCCTAGATCGAAGATATAGTCCACGCTTTTGAGGATATCCAGGTTATGCTCGATGATTATCACGGTGTTACCTTGGTCGACAATCTCCTGAAGGACTTGCAGGAGGACTTTTATGTCCTCAAAATGCAATCCCGTGGTGGGCTCATCAAGGATGTATAGTGTGTTGCCGGTGGCTTTGCGGAAAAGTTCGGCGGCGAGCTTCATCCTCTGGCTCTCGCCTCCGGAAAGGGTAACCGCGCTTTGGCCCAGATGGACATATCCCAAACCCACATCGACCAGCGCTTTCAGCTTCCTCGCGATGGACGGGATCGGCTTGAAAAACTCATAAGCCTCGCTGATGGGCATCTCCAGGACATCGTTGATGTTCTTTCCTTTGTAATGGACGGCCAGGGTGTCTTCCTTGTATCTTCTTCCCCTGCACTCGTCGCATACCACATTGACGGACGGCAGGAAGTTCATCTCGATGACCTTGATACCGGCTCCGTTGCAGGCCTCGCAGCGTCCTCCAGGCACGTTGAAGGAGAACCTTCCGGCCTTGAATCCTCTAACCTTGGCGTCCGGGGTGTCCTCAAAGAGGTTGCGGATGTCTCCCATCACTCCGGTGAATGTCGCGGGGTTGGATCTGGGTGAGCGCCCGATAGGACTTTGGTCTATCTCAATCAGTTTGTCAATATTCTTGATGCCTTCTATCGTCCCATAGGGGAGTGGACGGAGCTTCGCCCGGTGGATCTTATTTTTCAGGATAGGCATCAAAGTCTCATTGATAAGCGAGGACTTACCGCTTCCGCTGACGCCGGCTACTCCGATGAGACAGCCCAAAGGGAATGTCACGTCGACATTCTTGAGATTGTTCCCCCGGGCTCCGGTCAGTCTCAATGTCAGCCCATTACCCTTCCTGCGTATGCGTGGGATCTCGATCTCCCTCCTACCTTGAAGATACTCAAGAGTGAGCGAATCTCCGAACACGCAATGCTTGGCGGTGGACTTGTCGACCGAAGAGGGTATTCTGCCACTCTTGGGAGAAAAATCCAGCAATGCCTGCAATGGAGCGTTCAAGCATATTCTTCCTCCTTTCTCTCCGGCTCCGGGGCCGACATCTACCAGCCAGTCGGCACTCATCATGGTCTCCAGATCATGTTCAACGACCATTACCGAGTTGCCCTCATCCCTTAGCTCCTTGAGAGAAGTTATCAATTTCCGGTTGTCTCTTTGATGGAGTCCTATGGACGGTTCGTCAAGAATATAAAGAACTCCGACAAGTTTAGATCCTATCTGGGTGGCGAGCCTGATTCTCTGACTCTCACCTCCAGAGAGCGACCCTGTGGGACGGTCTAGTGAGAGATAGTCCAAACCGACATCCAACATGAACCGCACCCTCTCTTCGAGTTCCTTAAGGATGTCTCTAGCGATATTGTTCTCTCTCACGGAAAGCTTTCCGGGAAGTGAAGAAAGCCACTCTCTCAGTTCTGTCATCTCCATGCTGGCGACTTCAGAGATGGTCTTCCCGTCAATCTTGAAACAATTTGTGTTCTGGTTAAGGCGGGTTCCATGGCAAACAGGGCACACGATCTTATCATCTATGTCCTCCACCACGCCATCGAAAGAGACCATCTCGGATAAGTTGCCCTCTCCGATCCGGAACATCTCCTCACTTCCGAAAATGATGTGTGAGATAGCTTCATCAGGAATGGTAGCTATAGGGTCGTAAAGCGAGAAATTATATTTGCGCGCTATCGAACGTATGATGGCGAATTTCTTGGTCTCCCGGACTTTACCCAAGGGTATGATTCCTCCATCCGCTATTGAAAGACTCCTGTCTGGAATGATAGAGTCCATATTCACATCCACAATCATTCCAAGTCCTTTGCAATGGGGGCAATAACCCTCGGGGGAATTGAATGAGAATGAATGGGGTGCGGGTTCTTGCAGGGAGAGACCGGAGTCGGGATCAACCAGGTGTTTGGAGAAATGGCGCAAGGTGTCATCGCCACTCTCAAGCATTGCTATGGATCCTTTTCCGATGTTAAGGGCCGTCATAACTGAGTCCCTGACCCTTTTTGTATCCCCCTCGGCGGGTTTGAGCTTGTCGACCACCAGCTCTATAAAATGGCCTTTATACCTGTCAAGAGTGTCCATCTCGCTAAGAGGATGAATCTCCCCGTCAACCCTGACCTCGGTATAACCCCTCCGGCGGAGTTGGTCGAAAAGCTCCTTGTAATGCCCCTTACGGCCTCTGACCAGCGGAGCGAGCAGGTAGCATCTCTTCCCTTTATAACCATCCATTATAAGGTCGACAATCTGCTCGTCGGTGTACCTGACCATCTCCTTGCCAGTAACCGGGGAATATGCCCTGGAGGCCCTGGCGTAAAGGAGTCGTAGGAAGTCGAATATCTCAGTGATGGTGCCCACCGTAGAGCGGGGGTTGTTGCCGGTAGTCTTTTGCTCGATGGCGATTATGGGGCTGAGACCGTCGATGCTCTCAACCTCAGGTTTCTCGAGTATACCCATGAAGTGCTTGGCGTACGTTGACAAGGTGTCCATGTACCGTCTTTGGCCTTCGGCGTAGATAGTGTCAAAAGCCAAGGATGATTTCCCGCTTCCGCTCAAGCCGGTCACAACGACAAACTCGTTTCTCGGGATGTCGACATTGACACCAGCCAGATTGTGAGCCTCCGCTTTTCGTATCTCGATATATTCCTTCTTGTTCTCGCTCATTATACGCGAAGTTAGGTGAATTTTACGATAATTTCAGTAAATTTGTAGGAATGGATCGTATTAATATCAAGTCTTTTCACTTCAATCCTTTTCGGGAGAATTGCTATCTCGTCTGGGATGAGGGACTAGATTGTGTCATAATCGATCCGGGTTGTTACGAGACTTCCGAGTTCTCTGCCCTCAAAGGGTTCATCGCCTCCGGGAAATTGTCACCGAAAGCCATTTGGCTGACCCATGGTCATTTTGACCATATTTTCGGAGTCGCTGAGCTGAGTAGGGAGTATTCCGTTCCGGTGTACCTTTCCCCAGAGGACAGTATCACTCTCGGGGGCAATAATGACGTCACGATCAGTTTCGGGCTAAAACGGCCAGACCTGTCTTTTGTGACGAAGGAACTCGTTGATGGACAGGACCTTCGTTTTGCTCAGGATGACAAGGCTTCTTTCAAGGTCATCGCCACCCCGGGTCACACTCCCGGTTGCGTGTGTTTCTACTGCGAGGCCGCCAAGACACTTTTCACTGGGGATACTCTTTTCGCCGGGTCGATAGGCCGCACGGATCTCGAGGGTGGAGACTATGACAAGGAGATAGTCAGCGTGATGGAGAAGCTGATGGTCCTCCCTGGGGATGTGGAGGTCTATCCTGGACACGGTCCGGCGACATCTATCGCTGAAGAGAGGACCACCAATCCCTTCCTCCAGCCATTCAACGAGCCTTGGGAGAATGATACAGACCTTTATTAGATTGAATATATGCACATTGGTATAGCGGGAAATATCGGCAGCGGAAAGACCACCCTCACCAGGATGCTCGCCAAGCACTATGGATGGACTCCAAAATATGAGTCTGTCACGTACAACCCGTATCTCGAGGACTACTATAAAGACATTCCCCGGTGGTCTTACAACCTCGAGACATATTTCCTGGCCCAGCGTTTCAAGGATGTGCTGGAAATCTCGAAGAGCAAGGATGTAATCATCCAGGACAGGACTCTCTATGAGGGCGTCTACATCTTCGTGGCCAACAACTACGCCATGGGCAACCTTTCTAAGAGGGACTATGAGACATATATGGATCTTTTCGGGGTAATGTCCTCGATGGCGGGGATGCCCGATCTTCTTATATACCTGAAATGCTCCATCCCTCATCTTGTCGCCCAGATCCAGAAAAGAGGACGGGATTACGAGCAGACCATAGGACTTGATTACCTCGCCGGTCTGAACGAGCGTTACGATAAGTGGATAGCTGAGTATAAGGGCAAGGTGCTCACGATTGAGACCGACAATCTCGATTTCGAGAGCCGTCCCGAGGATTTTGAATATATCACGGACAAGATAGATGCCGGGCTTTACGGCTTGTTCCCAATGGAGAAATAACTAAAAATCATAAAGATATGCATATCGCGGTAGCAGGTAACATAGGAAGTGGCAAGACCACGCTGACCAAGATGCTCGCGGCCCATTACGGCTGGACTCCCAAATTCGAGTCAGTTGATTTCAACCCCTATCTGGCGGATTTCTACGCCGACATGGAGCGTTGGTCTTTCAACCTCCAGATTTATTTCCTGAACAAGAGGTTTAAAGACGTGGTGGACATCTCCCGCTGCGACGACGTCATCATCCAGGACAGGACCATCTATGAGGACGCGAGAATATTCGCCCCCAACCTTCATTCCATGGGTCTGATGAGCACAAGGGATTTCGAGAATTACTCTGATCTTTTCGACCTCATGATGTCACTCGTTAGCAAGCCGGATCTTCTGATCTATCTGCGTTCCACAATTCCCAACCTTGTCGCCCAGATTCAGAAGAGAGGTCGTGACTACGAGAGCAGCATCAGGATTGACTACCTCACAGGCCTTAACAAGCGTTATGAGGATTGGATCAAGGAATATGACGGTCATCTTCTGATTGTAAATGTGGATGAGATCAAGTTCGAGAACCGCCCTGAGGATTTTCAGGTCATCACGGACAGGATCGATGCCGAGTTGTTCGGCCTCTTCCCTGAAGTCCATCATATTGATGAATAAGGTCTTTTTATACTTATTGTCGTTGTCGCTTCTCGCTTTCACGGTCGCATGCGGTCGTGAGAAAGATCCTGTTGAAGACGTGGAGGATGTCATCCCCGATCCGGTCACAAATGTGTCCTTTGCGAAAGGTGCCGACATAAGCTGGGCTTCTGAGATGGAGCGAGGCGGTATATCTTTCAAGGATGACAAAGGTGGCTCGGACATATTCCAGGTCCTCAAGAATTCCGGAATGAATTCCGTGCGGTTCCGGGTTTGGGTCAATCCCTATGATCAAAACGGGTGGAGTGGTCAGGATGATGTCGTGAATATGGCCAAGAGGGCCAGGAACGCCGGGATGGCGATAATGATTGACTTTCACTACAGCGACATATTCGCGGATCCTGGCAGGCAGACAATTCCCTCTTCATGGGCTTCGTATTCCAAAGATGTCTCGAAAGTGGCCTCCGCCGTCTCTTCCCACACGGTGACGGTTTTGAACGCCTTGAAGTCTGCTGGAGTTGTCCCGGCGTGGGTGCAGGTCGGAAACGAGACCGACAACGGGATGGTCTGGGACGCCGGTAAGATTGACTGGAACAAAAGCGGCTCAGCCCGCTACTCAGACTATGTGAAGGTCAGCAACGCTGGCTATGACGCTGTGAAACAAGTGTTCCCCAGCGCTCCAGTTATTGTTCACATCTCCGATGCTTACAAAGCGGGAGACTATGATGGTTGGTTTTTCAAGGAGTTCAAGGAGGCTGGTGGCAAATTCGACATCATTGGTCTCTCACATTATCCGATGACTGAAGTGAAGATTGATGGCCAGAAAGCCACTTGGCAGCAATTGAATTCAAAGGCCATCTCATCGATTAAGACTCTCGCCGCCAAGAATTCCTGCAAGGTCATGGTCTGTGAGGTGGGAGTCCGCCCTACATCCTCTGAGGCGGGAGCGTGCCTGAAATCTTTTATCGACTCCGTCAAAGGCTTAGGTTCTAATGTCTGCGCTGGGGTCTTGTACTGGGAGCCGGAAGTTGACGGAAAGTGGAAACCGGCCATCTACAGCAAGGCTGGGCTTGTCTGCAATGGGTGGAACGCATACGACATGGGTGCCTTCACCAGCGGCGGGAGTGTGTTCTCACCAGTCACTTCGATTCTCGGGGCTTTTTCCAATTAGACGAATCTTAACAATTATCAGATATGAAAAAAGCGATTATCTATCTCTGTGTGGCTCTATTGCCGCTCGTGTGCGCTTCTTGCGCGAAAAAGAACACCTTCTCCGGTCGCTTCGACGACTTGGCTGGTGACTCCTTGCTCGTCGAGGTGTTGAATATTCACGATATGAGGGAACCACTTTCCTCGATGGTCATTCCGGCTCCGGGCGGAAAGTTCTCCTTCCAAGTGACTGATTCCGTGGCACGTGGAATATTGATTTATCTTCCGAATGACAAGCGTGGCGGACAATATGGCACGACTTCTTTCATTTATGTGCCCGGGGAGCATGCCAAGATAACGGGAACTCTTGCTAAACCGGTCTTCGACGGCAGTGAGTATTATAAAGACAAGAAGGTCTACGATGCCATGTGCCGTGAGGATTTGGATAAGATCGATGCCATCGGAGAGGAGTACAAAGCCGCTGTCGCGGAGAGTGACCAGGCTAAAGCCGATTCTTTGACAGAGGTGTTCTCACAGGTTAATGACCATATCACCGAGGTGGCTAAAGAGTTCGTCAGGACCCATCCTAATAGCCAGTATTCAGCTTCCATTATAGGGAAGACAGTAGGAGATGACGGCAAAGACGCTCTTGAACTCCTCGCTCTCCTTCCTGATGATGTCAAGAATGGTCCCCTCAAGTCAATTGTCGACCAGACCGAGCAAAGAGCAAGGGCCGCTTTTGAGAGGTCAGAAGCTGCCAAGAAGGTCCAGGACAACATGCAGGCTCCTGACTTTACCCTCAAGAACGAGAAGGGCGAGGACTTCACCCTGTCATCCCTCTACAATCAGGGCAAGTACATCATCCTCGATTTCTGGGGAGAGTGGTGCTACTGGTGCAAGAAAGGTATTCCGGACATGAAACAGCTCTACAAGGATGCCAAGGGCAAGATCGAGATCCTCAGCATCGACTGCAGGGACACCGAGGAAGTGTGGAAGAAAGCCATAAAGGAGCATGAGCTTCCTTGGCTCCATGTGTATAATCCCGGAAATGAGAAGATTGATGTCTCTACGACATACGCCATCCAGGGTTATCCCACGAAGATCATCCTCAATCCCGACGGCACTATCAACAAGACCATCGTGGGTGAGGATCCTGAGTTCTATGATTATGTCAAGAGCTTGATTAAGAAATAAATCAGCCGATAACAGCACCGTTTGACACGGCTTCACTCGGGGTGACGAGACGCATGGTTCCGTCACCCTGTTTTGCCATAAGGATCATACCCTTTGACTCGATGCCTCGGATCATCCTGGGTTTGAGATTGGCCAGGATGCAGATCTGCTTTCCGAGCATGTCTTCAGGGGAATAGTACTCGGCTATGCCCGAGACAATCGTCCTCTGGTCAATTCCGGTGTCAATCGTGAGTTTGAGGAGCTTGTCAGTCTTGGGAACTCGCTCAGCCTCAAGCACTGTGGCGGTTCGGATGTCCATGGCTCCGAAGTCCTCAAATGTGACCTCAGGCTTCTGAGGCTCGACCTTATGGGCGGCTTCCTCAGCTTCAGCGGCTTTGGCGGCAGCCTCGTTGGCGGCCTTTGTGGCGTTCAGTTTGGCGATCTGGGCGTCGATGACATTGTCCTCGATCTTGCTGAACAAAAGGACGGCCTCTCCAAGCTCATGTCCTACCGGCAGTATATCTCCACGTCCCAAGTCATCCCATGTCAGCACCGGACCGGCCGGAGCAGCCGTCGAGCTTAGGCCGTACTCAGCCGCAGCGTAGCGAGAATGGACGCGGCCGGGCTCGAGCGGCTGTCCGGCCGTTTCAGGTAGCGGCTGTCCGGCCGTATGCAAAGCGCGGCATTCGCCGGGCTTGTAGAAGTTCACCGTCGGCTCACCTTCGCCGGAGCGATGATCGAACCCAGCGTCTAAACCAACCTTCAGGATCCCTCTAAGCTTCTCAGCCGAGAACGGAGTGAACGGCTCAAATGCTATAGCGAGATTGGCGCATATCTGGAGCGAGGTGTAGAGGA